>NZ_PSVZ01000028.1:0-36202 GCF_002932315.1 Rathayibacter sp. AY1C9
CGCCGAGGGGGTGGGCGGAGCATCTGCATCCGGAACGATCGGACCGGAATCGACGGCGTCCGGAGCGACGGCGTCCGGAGCAACGGGAGCAGCGGACTGCTCCGCTCCGCTCCCCGACGCCGCCACCAGCCGCACGTCGTCCGCGACGGCCTCCGCCTCCTCCGGGCCGGCCGCCGCGTTCAGCGCCGCGGCCGCCGCCTCCGCTCGCGCCAGGGCCTCGGCGGCCTCCGCCTGCAGTCGGCGGGCGGCCTCCAGGGCTGCGCGCGCCTCGTCCCTCGCCGAGGCGAGCCCGTCGTCGTCACTCATGGGCTCAGCCTAGGTCGGCGGCGCCGATCAGTCCTCGCGGACGTGCCAGGACTGTCCGTACCCGCCGTCGGCCTCGGGGCGGGCCATCAGCTCGAGGAACGGGTCGGCGCTGAACGCCTCCGGCCCGAGCACTCCGGCGCCGGTCCACACGCCGGTCGCGAGGAGCTCGAGCGCGACCACCGGGTTCAGCGCCGTCTGCCAGACCACGCACTGGGTGCCGTACTCGGCCATCGTCCACTCGTTGTCGCTCACGTGGTAGAGGTACACCTCGCGGTGGGCGCCGTCCTTCGTGCCGGAGACGAAGAGGCCGGCGCAGGTCCTGCCGGTCATCCGCGGGCCGATGCCGGCGGGGTCGGGCAGGGCGGCGGCGACGACGTCGCGCGGCGAGACCTCGACGGGACCGCCGGCCGAGCGGACCCGCAGAGGCTCGGTGCTGTCGAGGCCGAGGAGGTGGAGGGTGCGCAGGACGCCGATGAACTGCTCGCCGAGGCCGTACTTGAAGGTGACCTTCTTCGCGTCGAGCCAGCGCGGCATCAGCAGCACCTCCTCGTGCTCGACATTCACGCACTCGACCGGGCCGATGCCCTCGGGGAACTCGAACACCTCCGGCTCCGAGAAGGGGGCGGTGGTGTACCAGCCGCGGTCGCGCTCGAACACCACCGGCGGGTTCAGGCACTCCTCGATCGTGGTCCAGATGGAGAAGGACGGAGCGAAGATCTCGCGGCCGTCCGCGTCGTGCACGACGAGGTTCGCGCCGTCGCGCACTCCGAGCTCGTCGATCTCGTCGAAGAGGTGGTCGGAGGCGTAGCGGGCGAAGACGTCGGAGAGTCCCGGCTCCACGCCCATGCCCACCAGGGCGAGGCGGCCGCGGGAGGACCACTCCTCCGCCGCGGCGAACTGCTCGTCGCCGAGCTTGAGCCCCGTCAGCTCGTGGGGCTGCTCGGGGTGCGGGAGCGAGAGGCTCATCGCCATGTCGAGGTAGTCGGCCTCGGCGGCGAGCGCTCCGGCGAAGATCGTCGGGACGAAGCGCGGCTCGACGGCGTTCATCACGTGGGTCGCCCCGTGCGCGCGGGCGACGGTCTCGACGTTCTCGGCGTCGGAGGCGTCGATCCGCGCGGCGACGAAGCGGTCGTCGGCACCGTGCCGCTCCGCGATCCAGGCGACCGTGCGCTCGGCGCGAGCGAGGTCGTAGTCGCAGACGATGATCTGCTCGAAGAAGGAGCGGCGCGCGGCGATCTTCGCGAAGGCGTCGCCGACGCCGCCGGCGCCGACCAGGAGGATTCTCATGGGGACACCGTAGCGACGGATCGCGTCGTCCACCATGCCGAGCACCGACGGAATCGGAGCGGAGCGCGCCTTTAGGCCACCGGATCCGTCACAGGGCGGCCCGCTCCCCCTGCTCGAGCAGGCGGAGGAAGCCGGAGAGGTGCCCGAGGCCGGTCAGCGAGGTCGGGAGCGAGGCGGCGAGCGCCGGCGAGTGCACCAGGTACGCCGCCCACTTCGCGCGCGAGACCGCGACGTTCAGGCGGTTAGGCAGGAGGAGGAACTCCATTCCGCGCGGGACGTCGGCCCCGGAGGACGCGGCGAGCGACACGATGGCGACCACCGCCTCCCTGCCCTGGAAGAGGTCGACAGTGCCGACCGGCGTCTCCTCGAGGCCCGCGGCGTCGAGGGCGGTGCGGAGGAGCCCGCCCTGGGCGTTGTAGGGCGCGACGACGATGACGTCGGCCGCGGTCAGCGTCCGCTCGCCGTGCTCGTCGGTCCAGGCGCGGCCGACGAGGGAGAGGGCGATCTCGACGACGCGCCTCGCCTCGTCCGGCGAGGAGGTGGTGTCGCCCGCGTGCTCGACCGGGACGGAGTGCACGCCCGGCTCGACCCCCTCCAGGTGGCGCACCTGCGGCGCCCGCGACCGCAGCGCGCCCTCGTAGGACAGCTCGGAGACGGCGTCGGAGAGCGCCGGGTGCATCCGGTGGGTCTGCGCGAGGAAGTAGCCGTACTCGGGCGGGAGGACGTCGTGCCCGTCGGCGAGCCAGCCGAGCGCCGACTCGTCGACCGGCTCCGGGTGCGCGCCCTGGCTCACCTGGGGCAGCTGCTGCGGATCGCCGAGCAGGAGCAGCCGCTGGGCGGAGACGGCCGACGCGATCGTCGGGGCGAGCGAGAACTGCCCGGCCTCGTCGACCACCAGGAGGTCGAGCGAGCGGCGCGGCACGGTGACCGGGTTCGCGAAGGTCCAGGCGGTGCCGCCGATGACGCAGCCGCCGCCCTCCTCGAGGACCGCGGTGAGTGCCGCCGCGTTCTTCACCGGCGCCCAGGGCGCCGCCTCGAGCGCCTCGGGCGATGTGCCGTTCTTGGGCACCTTCGCCACGCGGGAGGGATCGACGCCGCGGCCGACGACGGCGCTCAGCACGTTCTCGACCACCGAGTGCGATTGGCCGACCACGCCGATGCGCCAGCCGTGCTCGTTCACCAGCCGTGCGATCACGTGGGAGCCGACGTAGGTCTTCCCGGTGCCGGGCGGACCCTGCACCGCGAGGGTCGCCCGGTCGAGTCCGAGCAGAGTGGTGACGACCGCGCCGATCACGTCGTCGCCCTGCACCGGAGCGACGGCTCCCGGCGGCACGCGGCGGAGGACGTCGAGCGCCGGGTCGGCCAGCATCGCGGGCAGCGCGTCGAGGACCTCGCCGCCCCACTCCGCGATCGCCTCGGGCTGGGGCGCGGCGCGCGGCGGCGGCGCGGGGGCGAGGGCGACCGGAGCGTCGTCGTGCGGATCCTCCCCCGCCTTCAGGCCCTCCTTGAGGAGCAGGACGATCCGCTCCCCGTCGTCGTCGACCGCGAGGATCTCGGAGCGCTCGGAGGCGCCGCGCAGACCGGGACCGGGCGAGGGCGCACCAGGGGGCGCCGGGGCCTCGTAGACCAGGTACGGCGATGAGCCGGTGCCGAGCCGACTGCCGGGAGCGAGCCGGCCGAGGATCCGCAGCTCGCGCGACTGCGTGCGGGCGCGCGGGAGCTTCGCCCAGTCGCGGACGACCTCGACCCGGTCGATCATCACGACGTCGCGGGTGTCCGCCCACTCGTCCAGCGGCTGCCGGAGGCGGTCGAAGTGCTCCTGCCAGAAGGTCTTGGCCTCGCGGCGGTGGTAGTCGATCGCCGCGCCGGCGAGGGCGAGCGCGGTCTGGTCGGCCGTGCGCTCGCGCGGCTCGATCCCCTCGACCTGCGCCAGCAGGGCGACCGCGACCGGGTGCGGCTCGCGGGGCACGGGGATCTCGACCTCGAGCAGCGGCGGCAGCTCCTCGCGCGGCGGAGCGAGCTCCTGGAGCCAGTCGCGCAGGCGGAGCGTGGAGCGGCAGTCGTAGGCGTTGTACTCGGCGACGAGGTCGAGCCCGCGCTGCCCCTCGACAGGATCGGCCCTCTGTGCGGCGCGCGCCTCCACGTACATCTCGATGCTGTCGGCGGCGTTCGTGACGCCGGACGCGTCCCGCTCCTCCTCGCCCATGTAGAGCGGCTCCAGCTTCTTGAGCGAGTAGCTGCGCGAGCCCACGCGGAGCGCCCGCCGCACCACCGGGTACAGGTCGACCAGGACGCCGTCGCGCAGGAGCGCGTCGACCTCCTCCTCGCCGACCCCGTGGCGGAGCGCGAGCGAGAGCAGGTGGCTGCGCTCGTAGGAGGCGTAGTGGTAGACGTGCATCCGGGGGTGCTCGGCCCGGCGCGCCCGCAGGAGCGCGAGGAAGTCGAGGAGCGCCCGGCGCTCGGCCGCGAGGTCGTGCGCCCAGAGCGCGGTGAAGCGCTCCTGGTCGTCGACCATGCCGAAGAGGTAGTCGAGGCCCCACTCGCGGTTGTCCTCGGTGTGGAGCGGGTCGCCCTCGAAGTCGAAGAAGAGGTCCCCCGGGTCGGGGGCAGGCAGCCCGGCGAGCACGGAGGCGTCGATCACCTCGACGGCCGGCACCGGCGAGGACTCCGACCGCAGCTGCAGCCGCGCCTGGGCGCGCAGGCCCTCGAGCGTGCCCGCGCCCAGGCCGGGGACGGGGCCGTCGTGCTCGGCGAGGGCGTCGAGGGTGAGGACGCCGGCCGCCGTGAGCTTCGCCCGCTGGTCGAGCCGCATCCCGGCGACGAGGATCGGATCGCGGTGCGCCTGGACCTCGGGCGCGCAGACCGAGCAGCGTCCGCAGGAGGGGTAGCGATGATCGCCCCACGCCAGCGGCTCGTCGGCGGCGAGGCGCTCGGCGAGCACGGCGCGGAGCCGTGCGCGCTGCACCCGCTGGACCGGGGCGACGACGGCCAGCTCGTGGCTGGTGACGGAGCCGTCGCCGAGCACGAGGTGCACCTGCTCCCCCACGCGGATGCCGCGCGCCTGCATCTGCTCGGCGTAGGCGGCGAGCTGCAGCAGCGCCGGGATCTTCGCGTGCCGGGCGAGCTTGGTGTCGTAGACCTCGTAGGCGCCGTCGGCGGTGCGGAGGAGGAAGTCCGAGAAGCCCAGGAACTCGCCGTCGAAGAAGGTGGCCTGGTAGAGCACGTCGACCCCGGCGCGCATCGCCTCGACGGCCGCCTCGGCCGCCGCGGGGTAGCCGGCGGGCTCGGGGCGCTCGAACTCGAGCACCTCGTGCGTGCGCTTCAGCTCGGCGAGGAAGCGGTGCTCGTGCTCGTCGCCGAGCACCGCGGTGCGCTCGAGCATCCCGTCCCTCTCGGCCTCGAGGCGCGGGGCGCGGCCCAGCAGGGCGTCGAACCGGCGGAGGACCGCCCACTCGCAGGCCGCCCAGTTCGACAGGTCGGTGGGGCTCGTGACCACGCGGCCGGACTCCAGGTACACGCGACTCCTTCCGCGACCACCGGGCGGCGATCGGCTCCAGGCTAGGGCGCCCCTCCGACACTCGTGCGGCCGCGGCCACCACCCGCACCGCTCCGGCTCCGCGTGGCAGGCTGGGCCGATGACCCGCGCGCGCTTCGAGATCATCCCGGCCGACGACATCGGCGAGCGCGCCGCGCGGGCGTTCCCGGACCCCTCCGCGGTGACGCTGACCGTGACGAGCCTGCCGAAGCACGGGACCGAGCGGACCGTGGACTGCGCGGTCGCGCTGGCCGGGCGCGGGTTCCGCGTGGTGCCCCACCTGGCGGCGCGGAACGTCGAGGGCCGCGCCGCACTCGAGCGGGTCCTCGGGCGGATGGGCGAGGCGGGGATCGACGAGGCGTTCGTGATCTCGGGCGACGCGTCCTCGGCGGCCGGCACCTACTCCACGAGCCTCGAGCTCATCCGCGACGCCCGCGAGATCTCACCCGGGCTGGCCCTGGACATCGCAGGCTACCCCGAGGGCCACCCGCACCTCTCCGACGAGAGCATCGAACGGCACCTGCGCGAGCGCGCTCCGTTCATCCGCTCGATCGTCACGCAGATGTGCTTCGACGTCGACGCGGTGGTCCGCTACGCCGACCGGCTCCGCGAGACGGGGATCACGGCCGATCTGTGGGCGGGGGTGCCGGGGCCGGTCGAGCGCTCGCGGCTGCTGACGCTGGGCGCGCGGATCGGAGTGGGCTCCTCGCTCGGCTTCCTGAAGCGGAGCACCTCGGTGGCCGGCGGGCTCCTCCGCGGACGCCGCTTCGACCCGTCCGCGTTCGTCGCGCGCCTGGAAGCGGCGGCGGGCGACCGCCTCGCGGGCCTGCACGTCTACACCTTCAACGAGCTCGACTCCCTCGCCGCCTTCGCCTGATCGGCGAGCCTCCGCGCTCCTCGAGCGCCGATCCTCAGGGGCTCGAAGCCCTCGCGGGGAGCGCTGCGTCGGTCAGGTGGTGCGGCGGATCCAGATCGGCGGGTGCGGGAGCTCGGCCTCGGTGCGCAGGCGGCCGGCGAGCGGAGCCCAGACCACGAGCGCCACGCCGATCCCGAGCAGCAGGCCGCCGACGGTGTCGCTCAGCCAGTGGGCGCCGAGGTAGGTGCGGCTCGCCATCATCGCCACGGTGTAGAGGAAGCCCGCGATCCAGACCCACAGCAGCGGGAACACCAGGGCCAGCACCATCGCCGTCGTCGCCGCGTTGGCGGTGTGGCCGGACGGGAAGGAGCCGTAGTCGCTGGTGACGAGCATGTCGGCCGGGCGGGCGCGTCCCACCAGCTCCTTGACGAGCTGAGTGGCGCCCACGCTGACCAGCGCGGCGATCGCGTAGTAGAGCGCCGCCCACCGCCTGCGGAACACCAGCAGCACGGCGACGATGCCGAGCGGGATGAGCGTCGTGCCGACGAGCCCCGCTCCGACCGTGTTCATGACGAGGGCCGGGATGTCCCAGACCGGCGAGCGGTGCTCGACGATCTCGTCCATCCACTCCACGTCGAAACGGAAGGCCGAGGTGGGGCGGAAGGCGATCAGCACGGCGAGCAGCACCGTGAGCAGGATCGCGAGCGACGCGGAGATCAGCGGCCAGCGGCGGGAGACCCGGTGGGCCGCCTCCTTCGTCAGCAGCCGGGCGGCGACGTCGTCGGACGGCACCTGCTCGCGCATCCGCGCACGCTGGACGGCGTCGGGGCGCGCGATTCCGGGCTCGGTCGACAGGCGGTCGTCGCGGTGATCCATCCGGACATGATGCCGTCACCCGGCGTTCCCCCGCTGGGGGTTGCGGGGCGGCGCGGCCGACCGATCGGAAGACCGGCGTCCGCGCGGCGGGGTTCATGACAGGGTTCGAGCGGCCTTGCGGATCCCCGGCCTTCCCCCGCGGGGGTTCGCGGCGCGCCTCAGCCGGCCGCGCGGGCCAGGCGGGCGGCGCGGAGGGCGTCGAGCCGGGTCGGCTCGGAGGAGCGCGCGAGGAGCCGCGCGGCGACGGCGCTCACGCGGGAGTCGTCCGAGGCGGAGGCCCGCTCGAGGGCGGCGGCCGCGTCGGGACCGGTGATCGAGCCGAGCGCCATCACGGCCGAGACCGCGAGCGCGGAGTCGTCGCTGCCGGCGGCCCCGTCCAGCGCGTCGACGGCAGGACGCGCGTCGTCGCCCAGGTAGCCGAGCGCGGCGGCGGCGTGACGCCGGACCGGCGCGGACCCCTCGCGGAGAGCCTGCTCCAGACCGGGGACGGCCGCGGCGCCGAAGGAGGCGAGGACGTCGGTGAGCACGTTCTGCGCCTCCGCGTCGTCGTCGCCGAGCAGGCCGAGCAGGACCGGCAGGGCGCGCTCGTCGCCGAGGCGGCCCAGCGCGAAGCGGGCCTTCGCGGCGACGGCGGGCTCGGAGTCGGCGGCCAGCGGGGCGATGTCGTCGAGCGTCGCCGGGTCGAGGATCTTGCTGAGCACGTGCAGCGCCTGCGTGCGCACCCGGGGCTCGCGGCCGAGCGCCTCGCGGGCGACGGGGACGGCGGCGGAGCCGAGGCGGCCGAGCGACCAGGTGAGCACGTCGCGGACGAAGAAGTCGGGCTCCTCCCACAGGTGCGCGGCGAGGGGCTCGGCGGTGGCGGGCTCGGCGAGCTCGCCCAGGGTCATCGCCGCGCGGAGGCGGACGTCGCGGTCGGGGTCGGAGAGCTCGGCGAGCAGGGCGGAGGAGTCGCGGGAGGACATGGGAGGGGACTGTAGCAGCGGCGCTCGGGAGCGGATCCAGCGAGGGCCCGAACACCCGGGAGGAGCTGCAGGAGCGGGGCGTGCCGGACCGCCGGGACCCGGAGCCGAGCGCTCAGTCCTGCAGCGCCGGGACGCTCCTCGGCCGGACGATCAGCCAGAGCGCCAGGATCGACACGGTCGCCGTCGCCATCATCACCAGGGCCATCGGCACGGCCGAGCCGGCGCCGAAGACCCCTGAGATCGGCGACAGCAGTCCGGCGGTGCCGAAGTTGACCGCTCCGAGCAGCGACGCGGCCGTCCCCGCCTCCCGGCCGTGGTTGACCAGGCCGAGGACCTGCACGCACGGGAAGCTGAAGCCGCAGGACGCGATGAAGAACCACAGCGGGACGAGCGTGCCCCAGAGCCCCAGCCCGAGCACGTCGAAGAGGGCGATCAGGCCGGCGGAGGTGAACAGCGTCAGCGTCGTGATCGCGAGGATCCACTGCGGCCCGATCCTCCGGCTGAGGTAGGAGGACGCCTGCACGCCGAGGACGACGCCGAGCGAGTTCACGGCGAAGAGCAGTCCGTACTGCTGCGCGTCGAATCCGTAGAGGCCCTGGAACAGGAACGAGGAGCTGGAGAGGTAGGTGAACAGGCCGGCGAAGGTCATGCCCCCGATCACCGCCACTCCGAGGAACACGCGGTCGCTGAGGACGGCCCGGTAGCGCTGCACGAGCGAGCGGTGCTCGCGCTCGTGTCGGGCGGCGCGGGGCCGGGTCTCGACGACGAGCAGGCCGACGGCCGCGACGACCAGCACGCCGTAGGCGGCGAGGAAGACGAAGATCCCGCGCCAGTCCATGATCAGCAGCAGCTGCGAGCCGATGACCGGCGCGAGCACGGGCGCGAGGCCCGACACCAGGGCGAGCCGGGACAGCATCCGCACCAGCGGGCGTCCGCCGAAGAGGTCGCGGACCATCGCCATCGCGACCACGCCGCCCGCCGCCGCGCCGGCTCCCATCAGGAAGCGGAAGACGCCGAGGGTGACGATCTCGGGGGCGAGCGCCGCGCCGACGCAGGCCAGCACGTGCAGAGAGGTGGCCAAGAGGATCGGCAGGCGCCGGCCGACCGCGTCGCTCCAGGGGCCCACGACCAGCTGGCCGAGTGCGAAGCCGAGGGTCGTGCCGGTGAGGGTCAGCTGGACCGCCGCCTCCGACACGTTCAGCTCGCTCTGCAGCGCGGGGAACGCCGGCAGGTAGAGGTCGATCGTGAACGGCCCGAGGGCGGTCAGCGAGCCGAGGACGATCACGTAGACGAGGCGCTGGCGGGCCGTCAGGGAGTCGCCCGGGTGGCGGTGCACCGGGAGGGAGGCGGTCGGAGTCGAGGCGGGAGTGGACACGGAGTGCCTTCCTGCGCAGGGCGCAGCGGGGTGGGAGGGAGGGGTGCGGCCGGTGTCGTCCTCGGCGCGGGAGCGGACCTCGTCGGCTCCACGCCGCTCGGTCGAATCAATTCGATCACGTGTCGGACAGGGGCGCCACCCCTCGGACCGCCGTCGGGTCAGACCGGGTGGAGCGGAGTGCCGAGCGGGTCGGCGAGCAGGCGCTCGAAGGCGAGCTCGGCGGCGCCCAGCATGAGCAGATCGGCGCCGAGCTCGGTCCGCACGATGCGCACGGAGTCGAGTGCGACCCGGAAGGGGCCGCCGCGGCCCAGGCGCTCCTCCAGGAACCCCGGCGCGACTCCGATCAGCGCCCCGAGGAAGCCGCCCAGCACCACGAGCTGCGGGTTGAACACGTTGATCACGTTGCGCAGGGCGACCGCGAGGTGCCCGAGCTGGCGCTCGACCTCGGCGCGGACGGCCGGGTCCTCGGAGGCGGCGAGCGCCTCCTCCAGCCGCTCGCTCTCGTCGAGGCCGAGCACGGTGAGCAGCTCGGCGCGGCCGACCTCGGTCTCGAGGCAGCCGACGGCGCCGCAGTGGCAGTCGATGCCCGCGCTGTTGACGAGGGTGTGGCCGATCTCCCCCGCGTAGCCGTCGATGCCGTGCAGAGGCGCGCCGCCGACGATGACGCCGGCGCCCACTCCGCTCGCGCCGCCGTTGAGGTAGACGAGGTGCGAGACGTCGCGGCCGGCGCCGAGGACGCTCTCGGCGAGCGCACCGAGGTTGGCGTCGTTCGCCGAGAGGACGGGCAGTCCGGTCGCGTCCGCGAGCATGCGGGAGAAGGGCTCGTCGTCCCAGCCGAGGTGCGGGCCGACCCGGACGAGGCCGTCGGCGTCGCGGACGAGGCCGGGCACGGCGACACCGATGCCGACGGTCCGCGTCTCCTCGGGCAGCTCGGCGAGCAGCTCGGCGACCGCCTCGGCCGCCAGACGGGCGGCGGCCTCGGCGGTGGGGACGGAGGCGGAGCGGCGGATGCGGCGGCGGACGACGGCGTCGACCCCGACCACGGCGACCGTGACGGCGTCGATCTCGGGGTTCACGGCGAGCGCGACGACTCCGGGATCGGCCTCGACGACGGGGCTCGGCCGGCCGACCTGGTTCGGCGTGGCGGGCTCGCGCTCGCGCACGATGCCGAGCTCCACCAGCTCGCCGACCAGTGCCGCGATCGTGGAGCGGTTGAGGCCGGTCAGGCGGGTCAGCTGGGAGCGGGAGCGGGGGCCGCCGCGGTGCACGAGGCGGAGGATCGCCGAGAGGTTGTGCCGCCTGACGCGGTCGAGGTTGTTGCCGCGCGTCGCGTGGTCGGGCATCCGCGGTCTCCTCTGCTGGCCGATGCCAGCCTATCGGCGGGTCGGACGGCGCCCGCCGCCCCCAACGTCAGTTGAGACGGGGGTCCCTCCGCCCTGGAGCGAGGGACCCCCTTCTCAGCTGACGGCGCGCGACTCAGTCTCCGGCGCGGGTCCAGGTCCAGGTGCCGGCCGGGCCGTCGACCGAGACGTCGCCGCCGGAGCGCGTCACGGTGAACGCCGTCTCCTCCCCCGTGTCGTGCGCGACGACCCGGACCGGCGTCGCTCCGTCCGGCCCCGGGAACACCCTCAGCTCGAGCCCGTCGAGGTAGTCGTACTCGGCCGAGTCCTGGCGGGCCCCCACCGGGATCACCGCGCCCTCGCGCACGTACAGCGGCAGCGAGTCGAAGCCGTGGACCTCGCGTCGCCACTCCCCCGTCGAGACGATCCGCTCGCCCGTCCACCAGCTCGTCCACGTCCCGCGCGGGAGGTAGAACTCGACCGTGCCGTCCTCGGTGAACACCGGAGCGACGAGCAGGTCGTGCCCGAGCAGGTACTGCGTGTCGAGGTGGGCGGCGCTGCGGTCGTCCTCGAACTCGAGCGCCATCGGCCGCATGATCGGGACGCCGGTGCTCGCCGCCTCCGCCCCCGCCGCGAAGAGGTAGGGCATCAGCGAGAGCTTCAGCCGGGTGAAGAGCCGGGTGACCTCCACGGCCTCCTCGTCGAACGCCCACGGCACGCGCACCGAGGAGGATCCGTGCAGCCGAGAATGCGAGGAGAGCAGGCCGAACGCGAGCCAGCGCTTGAACACTCCGGGATCGGGCGTGCCCTCGAAGCCGCCGATGTCGTGCGCCCAGAAGCCGAACCCGCCCAGCGCGAGCGAGAGGCCTCCGCGCAGGGTCTCGGCCATCGACACGTAGGAGGAGGTGTTGTCCCCGCCCCAGTGCACCGGCAGCGACTGCCCGCCGACCGTGGCGCTGCGGGCGAAGAGGACCGCGCGGCCCTCGCCGAGCTCCTGCTCGAGCACCTCGTGCACCGCGCGGTTGTAGAGCTGGGTGTACCAGTTGTGCATGGCCTCGGGGTCGGTCCCGTCGGCCCAGACGACGCCCTCCGACGGGATCCGCTCGCCGAAGTCGGTCTTGAAGGAGTCGACGCCCTGGCGCACGAGGACGCGGAGCTTCTCCTGGAACCAGGAGGTCGCCTCCGGATTCGTGAAGTCGATCAGCGCCATGCCGGCGACCCACATGTCCCACTGCCAGACGTCGCCGGAGGCCGTTCTGAGCAGGTAGCCCTTCTCGCGCCCCTCGGCGAACAGCGGCGACGCCTGCGCGATGTACGGATTGATCCAGACGCAGGTGTGCAGCCCGCGCTCGTGCAGGCGGGCGAGGATCCCCTCGGGGTCCGGGAAGGTGCGCGGGTCCCACTCGAGGTCGGTCCACTGGAACTCGCGCATCCAGAAGCAGTCGAAGTGGAACGCCGACAGCGGCAGCTCCCGCTCCGCGAAGCCGTCGATGAAGGAGTTCACCGTCTCCTCGTCGTAGCTCGTGGTGAAGCTGGTCGTCAGCCAGAGCCCGTAGCTCCAGGCGGGCACGACGGAGGGGCGGCCCGCGAGACCGGTGTAGCGCCGCAGCACGTCCTTCTTCGTCGGGCCCTGGATCACCAGGTACTCCAGCGCCTCGCCGCCGACCGAGAACTGCACGCGCTCGACCGCCTCGGAGCCGATCTCGAACGACACGAGGCCGGGATCGTTCACGAGCACGCCGTAGCCGCGGCTGGAGAGGTAGAACGGGACGTTCTTGTAGGCCTGCTCCGAGGAGGTGCCGCCGTCGGCGTTCCACACATCCACGGTCTGGCCGTTCTTCACGAAGGGGCCGAAGCGCTCGCCGAGCCCGTAGACCAGCTCGCCGACGCCGAGGTCGAGCTGCTCGTGCAGGTAGGCGGCTCCGTCCGGTCCGGTCAGGTAGCCCTGCGCCTTGTGCCCGGAGCCGGTGAGGCGCGTGCCGGTCGAGGTGTCCCAGAACTCCAGCGACCACGGAGCGCCCTGCCTGATCCGGACCTCGAGGTCGCCGGTGCGCAGCACGCCGCCGTACTCCGTCACCTCCGCCGCTCCGACGTCGCCCCCGGCCAGCTCGAAGCCGGGCCGCACCGCCGTCCCGCGCCAGTGCTCGATCCGCACCCGCGCGACCCCCTCGGCCGGCGAGGACACCGTGACCGTGAGCGCCGGCCGGTTGAGGACGTCGCCGCGGCCCTGGATGACCCGGGTCGGCGCGATCACCTCGAGCGAGGTGCCATCGGTGCGGAGGTCGTACGCCTCCTGCGCGAACAGGGGCGTGAATCCGGCCCGCGTCTGCCAGAACCCGTCGGTGAACTTCATGGGGGTGCCTTTCGATGGCGCGCCGGCGGATCCCGCGAGGGAGGCGCCGACGGAGGGAGAGAGGGCTACTTGACCGCGCCGGCGGTGATGCCGCGGGTGAGGGTGCGCTGGAAGATCAGGAAGAAGATCAGCGTCGGGAGAAGGCCCAGGAGAGCGCTCGCGCTGGTCGTGGTGACGTCCATGATCTTGTCGCCCTGGAGGCTCGAGATCGCGATCGGGACGGTCTGCGTCGCGTCGCTCACCAGGAAGACCAGCGGGATGAGGAACTCGTTCCAGGTCCAGATGAAGAAGAAGATCATCAGCACCGAGAGGGTGGGCCGCGAGATCGGGACGATCACCCGGGTGAGGACCTGCCACTTCGAGGCGCCGTCGAGAGCCGCGGCCTCGAGGATCTCCTTCGGGAAGGTGCCGTAGACGCTCGAGAGCAGATAGGTGCCGAACGCCGACTGGATGACGGTGAAGATGACGATGACCGACAGCTGGGTGTCGTAGATCCCGACCGCTTTGAACATGTAGTACAGCGGGTAGAGCAGGGCCTCCTGCGGGAGCATGTTCGCCAGCAGGAACAGGACGATGATCCAGCTCCGGCCGCGGACCCGGCCGATGCCGATCGCGTAGGCGTTCAGCACCGAGAGGGCGACGGCGAGGATCGCGACCGACCCCGAGATGAGGATCGAGTTGCCGAGCTTCTCGGGGAAGTCGACGCGGCTCCAGAAGGTCGAGAGGCCGTCGAAGGAGAGGCCGGTCGGGAAGGCGAGCGGGCCGTTCGCCGAGTACTCCGCGGGGGTCTTGAAGGAGTTGAGCAGGATCAGCAGCACCGGGCTGATGATCACGAGCCCGATCACCACGGCGACGGCGAGGATCACCCAGTCGCCGAGGGTGCGCTTCGTCGTGCCCTTCGCGGGCTTGGCGGGACGGGAGGACGGGAGGTCCGCGTCCTGCGTGCCGGCCTGGGTGAGGGGCAGGGTCTCGATGGCCGACATCAGCGGGCTCCTTCGCTGCGCTCGACGCGCTCCTGGGCGCGGATGAACAGCACGGCGAGGATCACGATGACGATCGTGAGCGCGGTCGCGATGGTGGCGCCGTAGCCCACCTGCTGCTTCTGGAAGAACTCGGTGTACGAGTAGTAGGAGGGGACGATCGTGGAGTCGCCGGGGCCGCCGCGGGTCAGGGCGTAGATCGGGCCGAAGACCTTCAGCGCGGCGATGGTGCAGGTGAGGGTGACCACGAAGATCTCGGGCCGGATGATCGAGACCGTGATCCAGCGGAAGCGCTGGAACCAGTTCGCCCCGTCGAGCTCCGCCGCCTCGTAGAGCTCGGGGTCCACGCGCTGCAGTGCCGCCATGAAGATGACGACCGGGTAGCCCAGCTGCACCCAGATCATCACGACCATGATCGAGAGCATCGCGGTGTCCGGCTTGCCGAGCCAGTCGTGCGAGAGGGAGCCGAGCCCGACGGCCTCGAGGATCGAGTTCAGCGCGCCGTTGTCGGGGCGGAGGATCCAGCCGATGACGATCGCGGCGATGACGGTCGGCAGGATCTGCGGAAGGTAGTAGGTGGCGCGGAGGAAGCTCGCCAGGCGCCCGCCGAACTTCTTGCCGACGAGATCGAAGAGGATCGCCGCGAGCAGGAGTCCGAGGATCGTGGGGACGATCACCATCGCGATGATCATGTAGACCGAGTTGAGGAACGAGGTCCAGAACTGGTCGTCGCCCATCAGCTCGATCCAGTTGTCGAGGCCGATGAAGATCGGCGGCTTGATGCCGCGCCAGGACGTGAAGCTGATGTAGACGTTCCAGATCAGCGGGATCAGCACGATGAACGTGAAGAGCACGAACCCGGGGATCAGGTAGAGCCAGTAGCCGCCGGAGCGCTTCTCGCGGGGCGGCGTCGTGGGAGGCGGCGCGCTCTCCGCGCGACGAGGTGCTGTCGTCGTCATGGGTACTCCTAGGTCGGACGGGGTCGTGGGTGTGCTGCCGCGGGATGCCGCTCCGGTACGGAGGCGACGGCGTGTCGTGTACCGGAGCGGCATCCAGCGGGGGGGGGAGGCTCGGCGGTGTTCGTGCGACCCCCTCGAGGGGTCGCCGTCACGTCCTCAGGTCTTCCACGGCCGTTCCGCGCCTGCAGGCGCGGGGCCGGCCGCCGTGGCCGACATCACGTGACGCTTCCGCGTCACGTGATGTCGGCGACTCCGTCGTCGTACTTGGCCTGGAGGTCGGAGAGCATGGCGGACTCGTCGGAGGAGCCGTTGATGAGCTCCTGCGTGGCGGCGACCAGGTCGTCGTAGAAGGTCGCGGTGGGCCAGTCGGGGTAGAAGGAGAGCTGGTCGCCGTCGACGACCGTCTTCCACTGCGCAAGCAGCGCCTTGCTCTTCTCGTCCGTGATGGCGCTCTCGTCGACGACCAGCGGGATGCCTCCGTTGTTGCCGATGAGGTTCTGGATCTCGGGTCGCATCGTGATGTCGATCCACTTGTAGGCGAGGTCCTTGTTCGTCGCCGTCTCCGGGATCACCCAGTGGTTGCCGGCGGAGCCCATCGTGAACTCGGCGCCCGGGAAGAGGAACGTGTCCCACTCGAATGCGGTGATCTCGGTCTTGAAGCGGCCGAACCACCAGGAGCCCGAGAAGAAGATCGGGTACTCGCCCGAGATGAACGCCGTGCCCGCGTCCTCCGCCTTCAGCCCGGAGGCGTCGGCCGAGAAGTAGCCCTTGTCGACGTAGGTCTTCAGCTGGTCGGCCGCGTAGCTCCAGGCCGCGTCCTCGAAGTCGACCTCGCCCGTGTAGGTCTGGTAGTCGGTGATCCAGGAGCGGTCGGCCTTCAGCAGCGCTAGCTGGTAGAAGAGCTGCTGCAGCGGGTACTCGGCGCCGGCCTCGGCCAGCGGGGTGATCCCCTTGGCCACGAAGGCGTCGAGGACGGCCGTGAACTCCTCGTAGGTGGTGGGGACCTCGAGGCCGTTCGCGGCGAAGGCGTCCTTGTTGTAGTAGACGAAGGTGAACTCGCCGTAGTTGGGGATGCCGTACCAGGAGCCGGAGCCCATGATCCCGTTCTCGTCGTACTTCGCGGTGGTCTGGAGCGCGCCGGGGATCAGCGAGTCCCAGCCGTAGAACGCGACCGCCTCGTCGAGGTTGGTGAGCAGGCCCTGGCTCGAGAGGAGTCCGCTGGTCGCGTTGCCCTTGTTGTACTCGACGACGTCGGGTGCCGAGTTGGAGTTGAAGATCTGGCTGGCGCCGGTGCGCAGCTGCTCGAAGGCCTTGAACTCGTACGCGATCTCGGCCCCCGTCTCCTGGGTGAAGATGTCGCGGGCGGCGAGCCACGCGATGCCGCGGTCGCTGTCGGGCGTCTCGAAGTCCCAGAGCGTGAGGGTGCGGCCGGCGCCGTCGACCGTGGTCGAGAGCGCGTCGGAGCCGGCGTCGGAGCCGCCACCGGAGCAGGCGGCCAGCGCGAACATCGCGCTGAGGCCGACTCCGCCGGCGAGGAGGTTGCGCCGGCTGAGACCGGCGGTCGGGCGGTGGAAGGCGGAGCGGGATCGGAGCGACATTGCGGTGGTTCTCCTTCGAACGGTGCGGTGGTGCTGCGGAGGTGGTGCAGGGAGCGCTCTCTCGCGGGGGCGTGGTGTCGAAGCGTTTCGACAGTGCGCAGAGCCGGAGCGGGCAGGAAGAGGGTGGAGGACTAGAGGGAGACTGGCGCGGGAGCGCCGGACGGGACCGCCGGCACCGGAGCGCCGGTCGGAGCGACCGCGAGGGATCCGCGGTCGACGTAGGAGGGCGGGAGCAGCTCGACGCCGACGGTGCGGCCGGAGTCGATCTGCTGGAGGGTCCGCGCGACGGCCGCTCGGCACATCGCGTCGAACGGGAGGGGAAGACTGCTGGTGGGGACCGGGAGGGCGCCGCCGTCATAGCTGGCGCAGGCCGCCAGGATCGACAGGTCGCCGGGGACGGAGAGGCCGCGCTCGAGGACGCGCTCGATCGCCGCCTCCGCCACGGGCTCGTTGCAGTGCAGCACGAGCGCGGTGGGCGGGACGGGTGCGGCGAGGATCGCGTCGATCGCGGCCGATGCGCTCGGGCGGCCGATGTGCGGGCGCTCGACCGCGATCTCGACTCCGAGCGCTGCGGCCTCGGCGCGGAACGCCTCGTCGAAGCGGCGGACGAAGCCTGCGTTGCGGTCGGTGTAGGACTGCGGGTGCTCGAGCAGGCCGAGCGAGCGGTGGCCCAGCTCGGCGAGCCGGCGGACGCTCTGGCGGGCGGCCTCGGCGAAGTCGAGGTCGACGCAGGCGAGATCGTGGGAGTCGGCGGGCACGCCGATGAAGGTGGCGGGGACCCCGGCCGCGCGGATCAGCTCGGCGCGGTCGTCGTCGTCGTCGACGCCCATCAGGACGATGCCGTCGACGAGCGAGGAGGAGGAGACGCGCCCGATGCCGCTGGAGGCCTCGTCGGTGACGAGCAGCAGGACGTCGTAGTCCGACTCCCGGGCGCGCTCGAGCACCTCGGTGACGAAGCGCATGTGGGTCGGCAGGTGCAGCTCGCCGCGCATCGGGGCGGAGAGGGCGAGGATGTGGGTCCGCGCCCCGGCGAGCATCCGGGCTCCCGCGTGGGGCCGGTAGCCGAGCTGGCGCACCGCGTCGTCGACGCGCTGCCGTGTGGAGGCGGCGATCGAGCGCTTGCCGGAGAGGGCGTAGGAGACGGTGCTGATCGAGACTCCGGCAGCGCGGGCCACGTCGTGGATGGTCGCCATGGCTCCTCCTGCCGGACGTCGTCGTCGGTCGCGGTCGAGCTTCGAAGCGCTTCGACCGGTCGTGCTGGAGCGACTGTACGCACAGTCGAAGCGCTTGCGCAAGCGATCCTCGCGACGTCCTCCCCGGGCACCGGCCCGCTCCGCGAGCGGTTCCGCGGCACGAGCGGGCGGCACCCGCGATGGGGCCGAAGGGCGACGCGCCGGGCCTTCCGCTCGTTGCGCCTCTCGATCCTCAGGAGATATGTTGGGCTCAACAACAATTCGGCGACGTCGCCGGAAAGGATTCGGATCCCATGTCCCTGACCCCCACCCGCGCCGACAAGTTCTCGTTCGGCCTCTGGACCATCGGCTACAACGGGACGGACCCGTTCGGCGGCCCGACCCGCGAGCCGCTCGACGTCGTCCACGCGGTCGAGAAGCTCGACGAGCTCGGCGCGTACGGCCTCACCTTCCACGACGACGACCTGTTCGCCTTCGGCTCCACCGACGCCGAGCGCCAGACCCAGATCGATCGCCTCAAGGGCGCGCTGGAGTCCACCGGCCTCATCGTGCCGATGGTCACCACGAACCTCTTCAGCGCCCCGGTCTTCAAGGACGGCGGCTTCACCTCGAACGACCGCGACGTCCGCCGCTTCGCGCTGCGCAAGGTCCTCCGCAACATCGACCTCGCCGCCGAGCTGGGCGCGAAGACGTTCGTCATGTGGGGCGGCCGCGAGGGCGCCGAGTACGACTCCGCCAAGGACATCCGCGCCGCGCTCGAGCGCTACCGCGAGGCCGTCAACCTGCTCGGCGACTACGTCACCGACAAGGGCTACGACATCCGCTTCGCCATCGAGCCCAAGCCGAACGAGCCCCGCGGCGACATCCTGCTTCCGACGCTCGGCCACGCGATCGCGTTCATCGACTCCCTCGAGCGCCCCGAGCTCGTCGGCGTGAACCCCGAGGTCGGCCACGAGCAGATGGCGGGCCTGAACTTCACCGCCGGCATCGCCCAGGCGCTGTACCACGGCAAGCTCTTCCACATCGACCTCAACGGCCAGCGCGGCATCAAGTACGACCAGGACCTGGTCTTCGGCCACGGCGACCTGCACAACGCGTTCTCGCTCGTCGACCTCCTCGAGAACGGCGGCCCCGGCGGCGTCCCGGCCTACGACGGCCCGCGCCACTTCGACTACAAGCCCTCGCGCACCGAGGACGAGACCGGAGTCTGGGACTCGGCCGCCGCGAACATGCGCACCTACCTGCTGCTCAAGGAGCGCGCCGCGGCCTTCCGCGCCGACCCCGAGGTGCAGGAGGCGCTGGCAGCCGCGAAGGTCGCCGAGCTCTCCACCCCGACGCTGAACGAGGGCGAGTCGTACGACGACCTGCTCGCGGACACCGCCTCGTACGAGTCGTTCGACGCCGACGCCTACCTCGGCGGCAAGGGCTTCGGCTTCGTGCGCCTGCAGCAGCTGGCCACCGAGCACCTGCTCGGCGCCCGCGGCTGACCCGCACCCTCTGAGCCCGCGGTCCGCCGCGGGACGACCTGAGACGGACGAGATCCCCTGCACCGGCACGGGGTCTCGTCCGTTCTCCTGCATCCGGCCCGGTTCCGCACCGGACGCCCGAACCCGCACCCCCCAACGAAAGAGGACAGCGATGACGCTCGTCGCAGGGATCGACTCGTCGACCCAGAGCTGCAAGGTGGTCGTCCGCGACCTCGACACCGGCGCCGTGGTGCGCACCGGCCGGGCGAGCCACCCGGACGGCACCGAGGTCGATCCGGCCGCGTGGTGGGAGGCGCTGCAGCTCGCCCTCGCCGACGCCGGCGGGCTCGACGACGTCGCCGCGATCTCGGTCGGCGGCCAGCAGCACGGCATGGTCGTCCTCGACGAGAGCGGCGCCGTCATCCGCCCCGCTCTGCTCTGGAACGACACCCGCAGCGCGCCCGCCGCCGCCGCGCTCGTCGAGGAGCTCGGAGCCGGGGCCTGGGCGGAGCGGACCGGATCGGTGCCGGTCGCCTCCTTCACCGCCACCAAGCTCCGCTGGCTGCGCGACGCCGAGCCCGAGAACGCCGCCCGTGTCGCCGCCGTCGCGCTCCCCCACGACTGGCTGACCTGGCGCCTGCTCGGCTACGGCCCCGACTCCGCCCGCGGTCCGCAGCTCGACGCCCTCACGACCGACCGGTCCGACGCGTCCGGCACCTCGTACTGGGGAGCGGACGGCTACGACCTCGACCTGCTCGAGCGCGCCCTCGGCCACCGCCCGCTGCTCCCCCGCGTGCTCGGCCCCTCGGAGGAGGCGGGCCGCACCGAGAGCGGACTCGTCGTCGGCCCCGGCGCGGGCGACAACGCGGGCGCCGCGCTCGGCCTCGGCGCCGGCCCCGGCGACGTGGTCGTCAGCATCGGCACGAGCGGCACCGTCTTCGCCGTCACGGACGACCCGGTGCGCGACGCCTCCGGGACCGTCGCCGGCTTCGCCGATGCGAGCGGGCGCTTCCTGCCGCTGGTCGCGACGCTCAACGCCGCGCGCGTGCTGGCCTCGACCGCGACCCTGCTCGGCAGCGACTTCGACGAGTTCGCCGCACTGGCGCTCGAGGCGGAGCCGGGTGCCGACGGCCTCGTGCTGGTCCCCTACTTCGAGGGCGAGCGCACGCCGAACCTGCCGGACGCGACCGCGAGCCTGCACGGGATGACCATCGCCTCGACCACGCGACCGAACCTCGCCCGCGCGGCGATCGAGGGCATGCTCTGCGGACTGGCCGACGGGCTCGACGCCGTTCGCGCGCAGGGAGTGGAGGCGCGGCGCATCCTCCTCATCGGCGGAGCCGCGCAGAACCGCGCCGTGCAGCTCGCTGCATCGCAGGTGTTCGACGTGCCCGTGCAGGTGCCGACGCCCGGCGAGTACGTGGCCGACGGTGCCGCCGTGCAGGCCGCCTGGGCGCTGACCGGATCGCGTCCGACGTGGACCGTCACCTCGGTGGCCGAGCCCGCGCCGGACCACCGCCCCGTGATCCGCGAGCAGTACGCGGCCGCCCGCGCCTGAGAATCCGGCCCCGGCCCTCTCCAGGGTCGGGGCCTTGCCGCAAGCCCCAGTGGACGGGGAGCGGAACCGCGCTACTCTCATTACTCAGCCAGCTGACTAATGGAGGAGCGACATGACCGCCACACGAACCCCCGACCGCGCCGACCGGATCCGCCAGGTCGTCGTCGCCGTGAGCGCGGTGCTCGCCCTCATCGGCTCCTTCATCGGCTCGGGCGCCGCGGGCGGCACGCAGATCCAGAACGCGGCCGGCGGCGCCCTGACCGCGTCCTCGACCCCCATCGCTCCCGACGGCCCCGCCTTCGCGATCTGGAGCGTCATCTACACCGGCCTCATCGCCTACGCGATCTGGCAGTTCCTGCCCTCGCAGACCGCCCGCACCCGCCACCGCCGGCTGGGCTACTGGGCCGCCGCGAGCCTCCTCCTGAACGCCGCGTGGATCCTGGTCGTCCAGGCCGGCTTCCTGACGCTCAGCGTCGTCGTGATCGCCCTGCTGCTCGCCGTGCTCGCGCGCATCTTCGTGATCCTGCGGACCACCCGCTCGGCCGGAGTGGTCGACGCGATCGTGACGGACGGCACCTTCGGGCTCTACCTCGGCTGGGTGTGCGTGGCCACGGCCGCGAACGTCACCGCCGGGCTCGTCGGCGCCGGAGTCGGCAGCGCGGACGGTCCGGGCGCCGCGGTCTGGGCGGTCGTCGTCCTCGCCGTCGCCGCGCTCGTCGGACTCCTGATCGCGGTCACCGGCCGCGGCCGCATCGCCCCGATGCTCTCGCTCGTCTGGGGACTCTCCTGGGTCGCCGTCGGCCGCTTCGCCGGCGAGCTCGTCTCGGTCCCCGCCGGGATCGCCGCGCTGGTCGCCGCCGCCGTGGTGCTGGTGGTCACCCTCCTCGTCCGCGCCACCGCGGGACGCCGGGTCAGCGCCGCCTGACCCCTGCGCGACGAAGGCCGAGAGGCCGGGACAGCCCTGGTCCGGGGCCGCCCGGCCTCTCGGCCTTCGTCGTGGTGGCGGATCAGGTGATCAGCGTGTCGACGTACTCCCGGTTCTCGTCCATCCACGCGGCGAGGGCGGCGGAGCGGTCGTCGGCCCCGTCGTTGAACAGCGCGTTCTCGAGCGAGTAGAGCGTCTTCGAGTCCATCCGGAAGTCGCGGATCCAGCGGCTCATCGTCGGGTAGTCCGCGTCGAACGCGGCCGAGCCGAAGGAGTGGATCCCCTCCGCCTGCCCGAGCAGGCCCTTCGGGTCCGCGAGGTCCTTGACCGGGAAGGCGTCGTAGGCCCAGTGCGGGCGCCAGAGCGTGACGGCGATGTTCTCGCCCGCGGCGGTCGCGCTCGAGAGCTCCTGGAGCATGGCCGGCGTCGAGGAGGTGAGGTAGTCCATCCCCTCCAGGCCGTAGCCGGGGATGACGTCCTCGGTCGTCGTCTTGTTGAGACCGGAGCCGGGCTCGATGCCGATCAGGCGGTTGCCGACGACGCCCGGGTCGGCGGCGAGCTCCTCGAGGGAGTCGATCGGGGCGTCCTCGTTGACCGCGATGGTCAGCTTCGCCTCATCGTTCCACGCGCCCAGGTCGACGATCGAGTCGCCGTACTGCTCGACGTACCGGGCGTGGGTGAGCGGCAGCCAGGTGTCGAGGGCGAGGTCGTAGTCGCCGGTCGAGAGGCCCTGGAAGCCGGGGGCGACGTCGGCGTTCTGCAGGGTCACGTCGTAGCCCTGCTCCTCGAGCACCGCCTCCCACAGAGCGGAGACGGCGATCCCCTCGTCCCAGCCCTGGAACACGGCGACGGTCACGTCGGTGCGGTCGCCGTTGTCGACGGAGGCGGCGGTGGCGGGAGCGGCGAGGGTCGCGGCCCCGAGGGACGCGACCAGGCCGATCGAGACGACGCCGACGGCCGAGCGGGTCGCCACGACGGCGCGGCGGTTCTTCGCCCGGGCGACCCTCGCCGGCGAGGGCGAGCCCAGCGCGCCGGTCATCCGGTCGAGGACGACCGCGAGGATCACGACGGAGATGCCCGCCTCGAAGCCGAGCGCGACATCGATCCGGTTGAGGCTCGCGACGACGTCGCCGCCCAACCCTCCGGCGCCGACCATGCCCGCGATGACGACCATCGAGAGCGAGAGCATGATGACCT
Organism: Rathayibacter sp. AY1C9; assembly: GCF_002932315.1. Lineage (NCBI taxonomy): Bacteria > Bacillati > Actinomycetota > Actinomycetes > Micrococcales > Microbacteriaceae > Rathayibacter > Rathayibacter sp. AY1C9. The sequence goes on from NZ_PSVZ01000028.1 coordinate 22,767, forward strand.
GGTTGAGGCCCGCCAGGATCGAGGGCAGGGCCAGCGGCAGCTGGATCTGCCGGAGGATCCGCCACTTCGAGGAGCCGAACGACTCCCCCGCCTCGACGAGCTCCGGGTCGACGCCGCGGATGCCCAGCTCGGTGAGCCGGACGCCCGGCGCCATCGCGAACACGATGGTCGCGACGATGCCCGGCACCACTCCGACCCGGAACAGGATCAGCGCGGGGATCAGGTAGACGAAGGCCGGCATCGTCTGCATCAGGTCGAGCACGGGCCGGATGACCGCGGAGGCCGTGCGGTTGCGCGCGGCGAGCACGCCCAGCGGCACGCTCAGCGCGATGGCGATCACGGAGGCGACGAGCACCAGCGCGAGGGAGTCCATCGCGTTCTCCCACTGGTCGACCCCCACGATCAGCAGGAGCCCCACGGCGGTGCCGGCCGCGAAGACCCAGCCGCGGACGGCGTAGGCCAGTACGGCGAGGAAGGCGACGATCACCCAGAAGGGCGGTGTCGCGAGGACGAGGTCGACGCCGGAGTAGAGGGCGCCGAAGACGGTGCGCAGCAGGTCGAAGACCGGCTGGAAGGTCTGCGTGAGGACGTCGACGGCACCCTCGGCGAGGGCGCCGAGCGGGAGGCGGAATCCGAGATCGGTCATCGTGCACCTCCGTCCGCCGCGAGGACGGCGTCCTCGACGGGGCCTCCGGTCGCGTGCAGGGTCGCGGTGACGACCTCGGTCGAGACGGTGGCGGGCGGCTCGATCACCGGGTGCTCGCCGGTGCGGGCGGGCACGTTGCCGAGCGCCGCGAGCAGGGTCACCCGCGGGATAGCTCCGAGCAGACGCCCGTCGGCGTCGACCACGGCGACCGGCAGCGCCGACTCGACGGCGGGCTCGATGACCTCGCTGAGGGCGGTGTCCGGACCGACGGTGACGACGTCGGAGGTGAGGACCGCCGAGAGGTCGCCGGTGCTCCGGCGCACCTGCTCGATCACGTCGCGGTCGCGGACCGTGCCCAGCAGGCGGCGTCCGCCGCCCACCACGAACGCGGCCGAGGTCTGCAGGTCGCGCATGCTCCGGAGCGCGGCGCGGGGACCGGCCGCGAGGGTGACCACGGAGCGGGCGGGCTCCATCACGGCGGAGGCGGTGAGCACGCGGGCGCGGTCGACGTCCTGCACGAACTGGGCGACGTAGTCGTTCGCCGGGTCGGTGAGGATCTCCTCCGGGGTGCCGATCTGGACGATGCGGCCGTCGCGCATCACCGCGATGCGGTCGCCGAGGAACATGGCCTCGTTGAGGTCGTGCGTGATCAAGACGATGGTCTTGCCGAGCTCGTGCTGCAGCTCGATCAGCTGCTCCTGCATCTCGCGGCGGATCAGCGGGTCGAGTGCCGAGAACGCCTCGTCCATCAGCACGATGTCGGTGTCGGCGGCGAGCGCCCGGGCGAGGCCGACGCGCTGGCGCATGCCGCCGGAGAGCTCGTCGGGCATCTTCTCGTGCCAGCCGGCGAGACCGGCGCGCTCGACCGCGAGCAGGGCCCGCTCGCGGCGCTCGGCCGCGGGGACGCCCTGGATCTCGAGCGGGTACGCGACGTTGTCGAGCACGGTGCGGTGCGGGAGGAGCGCGAAGTGCTGGAACACCATCGACACCGACGAGCGGCGCACGCGGCGCAGCTCCGCCTCGGAGACGCCGGTGATGGTGGAGCCCTCGATCAGGACCTCGCCCGCGGAGGGCTCCTGGAGCCCGTTCAGCATGCGGATCAGGGTGGACTTCCCGGAGCCGGAGAGGCCCATCACGACGAAGATCTCGCCGCGGCGCACGGTGAAGGACGCGTCGATCACCGCGGCCGTGCCGAGTCCGGCGAGCTCGCCGCGGTCGGCGCCCTCGCCCAGTCGGCGGACGACCTCGTCGGGCTTCCGGCCGAACACCTTGAAGAGGTGGCGGGCCTCGAGAGCGGGGGTCGCGGGATCGGCGCCCGCCTCGCTCCGGGGCTCGCTGATGATCTGCTGGTTCTGGTGCACGTACACTCCGTCGGCGCGCAGGGACGACGCCCTGCGCTCATCTCGTGGTGCCGGGTCGGGAGCGTGGGACAGCCGTGCGTCGAGCCTCCGCGTGCGTCCCGCCGCTCAGCGCGGCAGGGGGTGGAGGCGAGAGCGTCCGAGGCGGCCTCGGGGCCGCCTCCACTCCCGTTGACCGTACGATCGCGGCGCGTCCTGGGGGGACGCCGTGCGAGCGCGGACCGGTTCATCGGGGCCCGTGAGGACCGCCGACCACGGTAGCCGCGGAGCCGCCGAGGGGCAAACGTCGGACAATTGCGGGGGCGGGTCCAGGGGTGGTGATGAACCGATCGGCGCGAGCGAATGTGCTGGTCGGAGCTGGTTTCCGGAGTGTTGCGCGATCGTTACCGTGATGGCGCGGCCGGCGGCGCTCGTTCCGGCCGGTCTCCATCCGCCGCTGCTCGACCGGCGAGGAGGCCCCGCAGCTCAGACGGTGGTCTCGCCCGCCGGGCCCGAGGGGGCCGCCGCGCCGACTCCACTGACGGGCTCGCCCTGCCAGGACACGAGCGTCCACGCGTCGCCCGAGCCCTCGAGGACGACGACGCCGGTGTTGTCGAGCAGGTGGTCGGCGATGAAGCGCGCATCGAGGTCGAGGGAGCGCAGACCCGCCCAGCAGCGGATGGCCGCGCCGTGGCTGATCAGCGCGACGACCTCGTGCCCGAGCGCCTCCGCCTCCGCCACCACCGCGTCGTAGCGCGCCGCGAACTCGTCGCCCGTCTCGCCGCCCGCGAGCCGGATCGACGTCTCGCCGCCGGCCCAGCGGAAGACCGTGCCCATGTACTCCTCGACCGCCGCCCCGTCGCCGCGCATCTCGAGCCCCGCGGCAGCGACCTCGCGGATGCCGTCGCGCTCGATCGGCTCGAGCCCGAGGGCCGCGGCGAGAGGGGCGGCCGTCTCGTGGGTGCGGACCATCGTCGAGACGAGCAGCGCGCCGATCCCCTCGCCGGCGAGCCGACCGGGCAGCGCCGCGGCCTGGGTGCGGCCGAGGTCGGTGAGCCCGGGTCCGGGGATGCGGGTGTCGAGGAGCCCGGCGACGTTGGAGGGGGTCTGGCCGTGGCGGATCAGGAGGAGGCGCATCCGCCCACGCTAACCGCGGAGGCTGGGCTTCCGGGGCGCGCGGTCGCGCTCGCTCCCGCCGTTGTGCGGCGAGTGCGGCGCTGTCACGATGTGCGGGGACGCTCCCGGACCGGGAGCCGCAGACGGACGGGACGGGCGGACATGGCCTCCGAAGACGGTTTCTCGAAGGACGAGCGCGCGGCGATGAAGCAGCGCGCGGCCGAGCTGCGGGCGGAGGCGAAGCGGCAGAAGAGCGCCGACAAGGCCGACGCCGACCGCAGGGACGCGGAGGCCGCGATCGCCGCGATGACCGACGAGGAGCGGCCGATCGCCCAGATGCTGCACGACGTCGTCGGCGAGACCGCTCCCGACCTCCTCCCGAAGACCTGGTACGGCTTCCCCGCCTACGCGCGCTCCGACGGCAAGGCGATCGTCTTCTTCCAGCCCGGCGCGAAGTTCGGCACGCGCTACTCGACCCTCGGCTTCCAGGACGGCGCGCAGCTCGACGACGGCACGATCTGGCCGACCGCCTACGCGCTCGTCTCCGCCGACGCCGAGACGCGCGCCGCCGTCACCGAGCTGGTCCGCCGCGCGGCCGGGGCCTGATCCCGTGGCGCACGTCTACGACGAGATCGACGAGAGCCTCTCCTCCTGGATCCACGAGCAGCCGATGTGGTTCGTCGCCACCGCGCCCCTCGCCGCGGACGGGCACATCAACATGTCGACGCGCGGCCACGACTCGTTCTCGATCCTCGGCCCGCGGCGGGTCGGCTGGGTCGACTACACGGGCAGCGGAGTCGAGACGATCGCGCACCTGCGCGAGAACGGGCGCGTGTGCCTGATGTTCGCGTCGTTCGGACCGCGTCCGCGCATCGTCCGCCTGCACGGCACCGGCTCCGTGCACCTGCCCGGTTCGGAGGCGTTCGCCGAGGTCGCCGAGCAGCACCCCGAGCACCCGAGCACCCGCGCGGTCGTCACCGTCGAGCTCACCCGCATCAGCGACGCGTGCGGCTGGGGCGTGCCGGTGATGGAGCCGGTCGGCGAGCGCGACCTGCTCCTCCTCCAAGCCGAGAAGAAGGGCCCCGACGGCATGGCCGAGTACCGAGCCACGCGCAACGCGGTCAGCATCGACGGGCTGCCGGGCTACCCGCTGGACTGAGCGGCGGGGAGCGGCGGAGGCACGACGCGCACGGGTCTCCCGACCGGCTCGAGCAGGGTCTCAGTGATGACGGGTAGCGGGTTCGACCCGGTGGGGCGGGAGTCGACGGACAACCGAGCCGTCGGCACTCCCGCAGCAGACAGGACGTCCTCGGGGAGCGGCTCTGCCGGTCGCTGGATCCCTTCGGCAGCCTCTTCTCGGTGATGCGAGGGCCGCCCGACGACGCGGCGTCGACCAGACCGTCGCGGTCCGTGACACGGCGGGTCGCGACAGGTCCTGGAGGAGAAGGCGCTGACCCTACTGGCCAGCGCCGGCGGGTCCCTCGCCGACCGTGCGCCGGGCGATCAGCCATCCCTGGCTGGTGGGGCGCAGCAGCTGCGTGATCGAGGCCACCGCCCACACCTCCGGGTGCGCCGGAGTGCCGCGGGCGAGAGAGAGGGTCGAGTGCGCGGACGCGCCCTCGACGGTGCCCGGCGTCACCGTGATGTCGCTGGTCAGGTGCAGAGTCCCGGACGGTTCGGCCGCCCAGATCCTCGTGACGGCCGCCCGGACCGCGTCGTGGCCGGACGCCTCTCCCTGGGCTCCGTCGAGGACCATGTCCTCGGTGGTCAGCGCCAGGTAGCCGTCGACGTCGCGAGCCGTCGCGAGCTCATCGGCTCGGCGGACGACCGCAGCGAGCTGCCGCCGGTCGTCATCGGAGAGGTCGGTCACGCTGAGGGCCCGCCGGGGCGCAGCCATCCGCTGATCTGCGCGACTCTGTCGGGCGAGAAGACCCGCTTCGGAACTCGGCCCTGGACAGCCTTCGCGGGGACGGAGGAGTAGGCCGAACCGGTCTGGTCGGCGTACTGCGCCACCCGGAAGCTCACGGCGAGGCTGCACAGCGCGTAGGCCTCGCTCTCGCTGAGGCCCGACGCCGCATGCAGCCAGGTGATGAGACCGCGGAGGCATTCCACCAGGGCGTCGTCGAGGTTGTCGCTGAACCCGAAGCCGATCCACTCCGTCGCCGTCTCGACCAGTGGTCCGGTCAGCGGCACTGCCCTGTGGAGGTCGTAGCGGATGACGAGTTCCTCGGCGGCCGTCTCGATGGCTGTCTGATCGACGACTCCGTCGCCCTGAACGGCGTGGATGTCGCCGAACCAGACCCGACCACCGGGAGTGAACACCGGGAGGAAGACCGAGCTGCCGGCTGTCAGCGCGTTGACGACGAGGTTGCCGCCGTAGGGGCCCGAGAGGATGGCGCTGGTGGGTTCCTCGCCCGCCGGCTCGGTGCCGATGACCCCGATGAACGGATCGAGGTCGAACTCCACACCGGGGACGAATTCCGCGCGCCGGCGGTCGTCATCGAATCGGAAGTAGTGCAGGTACGGCTCAGAGAAGTCGTGAGGCAGCGCGCCGACTCCGAGCGGGAAGCTGTTCCACCCCCAGTCGAGTGTGCGCAGCGTCTCGATGGTGCACTCGATGACATCGCCAGGGGCGGCACCGGTGACCTCGACAGGTCCGAGCATCGAATACGGGCCCTGCGGGTACTTGTGGCGAAGAGGTTCCCGTTCGGCGAACGTCATCCCGAAGACTGCTTCGTCGCCCCAGTGCGTCCAGGTCGCGGGGAACGACACCCGATCGCCGGAGTCGATGGATGCGACCGGCGGCGCGGTCGGGTCGAGGTAACCGGAGCGGACCGTGCTCGCGGTCGATGGCACGGAGTGGGTTTCGGGCATTTCCTACCTCCGAGAAGTCGAGGGTCCCACTCTGCTCGGGGACGACGGCGTTCGCCTTCGTCATTCGTCGAGTCCTCGACCGCTGACCGCCGCTCAGCGCGACGGGACCGGTTCGCGGAAGCACGCACGAGGACGCTTCGCACACGTCCCCAGGGGATGTACTCCTGGGACCAGTAGTCGGCCCGGATCTTCAGGAGGGGCCCCTCGACGGCGGAAGCCACCGAGATGGAGCGAAGGTCCCGGAGGGTTCCCGCGATGCGTGTCTGCGGGTCCTTTCGAGCTCGCTCGACAACTGCTCGGGAGTGATTCGCGTCGGGAGGGACGACCGCGAGCAGCCGCCGGCATCCACCGGAGGCGCATTCGACGGTCCCGCTGACGAGCTCGCTCCCCTGTGGACGGTCGATGGCCGAGGCCGCCAACCGCGCTGGTGAGGCTCATCCACGGGTCGGGACGAGAGCGAGCTCCGGGGAGCTCCGGCCGATCCCAGGAGGGGCGGACGTGGAGCGCGGCTGAGGCCTGCTCGATCGACGATCCGATCGGACGGCGTCCACACCATCGGCCCCGCAGAGATCCCCTGGCCGATCCGCCCGCCGCTACCCCCGCTCGTCGACGGCCCGGATCGAGAACAGCTCCTGCGGGGTGCAGTCGAGCGCGTCGCAGATGAGCGTCAGCGTCGTGAAGCGGATCGCGCGGGCGCGGTTGTTCTTGAGGATGGAGAGGTTCGCCATCGTGATGCCGGTGCGGGCAGAGAGGGCGGTGAGGGTCACGCCGCGCTCGGCCAGCACTGCTCCGAGGTGGCAGTCGATCCGGTGCCTCTCGTCGTCGGCGGGCTCAGACAACGCCGTCGACGTCCCGTTCGAGCTTCGCGCCGGCGCGGAACGCCGCCGTCAGGGCGAGGGCCACCACTCCGGCGAGCAGGACGGGGACGGGCCACTGCGGCAGGTTCGTCCCGATGGCCTGGTAGTCGCCGCCGAGGAAGGCGTCGCGCTGCTCGTCGGTCACCCGGCCGGCGGCGAAGAGCAGGCCGATGCCGGAGCTGAGGTACAGGCCGGCCGCGGTGTCGGCGAGGCCCTGCGCCACTCCTCCGATCAGCAGGGCAAGGCTCAGACGGCGCCAGTTCGCGAGGACGAAGGGGTCGAACGGGCGTCCGGCCGCGATGCCGCGGAGGACCCGCAGGAGGAAGACCGCGGCGAGGACGATCGTGACCGCCTGGAGGAGGCTCGGCAGCGCACCGAGCAGCCGGAGGGAGAGGGCGGCGTCGGCGAGCGTGGGCGCGGTGCCCTCGCGCGGCTCGGCCTGCAGCAGCTGCGGGAGGCTCCGGAGCGGGAGGCGGCCGTCCGCTCCCCCGAAGACCAGCAGGGTGCGCCCGGTGGTGACGGTCCAGGTCTGCAGGAGCGCGGTGAGCACGGAGAAGACCGCGACGATGAGCAGGACCGCTCTGGCCACCCGGAACACGCGCGGACGCTCCCGGACCGGTCCGCTGGGGATGACACTCGTCATGGCGTGCTCCTTATCGATCATCGATGTTATCGAATATCGATACTACGCACGCCGGTCCGCCGATGTCGACCCGCGGCGCCCCGCCGACCACGGAGACGGCGGGAGGGGTGGTTGCCCGGGGCGAGGAGCCCGATCTAGCGTGGAGGGATGTCGGATGCGAGGGAGCGCGCCGCCCGGTACCGGGCCGGCGCCGCGGGCGAGGAGGAGGCGGAGCAGCCCGCCCTGCCGGAGGATCCGCTCGAGCGGGCCGCGTTCGTCGAGACGGCGATCCAGCTCGCGATCCGCCGCGGCGACTTCGACGACCTGCCGGGATCGGGGAAGCCGCTCCCGGACCTGGGCGCGGCCCACGACCCGGACTGGTGGATCCGCCGCAAGATCGAGCGCGAGAACCTCACCGGTATCGGCCCGGCCGCCTTCCTCCTCCGCGCCGAGGACCGCGCGCTCGACGAGCGCCTCGACCGCCTGCACCGCGAGGAGGAGGTGCGCGCCGAGCTCGCCGACTTCAACACGCGGGTGATCGAGGCACGCCGCCAGCTGCTGGGCGGGCCGCCCGTCGTCACCCCGCTCCGGGACGTCGACGAGGAGGTCGCCGCCTGGTCGCAGCGGCGCGCCGATCGCGCCGCCGAGGCCGAGGCCCGGGCGGCCGCCGAGCCGGAGCGGTCCCGCCGCTGGTGGTCGCGGCGGCGCTGACGTCCCCGGAAACCGGACAGACCTGCCCCTCCCACTGGGGTCCCGCCCCGGGAAACCGGGCGGGAGCGCGCCTCCGAATCATGCGTACACATCAAGTCGACCGGAGTCCGCATGCTCACCGCCACCACCCCCGCACGCCTCCCGAGGGCCCACCCCTCGACCCTCGCCGCGCCGCCGCTCGCACTGCTCGAGCCCGACTCGGACCGGATGCTCGTCATCCGCGCCGCGGAGGGCGACGACCGCGCGTTTGCCACCATCGTCCGCCGCTACACCGCGCTGCTCCGCGCGACGGCCGCCCGCACCCTCCGCAGCAGCGCCGACGTCGACGACGTGGTGCAGGAGACGTTCCTCGCGGCGTGGACCCACGTGGACAGCGTGATCGACGGCGAGACCATCGCCGGCTGGCTCGTCACGACCGCCCGCCGCCGCAGCGTCGACCGGCTCCGCTCCAGCGTCTCGCGGCTGCGAGCCGAGCTGGACGACGAGTTCCCCGCCTCCGCTGCCGACGACCCGGAGCACGCCGCGCACTGCGGATCGCTCGCCGCCGACGCCAACCGGGTGCTCGCCGCGATGCCCCCGGCCCAGCGCCGCTGCTGGGAGCTGCGCCAGCTGGAGCAGTGCAGCTACGACGCGATCGCGCACGAGCTGGGGCTCACGACCTCGACCGTCCGCGGACTGCTCGCCCGCGCCCGCGGGACCCTCCGCACGGAGCTCGCCCACTGGCGCTGATCCGCGCTGCGGATCTCGGCGCAGGCGACCGGGCGGGGGCCTTCAGCGCAGGAGAACCGGCCCCGCGCCGATCCGCACCCGGAACAGCGAGTACGGGTACGTCCGCAGATCTGTGCCGCCCTGGTAGTCGGCCTGGCGGTGCAGCTGGTTCGCGGTGACGTACAGGTGCTCGTCCGTCGCGATCGACATGGTGTCGGGCCAGAGCAGCCGCTCGTCGTGCACGATCGTCTCCATCGTGCCGTCGGTGCGACGGCGGACGATCGCGTTGTTCTCGTAGCTCGTGGCGTAGAAGCGGCCCAGCGCATCCGTCTCGAGGCCGTCCGCTCCCCCGCCCTTGTCGCCCTCGTCGACGACGGTCGCCGCGACGTCCTCGTCCGGCACCGACCGGTCGACCAGGGCCGCCGTCGCCACGCTGAACCAGCGGCGGGAGGCGAGCGGGCAGTACCAGAGGCGCTCGCCGTCGGCCGAGATCGCGATGCCGTCGGCGCCCATCGTCACCGGCTGAGGGTCGCCGTCGGCCGGGCGCTTCATCAGCACGCGGCCCTCGGCCATCGGCACGAGCTCCGGAGGAGTGAGCGCCTTCGTGCTCGGGTGGTCGTGCAGGCGGCGCCAGGCGGTCACCGCCTCGAGGTCGACGACGATGATCCCGTTCGGGCCGGAGTCGGCCGAGTCGGTGATGTAGGCGATGCCGCGCCGCAGATCGAAGCGCACGTCGTTGAGGTAGGTGGTCGGCAGGGCGACGTCCGGCTCGAGGAGGATCACCTGCTCGACGGTGTCGGTCGCCAGGTCGACGCGGACGAGCTTGGGGCCGCCCTTCTTCGTCGGCTCGAACATCGGGCTGCCGGTGTCGAGGATCCAGAGCCGGTCGGCCGGATCGACGACGATGCTCTGCACCGAGACGAGGGCGCCGGCGTCGTCGATTCCCGACGGCGTGTTCCAGGCCTCGTCCGGGTAGGGCACCGCCGCTCCGTCGACCAGCTCCACGACCGTGGCCGGGACCTCGTCTCCCCACTTCGGGAAGTTCACGAAGATCCGCCCGGTGTGCGAGACGCTGACGCCGGTGGGCATCGGCCCGCTGGTGAAGGCGTGCACGAGCTCCAGCTCGCCGAGCGGCTCGTCGACCGGGCGCGTGCCGCGGGTCTCGTCGGTCGGTCCCCAGAATCCCATGGTGCTCTCGCTGTCCTCCCGCCGGCGCGGGCTCGTGGCGGTCTCGGTGCCGGTCGGGTGCGGAGTTGGTGCCCGCCCCGACGAGTGCTCCTCATCCTGCGCGTCGGCGCCGGTCGGCGGGGAGGAGGTGGCGGACGAGGCGGCGAGCGCCTAGCATCCGGCCGCCGCGGGCGACCCGGGAGCCGCGACCGAGGAGGCGGAGGAGGACCGGCCCGCGTCCGACTTCGGCACGGCCTTCACGAAGGGGCTCAGCATCGGGACGCGGCAGTGCCCGGTGGAGCGGGTCGCCTCGGCGGCCGCTCCCGCCGCCCGCAGTGCACCGCCCCCCGCCGTCGCGCTCACCCGCTGGTCGGCGGGTCGACGGACCGCTGATCCGCCGGCCGTCCGCTTCCGGACATGACCGCTAGAGGGCGTTGCCACTGCGGCCGCTCACCTGCCACGGTCGCAGAGCGACCGACGACGGTCCACCGATCAGAAGGACCGAGGCCCGCACATGGACGACTCCTCTTCGACCGAGACCAGCACGAGCGAGATGACGCCCGAGGTGCTGGCCGCGTTCAGCGACGCCTGGACCCGCCACGACCTCGAAGCGCTGATGAGTCACATGACCGACGACTGCGTGTACGGCGCGTCCGTCGGCCCCGAGCCCGGCCGCACCTGGACGGGGAAGGAACAGGTCCGCGAGGGATTCGCGCTCATGCTCGCCTTCGACACCGGACAGGAGCGACACGAGGAGGGGGCTCCCCTCATCGCCGGGACGCGCGGCGCGGCCACCTGGTCCTTCACCGGGACCGGCCCCGACGGCCGACCCCAGGTCACGCGGGGCTGCGACATCTACGAGTTCCGCGGCGGGAGGATCGCCCGCAAGGACGCGTTCCGGAAGGTCTACCGGGCGGACGAGGAGTAGTCCAGGTCGGCCTCCCTCGCGCAGCGGAGCCGGAGCGGCGTCCTCGTACCGGGTGGCCCCGCGCCTGCCCGCGGAGCTGATCGCATGGCTGGCCACGTCGGCGGGCAGCTGGGTCGTCGGGCAGGTGCTCACGACCGACGGCGGGTTCAGCCTGTGACCGGAGCCGCGGCGCAGCGGCTCCGGACCTAGTCGGAGGCGACGGCCCGCACGATGGTGCGGGCGACCTCGAGCACCTCGCGCTCGTGGCTCAGGTGCACCTCGTGCACCGCTCCGGGCCAGGACAGCAGCGGCGCGTCCAGGGCGGCGGCGACGCGCCGATGCGCGCGATGCAGGGAGGACCCGGGCCTGCGGTCCGCGGTCACCACGGCCGCGGGGACCGCGGGCAGCTGAGACTCGTCGAAGCCCCGCGCCACCTGCTCCAGACCGGCGGCGGCGGAGGCGAGCCCCGGCAGGTCGACGTCCGCCATCGCGAGAGCGGCCGCGCGCGCGGCCGGGCTCATCGCGTGGCGCCTCGCCGACCGGGCGGCGCTCGTGCGCAGCAGCGCGGACAGCGCTCGGCCGAGCCCCGGCAGTCTCGAGAGCGTCGCCGTCGCCCGGGCCGTCCGCTCCACCTGACGCGCCAGTGCCGTGTCGTTGACGGGCGTCGGGTCGAGGAGCACCAGTCCCGCGACGTCCTCGGGATGATCGCGAGCGAGCAGCATCGCGACGGCACCGCCGAGGCTCTGGCCGATCACGACGACGGGACCTGTCCCGAGGCCGGCCAGCACGGCGTGGACGGCGTCTGCGGCGTCGGTGAGTCCGCCGGCGACCTCCGACCCCGCTGTGCCCGGTCTGTCGTAGAGGACCACCCGGCAGCCCGGATCGACGATCAGGCCCTCGACCAGCCCGGGGAAGAACCCGTCGACGGCCTCGCCCCCGCCCGGCAGGAGGAGCACGGCCTGCCCGGACTCACCCCGCACCTGCAGCATCCGGCGAGCCTAGCCGGGGAGCCGTCCGCCGACGACGACCGGCGGGGCCGGGCCCGGGGATGATGGCCGCATGGGAACTCGTGGGGCCGGAGTGCTGTGGGTGGTGAGCGCGCTCGCCTACGTGGGAGCGGAGGCGGTCGCCGCGTCCGCGTTCCCGGGCTACAGCTACGCACGGAACTACATCAGCGATCTCGGCGTGCCCGAGGTGGGCGTGTTCCAGGGGCGCGCGATCGACTCGCCGCTGCACGCGGTGATGAACGCCGGATTCCTCCTGCAGGGGGCGCTCTACCTCGCCGCCGCCGTCACGACCGTGCGGGCGGCGCGGGGTGGATCGCGGGGGCTGTTCCTCTCCCTCGCCGTGGTCCACGCCGTGGGCATCGCCGTGGTGGGCCTCGTGCACGGGAGCAGCGCCAGTGCGCAGAACGGGATCGGCGGCCTGCACGTGGTCGGCGCCGCGATGGCGATCGTCGGCGGCAACGCGGCCTCGATCGTCGCCGGTGCCGCGGCCCGGCGCGGCCGCGCCCCGTGGGCGCTCGGGACGGTCGGGATCGTGCTCGGCGCGGTCGGCCTGCTCGCGCTGCTGATGCTGCAGGTCGACACCCGCGTGCCCGGCGTCGATCTGCTGCCCGACGGCGTCTGGGAGCGCGCCTCCGTCTACGCCGTCACGGCCTGGCAGCTCGCGACCGGCCTGCGGCTGCTCCGACGGCCGGAGGTGCCGCGGCAGCCGCGGCCTCCTCAGACCGCGGGCAGCGGCGCGCAGGTGCGCAGCGCCGTGCACCGGCTCTTCCAGCTCGGGATCCGGATCCCGGAGGCCCTCTCGGTCGTCGTGTTCGACGACAACCCGTGGAGCGAGCTGGTCACCCCGCCGCTCAGCGTCGTCCGCCAGCCGATCGACATGCTCGCCCGTCACAGCGTCGAGCTCGTCCTCGCCCGCATGCAGGGCCGCCTCCCCGAGGCGCCGCAGCACATCGAGGTGCAGGCCGACCTCGTCATCCGCTCCAGCTGCGCCGCACCCCCGCAGCGCTGATCCCCCTCCCCCCTCCGAAAGGCACGCCATGTCCGATCCCGTCGTCGTCACCGCGATCTTCACTCCCGCCGAGGGGCAGCGCGACACGCTCGTCGCCGCCCTCTCCACCGCCATCGCGGAGGTGCACGAGGAGGAGGGCTGCGAGCTCTACGCGATCCACGACTCGCCCGACGGCACCATCGTCATGCTGGAGAAGTGGACGAGCGGCGACCTGCTCGACGCGCACGGCGCCGGCGAGCCGGTCGTCCGCCTCAACGAGGCGATCCGCGGACTCGTCGCCCACCCGCCCGTCGTGACGCGGCTCGTCCCGATCCCGGCCGGCACCTCGCAGCAGGGCGAGCTCTAGCACCCGGGGGCGGGGCCGCTCCGGATCCGGATCGCGCGCCTCCCGCCGGAAACGCGCGCGAAACAGCGGAGGCCTACGGTCGGGAGCGACCCCGCCGCCCCGGCCGCTCCCTGGAGGATCCGCATGCCC
>NZ_PSVZ01000029.1:0-32487 GCF_002932315.1 Rathayibacter sp. AY1C9
CGTCAAGCCGGGCGACCGCGCGGTGAACCCCGAGGGCCTCGACTTCTACTCCCGCCTGGTCGACGAGCTGCTCGGCGCCGGCGTGCTGCCGTGGCTCACTGGCCCGCCGGCTTCCTCTGGGGATCCGCGACCGCCGCCGCCCAGATCGAGGGCGCCGGCCACGAGGGCGGCAAGGAGGACAGCATCTGGGACGCGTTCTCCCGCGTCCCCGGAGCGGTCGCGAAGGGCGACACCCCCGAGGTCGCGGTGGACCACTACCACCGGATGCCCGCGGACGTGCGGCTGATGAAGGAGCTGGGGCTCGGCTCCTACCGCTTCTCGGTCAGCTGGGCGCGCGTCAAGCCGGGCGACCGCGCGGTGAACCCCGAGGGCCTCGACTTCTACTCCCGCCTGGTCGACGAGCTGCTCGGCGCCGGCGTGCTGCCGTGGCTCACCCTCTACCACTGGGACCTCCCGCAGGCCGTCGAGGAGACCGGCGGCTGGGCGAACCGCGACACCGCCGAGCGCTTCCGGGACTACGCCGAGGCCGTCTACGAGAGCCTCGGCGACCGGGTGCAGCACTGGACGACGTTCAACGAGCCGTTCTGCTCGACCCTGCTCTCCTACGGCGCGGGCGTGCACGCCCCCGGCGTGATCTCGCAGCAGAAGGCCCTCGCCGCCGTGCACCACACGCACCTCGCCCACGGGCTGGCCGTCTCGACGCTCCGGCAGCTCGGCGCGCAGAACCTGGGCATCACGCTCAACCTCTCGAACGCCGTCCCCGACGACCCCGAGGACGAGGCCGACCTCGACGCCGCACGCCGCTTCGACGCCCTCCAGAACCGGATCTTCCTCGACCCGCTGCTGCGCGGCGAGTACCCCGAGGACCTGCTCGAGGACGTCGAAGGGCTCGGGCTCGACGAGCTGATCGTCGACGGCGACCTCGATCTCATCTCGCTCCCGCTCGACTTCCTCGGCGTGAACCACTACCACGACGACAACGTCTCGGCGCATCCGCTGCCGGCCGGAGCCGACGACTTCGCCCAGGCGACCGACCGCGAGGTCGGCTCCCCCTGGGTCGGCTCCGAGTTCATCACCTTCCCGTCGCGCGGTCTGCCGCGCACCGCGATGGACTGGGAGGTGAACCCCGACGGGCTGCGCTACCTGCTGACCCGCCTGGGCCTGGAGTACGAGAACCTCCCTCCGCTCTACGTGACCGAGAACGGCGCCGCCTACGACGACGTCGTCGAGGACGGCCGCGTGCACGACGCGGACCGCACGCAGTACGTGCTCGACCACGTCGAGAAGGTCGCCGACGCGATCGACCAGGGCGCCGACGTCCGCGGCTACTTCGTCTGGTCCCTCCTCGACAACTACGAGTGGGCCTGGGGCTACGAGAAGCGCTTCGGCATCGTGCGCGTCGACTACGACACGCAGGAGCGGATCGTGAAGGACTCGGGCCTGGTCTACTCCCGACTGCTCGGCGGCAGCGCCGCGGCGATCCTGGACTGACCCGTGAGCGAGCCGACGGGCGTCCGCGGCGGGGGCCGCTCCCCCACCCTCGAGATGGTCGCGGCGCGGGCCGGAGTCTCGCGCGCGACGGTCTCGCGGGTGGTCAACGGCGCCCCGCAGGTGGCGGCCGAGATCGTGGCCGCCGTCGAGAAGGCGATCGGCGAGCTCGACTACGTGCCCAATCACGCGGCGCGGATGCTCGCCTCGCGGCGCACGCAGTCGATCGCGCTGATCGTGCCGGAGTCGACCGCGCGCGTCTTCGCGGACCCGTTCTTCGCCTCGATCGTGCAGGGCGCCGCGATGCGCCTGGCCGACACGGACTACACGCTCTCGATGCTGATCGCGTCCGAGACGGACGGCGAGAAGACGCGGCGGTACCTGCTCGGCGGCAACGTCGACGGTGCACTCGTGGTCTCGCACCACTCAGGCGACCACTCCTACGCGGCGCTCTCGGGCACGCTGCCGATCGTCTTCGGCGGCCGGCCGCTCTCGCCGGACGAGCGCGGCTCCTACTTCGTGGACGTGGACAACACGGAGGGGGCGGCCGTCGCCACCGCGCACCTCATCGAGCGCGGCCGGCGCCGGATCGCCACCATCGCGGGCCCCGCCGACATGCCGCCGGGCGTCGACCGCCTGATCGGCTGGCGCGGCGCACTCACCGACGCCGGCCTCGCCGACGACCTCGTCGAGTGGGGAGACTTCTCGCCGGCCAGCGGCACAGAGGCGATGCGCCGCCTCCTCGACCGCGACCCCGACCTGGACGGCGTCTTCGCCGCGAACGACCAGATGGCGGTGGGTGCCTACGCCGCACTCCGCGAGACCGGCCGCCGGATCCCCGAGGACGTGTCCGTCGTGGGCTTCGACGACGATCTCTTCGCGCGGAACGCCGTCCCCGCGCTGACCACCGTTCGCCAGCTCCCCGACGAGCTCGGCGCCCGCATGGTGGAGCTGCTGACCGCCCGCATCGAGGGGCTCCCCGTGGAGCACCGCACGCTGATGCCGACGTCGCTGGTCGTCCGCGCCAGCAGCTGACCCCGGCCCGCGACTGTCCAGGAGTCGTCGCAGTCGACGCCGAGTGCGACCACTCCTGGACAGTCGGAGAACTCCGCGTGCTCGATCGGATGCGGACGGGCGAACGGATCCGGACGGTGAGGCGGACGCGGGCGGCGGGGCGGGGATGGACGAGCGGGTCGATTCGTCGACGGGGTGCATCACGGTCGCCAGCCGTGGGCCACGAGAGCGGCACGGAGCTCGGCGATCGTGCGCGCCCTGCCCCGGGTCAGACCCTCCGCGCGGACGACCACGACGATCCAGCCCGCGAGGTGCAGGGCCAGGAGCCGTTCACGATCGCGTGAGAACTGCGCGTCGTCCGTCCGGTGCTGGCCGCCGTCGTACTCCGCCACCACCTTCCACCGTTCGAAGACCAGATCGCCGACCGCGAGCAGTCGGCCGCCGATCCTGATCTCGGCGTTCACGTCGGGCGCGGGCAGTCCCGCCTCCTCGACGAGAGCGCGGAGCCAGGTCTCCCTCCGAGAGGCGGCTCCGGTCGATGCCAGCCGCAGAACCTCAGCCAGGCCGCGTCGGCCCCGGCCCCGATGGGAGGCCAGGCGGTCCTGCAGCTCGTGAAGCCGGACATGGGGACGCGGATCGTCCCGGCGCGGGTAGCGCGGCTCGAACAGGAGGTGGTCCGTCGCCGCGAGGAGATCGCGGGCGGACAGCAGTGGCGCGAGCGCGATCCACGTCGACACCGCTCCCGTCACCGGCAGGCCGTGCCGCTCGACCCTGTCCGTCTCCGTGAGGGTGTGGCCGATCACACCCCGGGTCCTGGGGGGCCGGTGCGGCGTCGTCGCCGCCACGTGGATCGGATCGTCCTCGCCAGGTCGCGCCGGGAGCGGCACTCCCCAGGCTTCGGCCGCGGTCAGGTGGGAGAAGAGCTGCCAGGGCCGCAGCCGCGGCAGGTAGGCGGCGGCTCGTTCCAGGTGCGTCACGGGCGCCACCCGGGTGCGCACTCCGTGGAAGGGGCTGGCCAGGGCGGGAGTGCGCAGTCGGGCGTCCGTCACCCCTGCGCGGAGTGCCGCTCGCCGGGTGAAGGCTCCGAGGTCGGTGCTGGACATGCCGCGATTCTGGCGGTCCGTGATCCTCTTCCGACTCCCGCGATCCGCATTCTGTGGACGAACCCCTGATCCCGCACCTGGGGAGGCGCGCCTCCCACCACGACTGTCCAGGAGTTGTCGCAGTCGGCGTCGAGTGCGACAACTCCTGGACAGTCGGAGCGATCGATGTCGAGTGCGACACCTTCTGAACAGTGGGAGCCGGCCGGTGCGCAGGAGTCGCGGGGGTGGCGAGCGAGGACGGCGACGTCTGAGGAGTCGCGAGCGCCCGCGTCAGAGGAAGAGCGGCGCCGGGTCGAGGGCGGCGAAGCGGCGGCGCATGACGGCGACCGCGTCGGCGTGCTCGTCGACGAGGACGAAGCGGCGGCCGAGAGCGTGCGCGACGGCGCCGGTCGTGCCGGAGCCGGCGAAGAAGTCGAGGACGGCGTCGCCCTCGCGGCTGGACGCCTGCACGATGCGGCGGAGGATCCCCTCCGGCTTCTGCGTCGGGTACCCGGTCTTCTCGCGGCCTGTCGGCGAGACGATCGTGTGCCACCACACGTCGGTCGGCCGCTTGCCGCGCTCGGCCTTCTCGGGGGTCACCAGGCCCGGGGCCATGTACGGCTCGCGGTCCACAGCGGCGGAGTCGAAATGGTAGCCGCGCGGGTCCTTCACGTAGACGAGGATCGTGTCGTGCTTGGTCGGCCAGCGGCGCGTGGCCTTCGCTCCGTAGTCGTAGGCCCAGATGATCTCGTTGAGGAAGCACTCGCGGCCGAAGAGCGCGTCGAGCAGCACCTTCGCGTAGTGCGCCTCGCGGTAGTCGAGGTGGAGGTAGAGGGTGCCGTCGTCGGCGAGGAGCCGCCACGCCTCGGCCAGACGCGGCTCGAGGAACGACCAGTAGTCGTCGAAGCGGTCGTCGTAGCGGAGCAGGTCGCCGCGGATCCGCTCGTAGCTGCGCCCCTTGAAGCCGGCGATCGTGCCGGTGGTGGAGCGCACCGAGGTGGTCGAGGTGCGCACCTGCGCCCGGCCCGTGTTGAACGGCGGGTCGAGGTAGACGACGGTGAAAGCGCCGTCGGCCAGCTGCGGCAGGACCTCGAGGTTGTCGGCGTGGAACACCGCGCTCCGCGACTCCGGGACGCCGTCCGCGATCTGGATCGTCCTGGGCACCCGGCAATTGTGCCAGTGCGCGCGAGCCCGGCGACACGCTCCGCGCCTCGCGCCCGCGCTCGACGGATGCCGGGGAGGCTCCGGCGTAGAGTGGCGCGATGATCTCCGAGGTGCGCCACGACGAGGACTCGTCCCGCTACACGCTCTGGCTCGACGGCGAGACCGTCGGAGTCGCGGACTACGCCGTCCGCGGCCGCGACGTGGTCTTCCTCCACACCGAGATCGCGCCCGAGCACCGCCACGAGGGCCTCGGCGAGACCCTCGTCGAGGCGGCCCTCGACGACGCGCACGAGCGCTTCGGCGGGCGCATCGTCCCGGCCTGCCCGTTCGTCGCCGAGTTCATCGCCGAGCACCCGGACTACCAGGAGCTCCTCGCGAGCTGAGGGGCGCCCGCCGGACCGGTCCGCCGCGTTCCGCTCCGGGTCCACGCGCCGGCGACCGCCGCCCCGGACCCGCCGGTCAGGGGACGCGCCGCAGCCACTCCGGAGTCGAGTACTTCGTCCGCACCAGCTCCTCCGCCGCCGCGTACTCCTCCTCGGTCAGCGTCCCCGCCTCGCCGCCGTGCAGCTGCACGAAGGTCGCCTTCATCCGCTCGATGATCTCGGCTCGGCTGAGCCCGGTCTGGCTGCGCAGCGGGTCGACGCGCTTCACGGCGGAGGCGATGCCCTTGTCCGAGAGCTTCTCGCGGCCGATCCGCAGCACCTGCACCATCTTCTCGGCGTCGATGTCGTAGCTCATGGTCACGTGGTGGAGGACGGCGCCGGAGCCCAGGCGCTTCTGCGCGGCGCCGCCGATCTTGCCCGAGGGCGAGGTGATGTCGTTGAGCGGCTGGTAGACCGCGTCGATCCCGAGCGACTGCAGCGCGCTGACGGCCCACTCGTCGAGGAAGGCGTAGGAGTCGGCGAAGGTCAGCCCCTGGACGAGGTCGCCGGGGACGTATAGCGAGTACGTGACGACGCTGCCCGCCTCCATGAACATCGCGCCGCCGCCCGAGATGCGGCGGACCACGTCGACGCCGTACTTCGCCGCGTTGTCGAGGTCGACCTCGTTGCGGAGCGACTGGAAGCTGCCGATGACGACGGCGGGCTGGTCCCACTCCCAGATCCGCAGCGTCGGCTCCCGGCGGCCCTCGCCGACCGCGGCGGTCAGCACCTCGTCGAGCGCCAGGTGGGTCGCGGGAGGGACGGCCCGGTCGTGCACGATGCGCCAGTCGTAGTCGCGCCAGCTGGTCGCCTTCTGCAGCGAGCGGCGGATGGCGACCGCGACGGCCTCGGGCGTGAAGCCGAGCAGGACCGCGTCGGCCGGGAGCGCCTGCCGGATGGCGGCGGCGATGGACTTCGCGTCCGTCTCGGCCGGGAGGCCCACGACCGCGCGGTCGATGTCGTCGAGGGCCGTGTCGGGCTCGAGGAAGAAGTCGCCCGCCAGGCGGAACCCGGCGAACCTCCCGTCGACCACGTCGAGGTCGACGACCACGAGCTTTCCGCCGGGGACCTTGTACTCGCCATGCATGACGCCAGCCTAGGCGCGAGCCGGGGCGGGGAAGCGCTCGCCCAGCCACTCCACGAGATCGGCCGTGACCTCGGCCCGGTTGAGCTCCTGGAACAGCTCGTGCCGCGCCTCCGGGTACACCCGCACCGAGACGTCCGTGTACCCGGCCCGCCGCCGGTAGGCCTGGGCGAGCGCGCGCACCGACCGCTCGCCGCCGAGGGTGTCGTCGGCGCCCACGACCAGCAGCAGGGGCAGCGGATGCTCGGGCCCGCGCTTCGGGCGGCCGACCAGCCGCAGGGTCTCGACCAGCCCGATCCGCTTCGCGAGCGGCGTGGTGAAGGTGAGGGGGTCGTCGTGGAACCGCTGCCAGACCTCCGGGTCGCGGGAGAGCCACTCGAGGCCGAGGCCGCCGGCGACGCGGTGCCGCTTCGCCAGGTCGCCCGCGTTCATGTGCCCGGGGAGGCGGTAGGCCGTGCCGCTCAGCACGAGCGCGGCGTAGGCGCCGGAGTGGTGGTCGACGATCCGCTGCGCCATGAGCGACCCCCACGAGTGGCCGAGCAGCACGATCGGCACGCCGGGGCTCTCCTCCGCGAGCAGCTCCGTCAGCCGGAGGATCGCCGCCTCGGTCGCGCGCAGGCCGCCCGGCCCCAGCAGTCCGAGCCGGGAGGAGTCGCCGCCGTGCTGCTCGAGGCCGGTCCGGCCGTGCCCGCGGTGGTCGTCCGCCGCGACCGCGTACCCGGCGGCGACCAGCGCCTCCGCCAGCTCGACGTAGCGCCCCGAGTGCTCGCCGACCCCGTGGGCCAGCTGCACGATCGCGCGGGGCGAGGGGTGCGGCCACCAGCGGTAGTGGATGACGACGCCGGAGGCGTCCTGGAAGGTCCTGTCGACAGCGGCGCCGGTCATGGTGACCAGTGTGGCGCTCCGGCCGCTGGGCGCGAGGGACGCGCGGAGAACTGAGAAGATACTCACGATCCATCGGCGGGCACCCTGCTCGTCACGGTGCCTCGCTACCTTTTCCCTTGACGAGCGACCCCCGCGACCGTCCCCCGACCCCCCCTTCACGAGCGAGGCCAGCCCCTTCATGACCGTATCGCCCCTGATCTGGACCCTGACGATCGTCTTCATCGTCCTGCTCCTGCTCTTCGACTTCTTCTTCCACGTCCGGAAGGCCCACGAGCCCACGCTGAAGGAGTCGTCGATCTGGTCGGCGCTCTACGTCGGCATCGCCGTGCTCTTCGGGCTCGGCGTCCTCGTCTTCGGCGGAGCGACGCCCGGATCGGAGTACTTCGCGGGGTACATCACCGAGAAGGCCCTCTCGGTCGACAACCTGTTCGTCTTCCTCATCATCATGGCGAGCTTCAAGGTGCCCCGCGCCGACCAGCAGAAGGTGCTCCTCTTCGGCATCGTCTTCGCGCTGATCGCCCGCACCGGCTTCATCTTCCTCGGCGCCGCACTGATCAACTCGTTCGCCTGGGTCTTCTACATCTTCGGCCTGATCCTCCTGCTGACCGCGTTCAACCTGGTCAAGCCGGGCGACGACCACTCCAGCGACAACGTGATGGTGCGCCTGGCCAAGCGGATCTTCAAGACGAGCGACCAGTACGACGGCGACAAGTTCTACACGCACATCGACGGCAAGAAGGTCCTCACGCCGATGATCCTCGTCATGGCGGCGATCGGCGGAACGGACATCCTGTTCGCCCTCGACAGCGTGCCGGCGATCTTCGGCCTCACCAGCGACGTGTACCTCGTCTTCACGGCGACCGCGTTCTCGCTTCTGGGCCTGCGCCAGCTGTACTTCCTCATCGACGGTCTGCTCGACCGCCTCGTCTACCTCAGCATCGGTCTCGCCGCGATCCTCGCCTTCATCGGCGTGAAGCTGATCCTGCACGCGCTCCACGAGAACAACCTGCCGTTCATCAACAACGGCGAGCACGTGGAGGTCTTCGAGATCGGCACCGGACTGTCGCTCTCGGTCATCATCGGCGTCCTCGTGATCACGGTGATCGCCTCCCTCGTCAGCCCCAAGGGCCGCCGCATGGCCGCCGAGGCCGCCGAGCGCCGCCGCGTGGCCGAGGCCGCGGGCGCGGACGTCGACGCGACGCACTGAGTCGTCCTGTGCGCCGCGGAGCGGCGCACCGCGGTCGGCTCCCCTAGGCGGTCGGGTCCCGGAGAGCGGGTCCGGACCGCCTAGGACGATCCGCTGACACGCGGATCCCCCGTTCGGCTCGACCGACCGCCGCGGAGCGGCGCACCGCAGTCGGCTCTCCTAGGCGGTCGGTTTCCCGAGAGCGGGTCCCGACCGCCTAGAACGATCCGCTGACACGCGGATCGCTCGTTCGACGGGCCGTCTCGTGCGCCGCAGGGCGGCGCACCGCAGTCGGCTCCCACGGGCGGTCGGGTTCCCGAGAGCGGGTCCCGACCGCCTAGGAGGATCCGCTGACACGCGGATCCCCCGTTCGGCTCGACCGAGCACCGCACGCCGGTGCTCCGCAGTCAGCTCCCCTAGGCGCTCAGGTCCCCTGAGAGCGGGTCCCGACCGCCGAGAACGTCCCGCCGGCTCGATCGCGGACTCCGCTCGCGGAGGGTCAGCGGGCGCGGTAGCGGTGCTCCGGGCGGCCGGTGGTGCCGTAGCTGAGGGTCATCTCGACGAGGCCGCGGCCCGCGAGACCCGAGAGGTAGCGCTGGGCGGTGGCGCGCGAGATGCCGGCGCGCTCGGCCACCTCGAGGGCCGACAGCTCGGCGCCCGACTCGGCCAGGCGCGCCAGGACGAGCTGCTCGGTCGCCGAGCGCGAGGGCTGCGCGGCGGTCGCGTCGCCCGAGTGCAGGATGCGCAGCGCCCGCTCCACCGCCTCCTGATCGGCCGCGCGGTCCTCCCGCAGCACGTTCCGGAACCGCACGTACGCGTCGAGGCGCTCGCCGAGCAGGCGCGCCTCGAACGGCTTGATGAGGTACCCGAGCGCCCCCGCGTGCAGGGCGCGCCGCACCGTCGCCCCGTCGGAGGCGGCGCTGACGACAAACGCGTCGGTGTCGAGCTCGCGGAGCAGCGCGATCCCGCTCTGATCCGGCAGGTGCACGTCGAGCAGCAGCAGATCGGGCGCGTGCTCGGCGACGGCCGCCCGCGCCGCGCGCGCCGTGTGCACCGGAGGAAGGGCCGTCAGCCCCTGCCGCGCCTCGACCAGGTCCGCGTGCAGCTGGGCGACCCGGAAGTCGTCGTCGACCACCAGCACCGTGCGCTCCCGCGCCGTGTCCGCGCTCATGACCCGTCCCCGTCCTGCTCCGGCGGCAGCACCGCTCCGGGGAGGCGCGCGCACAGCACGGCCCCCGACTCCGCTCCGCCGGCGTCCGCCAGCCAGACCTCGCCGCCGCGCCGGGCGGCCACCTCACGGCACAGCGGCAGGCCGAAGCCCCGACCGTGCACGCGTCCGTCGTCCTCGACGGGGTCGCCCGCGCCGGCCCGGTCGAACAGCGAGTCCGGATCGAGCACTCCGTCGCCGGAGTCGGCGACCGTCACGAAGAGCGCGTCGCCGTCGTCGAGCAGCTCGACCTCGACGAAGCGCACGTCGCGCCGCCCCTCGACCGCCGCGCGCACCGCGTTGTCGACCAGGTTCCCGACCACCGTGGCGACGTCCTCCGGCTCGACGACGGTGCCGCGCACCAGCGTCTCCTCGCCGAGCGTCAGCAGCACACCGCGCTCGGCCGCCTCGATCCCCTTCGCCCCGACGAGCGCCTGGAGGTACGGCTCCTGCAGCCGGTCGGCGTGCTGCACCGGGTACTTGAGCGGGCCGCGGGTCAGCACCTCGTCGAGGTAGTCGCGCGCCGAAGCGGTCCGCCCCGCATCCAGCAGGCCCGCGACCACGTGCAGGCGGTTGGCGAACTCGTGCCGCTGCACCCGGAGCGCGTTGGTCATCGCGCCGACCGCGTCGAGGCGCCGGCTCAGCGCGGCGAGGTCGGTGCGGTCGCGCAGCACCACCACCACGCCCAGGTCGCGGTCGCCGCGGGTCACCCGGCGGATGTCGACGTAGACGATGCGGGAACGGACGACGAAGCCCTCCTCGCCTCCGGGGCGGGGCGGCTCGACGGAGTCCAGCGCGGCGCCGATCGCGTCGGCCAGCGGAACGGGCAGGTCGAGCTCCGCGAGCGGCCGCCCGTGCAGCGCCCGCCCGGTCGGATCGTCGGAGCCGAGGATCGCGGCGGCCCGCGCATTGCAGACGCCGACGCGCCCGTCGCGGTCGAGCGCGAGCACGCCCTCGTCGACCCCGTCGAGCACGGCGGCCTGGTCCTGCACGAGCGAGGTGAGCTCCTCCGGAGCGAGGCCGAGCGTCAGGCGCAGCAGGCGGTGGCGGATGAAGACGGAGGCGACGGCGGCGAGCACCAGCCCGGCGAGCGCCGCGGCGAGGACGCCGAGCAGCGCGGTCGGCAGGTCGGTGAAGACGCTGGAGCGCGCGAAGCCGATGCTGACCTCCCCGACGACCCGCTGCTCCCCCGCGGCGAAGACCGGGACCTTGGCCCGTGCCGACTCGCCCAGCGTGCCGGTGCCCCACGAGACGCTCTCGCGCCCGGCGAGCGCCTCGTCGGGGCTCGTCGAGACCCGCTCGCCGAGGCGGTCCTCGTCGGGGTGGGCGAGGCGGATGCCCTGGTCGTCGGTGATCACGACGAAGAGCGCGCCGGTGCGCTGCTCGACGGCGGCGGCGACGTCCTCGAGCGGTCCGCCGCGCAGCTCCGAGGCGGCGGGCGCGCCGGGCACCGCGGAGGACGCGGCGACCGCGTCCTGCACGTCGGGGTCCTCGGCGACGGTGCGGGCGATGGCGAGCGCCGTCCCCTCCGCCTCGCCGCGCAGCTGCTGGACGCTGAGCGCGGTGACGAGGCCGGCGCAGACCAGCACGGCGGCCGACACCGTGGCGAGCTGCAGGACCAGGACGTGGGTCGCGAAGCGCATCGGGGCCTCCTCGCCGTCGTCGTGCGCAGAATGCGCAGAAGCCACACTATGCGCAGATGTCGCCGTAATGAGCGATACCCCGGCGCCGGACACGGAGCTGCCTAGGGTTTCCACCATCTCCCGGCCGGCTCTCCCGCCGAGCGCGGGCGGAGGCACTGGACGAAGGAGTCAGCTGTGTTGGTAGTACTCGGTTTCACCATGATCCTGGCCTTTATGGCCCTGATCATGACCAAGCGGCTGACGCCGATGGTCGCCCTGATCGTCGTGCCGACGATCTTCGGCCTCTTCGCGGGCGCCGGCCTCGGCATCGGCGACATGGTCCTCGAGGCGATCGGCAGCCTCGCGCCCACGGCAGCGCTGCTGATGTTCGCGATCATGTACTTCGGGATCATGATCGACGTCGGGCTCTTCGACCCGCTGATCCGCTTCATCGTCCGCGCGCTCGGCGACGACCCGGCGAAGGTCGTGCTCGGCACGGCGCTGCTCGCCGGCGCGGTCTCGCTCGACGGCGACGGCTCGACCACCTTCATCGTCACCACCGCCGCGATGCTCCCGATCTACCTGCGCCTGGGGATGAACCCGGTCGTGCTGACCTGCGTCGCGGGCCTGGCCAACGGCACGCTCAACATCGTCCCCTGGGGCGGACCGACGGTGCGCGCCGCCGCGGCCCTCCAGGTCTCGCCGAGCGAGATCTTCGTGCCGATGCTCCCGTCGCTCGCGGTGGGCCTGGCCGTCACGCTCGTCTTCGCCTGGTTCCTCGGGCTCGGCGAGCGCCGCCGCCTCGGCTCGCTCGCGCTGGCCGAGCCGATGCTCGAGCAGGAGCTCGTCGGCGCCGGCCGCGGCTCCTCCTCCCGCTCGGGCGGCGCCCGCACCGGCGGCCTCGCGGCCCTGACCGGGGGCATCCGCACCGTCGCCCGGGAGCGCTTCTCCTTCCTCCGCGGCCCTCAGGCCCTGCGCGGAGCCCAGGTGGCGGTCGCCGCCCGCGTGCAGGCCGACGACGCCGACACCGCGATGGCCGACACGATGCTCGACCCCGAGCGCGAGACGCTGCGCCCGAAGCTGATCTGGGTGAACCTGGTCCTGACCCTCGCGGTGATGACGCTGCTGGTCGCCGACATCCTGCCGCTGCCCTACGTGTTCATGGTCGGCTCCGCGGTCGCCCTCCTGATCAACTTCCCGAAGATGAAGGACCAGGCGGCCGAGATCGTCAAGCACGCGCCGAGCATCGTGGGCGTCGTATCGATGGTGCTGGCGGCCGGCGTGCTGATCGGCGTCCTCAACGGCACCGGCATGGTCGACGCCATGGCGGAGTGGGTCGTCGCGGTGATCCCGCCGGCGCTCGGACCGTTCCTCGCCGTGATCACCGGCGTGCTCAGCATCCCGATGACCTTCTTCATGTCGAACGACGCGTTCTACTACGGCATCCTCCCCGTGCTCTCCGAGAGCGCGGCGAACTACGGCATCTCGCCGGTCGAGATGGCGCGCGCCTCCATCACCGGGCAGCCGGTGCACCTCCAGAGCCCGCTGGTCCCGGCGATCCTCCTGCTCGTCTCCCTCGCCGCGGTGAACCTCGGCGACCACCACCGCAAGGTGCTGTGGCGAGCGGTCGTCGTCTCGCTGGTCATGCTCGCCGTCGGCGTGCTGGTCGGCTCGATCCCCTTCGGCTGAGGTCGGCGGAGCGGAGCGCCGAGCGATCGGAACGAGGACGGGACCTTCTGCTGCGGCGGGGGTCCCGTCCTCGTTCCGCGGCTCAATCCCGCAGCCCGCGCTAGCGCAGCAGCGGCGCCAGGTTCTCGGTCCAGACGTCGGAGCCGACCTTGAGGATGAGGGCGCCGACCACGACGAGGAACGCGACCCGGATGAAGCGGCTGCCACGAGCGACGGCCATCCGCGAGCCGAGGTACGCGCCCGCCACGTTGGCGGCGCCCATCAGGAGGCCCAGCAGCCAGATCACGTGCCCGCCCGGCACGAAGTAGAGCAGGGCGCCGAGGTTGGTCGCGACGTTGACGATCTTCGCCTTGGCGCTGGCGAGCAGGAAGTCGTAGCCCAGCGCGGTGATCAGGGCGATGATCAGGAAGGTGCCGGTGCCCGGTCCGATCAGGCCGTCGTAGAAGCCGATCAGGAGTCCCAGCACGGCCGCCGTGACGAGGTGGCGCCGGCCCGCGTGCTTGAGCACCGTGACGCTGCCCAGTGCCGGGCGGGCGATCGTCACGACGGCGACCACGATCAGCGCGACGACGATGATCGGCTTGAACACCGCGGCCGGGAGGAGGCCGGCGAGCGTCGCGCCTCCGTAGCTGCCCGCGAGGGCGACCGCCGCCATCGGCAGCGCGGTGCGCAGATCGGGCTTCGCGCGCCGGTAGTAGGTGATCGCGCTGGTGGTCGTGCCGAAGATCGAGGCCAGCTTGTTCGTGGCGAGCGCCTGCACGGGCGAGATCCCCGGCACGAGGAGCAGGGCCGGGAGCTGGAGGAGGCCGCCGCCGCCCACGACCGCGTCGATCCAGCCGGCCGCGAAGGCGGCGAGGATCATCAGCGCGAGGACGGGGAGTCCGAGATCCTCTGTGAAGGTCAGCATCGGTCGGAAGCGTACGCGAGCACCGCGACCCCCTCGACCTCGGGGGCGGGCCGCCCTAGGGTCGGCGGCATGCGATTCGGACTCTTCATCCCCCAGGGCTGGCGCCACGACCTCGTCGGCGTCCCGGCCGCCGACCAGTGGCGCACCATGAGCGACCTCGCCCGGCACGCCGACGACGGCGCCTGGGAGTCGATCTGGGTCTACGACCACTTCCACACCGTCCCGCAGGTGACGGAGGAGGCGACGCACGAGGCGTGGTCGCTGATGAGCGCGTTCGGCGCCACCACGTCGCGCGTGCGGCTGGGCCAGATGTGCACCTGCATGGGCTACCGGAACCCCGCCTACCTCGCCAAGGTCGCGACGACCGTCGACATCGTCTCGGGCGGGCGGGTCGAGATGGGCATCGGCGGCGGCTGGTACGAGCACGAGTGGCGCGCGTACGGCTACGGCTTCCCGCCGATCGCCGAGCGGCTGGGCCGGCTCGACGAGGGAGTGCAGATCCTGCAGCAGGCCTGGACGACCGGGTCCGCGACCCTCGACGGCCGCTACTACCAGGTGGACGGCGCGCAGAACCGGCCGCTGCCCCTGCAGGAGGGCGGCATCCCGCTGTGGGTCGCCGGCGGCGGCGAGAAGGTCACGCTGCGGATCGCGGCCCAGTACGCGCAGTACACGAACTTCGCCGGGACCCCGGAGGCGTTCGACCACAAGAGCTCGGTCCTCCGCGGGCACTGCGAGCGCCTGGGCACCGACTTCTCGGCGATCACCCGGAGCTCGAACTACAACGTCGTGATCGGCGAGACGGAGGCGGAGGTCGAGGCGGCGCTGCAGCGTCTCGAGGAGCGCGTGGTCCCGTACCTCGGCGCGGAGGGAGCGGCGTCCTTCGTCGCCGAGTACCGCAGCCCCGACGCGCTCGCGGTCGGCACTCCCGCGCAGATCGTCGACCGCCTCGCCGGCATGCAGTCGCGCGGGATGGACTACGGCATCCTCTACTTCCCGGACGCCGCCTACGACCGGTCCGGCATCGAGCTGTTCGAGCGCGAGGTGCTGCCGGCGCTCTCCTGAGCGCGGAGCGGCGGGGGCTCCTACGCCTCCCGCCCCCCGCCCGCAAGTCCTTGGGGCGTCCCGGCCCCGCGCCTACGGTCGGAGCATGGACGCACAGGACATCCGCTGGAACGACGAAGCCCGCGACAAGATCCTCGAGGACTCGGACAGGGTCCTCCGCGAGGCGGTGCTCGACCTCGCGACGAGCAAGAAGGGCGAGCCCTGGGAGGACGTGTTCGCCGAGCTGAACGCGCGCCTCAAGGACCGCTTCATCGACTTCGAGCCCGGCCCGGACCTCCGCAAGTACGCCGAGGCCGTCTCCGCCGGGGAGATCGAGACCGGCTCGTGAGCGAGCACGACCGCGACGCCGCGCTCGAGGACGAGATCACCTCGATCCACGCCCTCGGCGAGGGCCGCGTCGGCGAGACGGCCGGCCCGGAGGACGAGGACCACGAGCTCTCGCCCGAGCAGGACGCCCGCATCGAGTCCGAGCTGAAGAGCCGGGGCAGCGAGAGCTGATCCCCCCGGTACGCGGAAGGCCCGCTCCCCCTCGAGGGAGCGGGCCTTCAGCGTGCGTCGCGACTACGCCGAGAGGGGCTCGTAGTCGGTGTAGCCCTCGGCTCCTCCGCCGTAGACCGTCTCCTGGACGACCTCGTTCTCGGGGTGCCCGCCCTGCCAGCGCTCGACCAGGTCGGGGTTGGCGATCGCCGGGCGGCCGACGGCCACGGCGTCGGCGTGGCCCTCGCTGATCAGCTCGGTCGCCTCCTTGCGGCTGGTCGGCGAGCCGAAGCCGCTGTTGGCGATGAAGACGCCGTCGAAGCGCGAGCGGAGGTCCTGGACCAGCTCGCCGGCGGGCTCGGCGTGCAGGACGCTGAGGTAGGCCAGGCCGAGCGGGGCGAGCCCGTCGACGACGGCCTCGTAGGTGGCACGCACGTCGTCGGCGTCGGTCTCGACGACGTCCTGGATGTTGTGGGCCGGCGAGAGGCGGATGCCGACGCGGCCCGCTCCGACCTCGTCGACGATCGCGCGGGTGACCTCGAGCGGGAACGCGGCGCGCTCGGCCGGGGTCCCGCCGTACTGGTCGGTGCGCACGTTGGAGACGGGCGAGAGGAACTCGTGCAGCAGGTAGCCGTTGGCGCCGTGCACCTCGACTCCGTCGAAGCCGGCGTCGATCGCGCGGCGGGCGGCGGCGACGAACTCGTCGCGGACGGTCGCCAGCTCCTCGGTGGTCAGCGCGTGCGGCACCGGGAAGGGCTTCTTGCCGGAGGGGGTGTGCACCTCTCCGTCGATGGCGACGGCGCTCGGGGCGACGATGCGGTCGGTGCCGGTGATCTCGGTGTGTGAGACGCGGCCCGCGTTCATCAGCTGCATGACGATGCGCCCACCCGCGGCGTGCACGGCGTCGGCGACGGCGCGCCAGCCCGCGGCCTGCGCGTCGGTCTCGATGCCGGGCTGCCCGGCGTAGCCCTTGGACTCGGCGCTGGGGAAGACGCCCTCGCTGATCAGCAGGCCCATGCTCGCGCGCTGGGCGTAGTACTCGGCGACGATCGCGCCGGGCACGCCCTGCTCGTCGGAGCGCAGTCGCGTCATCGGTGCCAGGACGATGCGGTTGGGGAGGTCGAGGTCGCCGGCGGTGAGGGGGGAGAACGGATCCACGGGATCGCCTTTCTACGGAGCTGTCTCAGGGGGCTGCCCTGAGGGGGGAGGCACGTGCACCTGCGGCGCACTCCGGGCAGCAACCGCGAGCGGAGCACGGTCATTCCTCCTCCCGGCGTTCTCCCATCCCCCGCGCCCCGGGCACGCGGTCGACGGCCTGCCGCCTCCCGACTCCTGCTCGGACATCCGGGCTGTCTACACTCGGGAGGCGACGACGAAGGAGTGTGCGCGATGCCGGCGAGACCCCACCACCCCGTGAGCTCCCGGCTGCTGCCGGCGCTCGCGGCCCTCCTGATCGCCGCGGTCCTCGCGCTGGTCCCCGCGACCGCGGCGACGGCCGAATCGCCCGTCTCCTTCTCCTCCTCCACCGTCCTCGACTCGGTCGGGGTGCTGAGCTCCGGAGAGACCGCCGAGATCGAGCAGGCCTCGCGTGCCCTCTACGACCAGCACCGCGTGCAGCTGTTCGTCGCCTTCGTCGACTCCTTCACGGATCCGTCCGACCGCGCCGCGTGGGCGGACGAGACCGCGACCCGCAACGGACTGGGCACCGACGACGTCCTCCTGGCCGTCGCGGTCGACGCCCGCCAGTACCAGGTGTCGGTCGCGCAGGGCTTCGCCCTCGACGACGCGCAGGTCTCCTCGCTCCAGTCCGACGACATCGAGCCGAGGCTCGCCGACGGCGACTGGGCCGGAGCCGCGGTGGCCGCCGCAGACGGGATCGGGCAGCGCCTCGACGCGCCCAGCGCCGGCGAGTCCCTCGGCTCGGGGCTGCTGATCGCGCTCGGCGTGCTCGCGGCCCTCGTCGTGGTCGGCCTCGTGGTGCTGCTGCTCGTCCGCCGCGCGCGGAAGCGCCGCGCCCAGGAGGCGGTGGAGGCCTCGATCGACGAACTCGCCACCCGTGCCGGGTCGGCCCTCGTCCACGCCGACGACGCCGTCCGCACCAGCGAGCAGGAGGTCGGCTTCGCGGAGGCGCAGTTCGGCGCCGACGCGACCGGCGCGTTCCGCGAGGCGCTCGTCACCGCGAAGCGCCTGCTCGGCGAGGCCTTCACCCTGCAGCAGCGCCTCGACGACGCCGAGCCGGAGACCGATCAGGAGCGCCGCGACGGCTACCAGCGCATCCTCCAGCTCTGCGCCGACGCCGAGCAGACGCTCGACGAGCGCGCGAGCGCGTTCGAGGAGCTGCGCGACCTCGAGAAGAACGCGCCGCAGGTCGCCGCCGCGCTCTCGGCTCGCGCCGCCGAGGTCGGCGACCGCCTCCCCTCGGCCCGCGCCCGCCTCGCCGAGCTCGCCTCCCGCTACGCGCCGACCGCGATCGACGACGTGGGCGACGACGCCGACCAGGCCGAGGACCGCCTCCGCTTCACCCGCGACCAGCTCGCCGGCGCCCAGCAGGCGCTGCAGGCCGGCGACTCCGGCCGCGCCGCCGTGCTGCTGCGCGCCGGGCAGCAGGCCGCCGAGCAGGCCTCCGGGCTCGTCGACGCGGTGGCCACGCGCGGCGACGAGCTGCAGAAGGCGGAGGCGTCGCTCGCCGGCCGCGTCGCCGAGATCCGCGCCGACGTGGCGCAGGGACGATCGCTCGCCGCCTCCCAGGACGCGGAGTCCGCCGCCCAGGCGCAGAACGTCGCCGCGGTCGCCTCGACCGAGGCCGCCCTCGACGACGTCGAGCGCGCCGCCTCCGTGCGGCCGAACGACCCGCTCGCCCTGCTCGAGGCGCTCACCGCCGCCGACGCCACGATCGACGCCGCCGTCGGCGGGTTCCGCGACGCGCAGGCCCAGCGCGAGCGCGAGCGGGCCGCCCTCGGCGCCGAGCTCACCTCCGCCCGCAGCCGCGTCTCGGCCGCCGAGGACTTCATCGCGGCCCGCCGCGGCGCGGTCGGCTCGGAGGCGCGCACCCGCGTCGCCGAGGCCGCCCGCTCGGCCGAGTACGCCGAGCGCATCGCCGCCACCGACCCCCGCGAGGCTCTCGCCTCCGCCCAGCGCGCCTCGCAGCTCGCCCAGGAGGCGCTCGAGCGGGCGCGGGCCGACGCCGGCTCCTACTCCGCCCCGAACGCCGTCGGCAGCCCCTACGGTGGCGACACGACCGGCGCGTTCCTCGGCGGGATCCTGGTCGAGTCGCTCCTGGGAGGCGGACGCCGCAGCGGCTACCGCTCGGGCGGCTTCGGCGGAGGCGGGTTCAGCGGCGGCTTCGGCGGAGGCGGCTCGTCCCGGCGCTCCGGCGGCGGCGGCTTCGGCGGCGGGCGCAGCAGCGGCGGAGGCGGACGACGCGGCGGCGGCGGGCGCTTCTGAGCGCCCCCGGGCATCCGCGCACGACCGACGACCACCACCTCCCCCACGACTCCGGCACCACCTCCGACATCCGGCACCACCCACGACGCAAGGAGAGACACCCATGGCTCAGAGACAGTCGATCTTCGGCCGCATCGCGCAGCTCGCGAAGGCCAACATCAACGCGCTCCTCGACCAGGCCGAGGATCCGCAGAAGATGCTCGACCAGATGGTCCGCGACTACACCGACAGCATCCGCGACGCCGAGGCGGCGATCGCCACCACGATCGGCAACCTGCGCCTGCTCGAGGACGACTACCGCGAGGACGTGCAGAACGCCCAGGAGTGGGGCGGCAAGGCCCTCGCCGCGAGCCGCAAGGCCGACGAGCTGCGCACCGGCGGGAGCGCCGGCGACGCCGACAAGTTCGACGCGCTGGCCAAGGTCGCTCTGCAGCGCCAGATCCAGTCCGAGAAGGAGGCGAAGGACGCCGAGCCGACCATCGCCTCGCAGACCGAGGTCGTCGACAAGCTCAAGTCGGGCCTGAACCAGATGCGCGAGAAGCTGCAGCAGCTCTCGAGCAAGCGCGACGAGCTGATCGTGCGCTCGAAGACCGTCGAGGCGCAGAGCCAGGTCCAGGACGCCGTGAAGAGCATCGACCTGATGGACCCGACGAGCGAGGTGAGCCGCTTCGAGCAGAAGATCCGCCGCGAGGAGGCGCGCGTCCGCGGCGCGGAGGAGCTCGCCTCCTCGAGCCTGGACGCGCAGTTCGAGTCGCTCGAGGACCTCGGCGAGATGACCGAGGTGGAGGCGCGCCTCGCCGCGCTCAAGTCCGGCCGCCCGCAGGACTCGATCGGCTCCTGAGCCCGTGCGCCTCCGGCGGTCCCGCCGGAGGCGCACTCCCCTTCCCGACACGCGCGGAGCGAAGGCTGGCAATCGCCATGGTGCGGTGCCGCCGCCGTCCCCGTAGTGTTCACACCAGGTTGCCCTTGACCCCGGTCGCCCTGATGCCGCGTCCGGCCCCTACCGACGCGGTGAACCATGAGCGGACCGCCCCCGTCGGGATCGCTCACCGAGAGACCGTCGACGCCGACGGTCACCACGAAGAGCGAGGCGCCGATGAGCACCCCCACCACCACGTCCGTCACCGGAGGCGCCCCCCGCGTCGTCCGCACCCGCCCCCGCGCCGACGGCCGCGTCAACCCGACGACCGAGTACTCCGGTCTTCTCAGCACGGTCCGCGACGCGGGGCTCCTCCGCCGCCGCACCGGCTTCTACTACACGATGTTCGGCGCGCTGGTCCTCGCGCTCGGCGGCATCGTCACCGGCTTCGTCCTGCTGGGCGACTCCTGGTTCCAGCTCCTGCTCGCCGCCGCCCTCGGCATCGTGCTGACGCAGTTCGCCTTCCTCGCCCATGAGGCCTCGCACCGCCAGGTGTTCGAGTCCGGCAAGGCCAATGACGTCGCCGGCCGCACCCTCGCGAACCTCTTCGTCGGCATCAGCTACTCCTGGTGGATGACCAAGCACAGCCGCCACCACGCGAACCCGAACGTGCTGGGCAAGGACCCGGACATCGAGCGCGACGTCGTCTCCTTCACCGCCGAGGACGCGGCCCGCTCGCGCGGCCTCTACGCCTGGCTCACCCGCCGCCAGGGCTACGCGTTCTTCCCGCTCCTGCTGCTCGAGGGCCTCAACCTGCACCTGCACGGCTTCCGCACCGTGTTCGGCAAGGGCAAGGTCGACAAGCGCTGGGTCGAGATCACCATGCTCGTCACCCGCGTCGGCCTCTACCTCGCCGTCGTCTTCTGGGCCCTCCCCCTCGGCATGGCGTTCGCCTTCGTCGGCGTGCAGCTGGGCGTCTTCGGCCTCTACATGGGCGCCTCGTTCGCGCCGAACCACAAGGGCATGCCGCTGCTGCCGAAGGAGGCGCGCGTCGACTTCCTCCGCCGCCAGGTCCTCACCTCGCGCAGCATCCGCAGCACCTGGTTCACCGACCTCTACATGGGCGGCCTCAACTACCAGGTGGAGCACCACCTCTTCCCGAACATGCCCCGCCCGGCGCTGCGCCGCGCGCAGGTCATCGCCAAGGAGTACTGCACCACCCACCAGATCCCCTACACCGAGACCTCGCTGATGGAGTCGTACGCGATCGTCGTCCGCTACCTCAACAAGGTCGGCCTGTCGGCCGGCGGCGACCCGTTCGACTGCCCCGCCGCCTCCGCCTACGGACGCTGAGCACTCCCCCTTCGCAGGCCCCTCGCACCTTCCCGGTGCGGGGGGCCTCCGTCGTTCGCGGGAGCGCAAGGGGGTGCCCCCGCGGGCGGCGGAGTCGTAGCGTCGGGACATGAGCAGCTCCGACTACGACATCGAGCCCACCCCCACCGACACGACCGACGGCACCGACACGACCGACGGCGCGCGCACGCCCGACCCCGCCACCGAGACCGGCACCTCCGCGGGCCTCGACGAGGTCGGCGGCGCGGCCTCCCCCCTGGCCGACGGCGTCGGCGCCGACGGCGAGGAGCAGAACCCCCCGCTGCCCGACTGGGGCCCCACCGACGGCGTCCACGGCACCGACGCCGAGACCGACGCCTCGGGCACCGAGCAGCACTGACACGGCTCCGCGAGGGACCTCCCCGGCCGGTCGGCGAACGTTCCGACCGTGTTCCGAGGAGGTCCCTCCGTGTTCGCCGGAGGGTCGGCCGGCGCTCGGTCGGCGCGCCCTACACTGGCGAAATGCAGCCGACCGAACGCGCCCTCCGCGTGATCTCCTACAACCTCCGGGAGCACCGAGCGCACGCCGAGATCGCCCCCCTCGCCGCCCGCCACGACATCGACGTGCTGTGCCTGCAGGAGTGCGACACCACGAAGCTGCCGCAGGAGGTGGGCTCGCTCCGGCTCGCGTCCGTCACGGCCCGCAACCGCCTGGGCCTGGCCGTCTACTACTCGCAGGACCGCTTCGAGCTCTCCGGCAGCGCCGCGTTCGAGCTCAGCAAGTCCATGCACGACCGCGTGATGTCCCCCGCTCACGAGCGCCTGCTGGCCGTCCGCCTCGATGACCGCGACGGCGGATCGATCGCCGTCTCGTCCTTCCACGCCGCTCCGCTCTCGGCCGGCAACGCCCTGCGCCGCAAGCAGATCGACGAGGCGCTCAACCGGCTGCGCGAGTACGCGCCGGACACCCCCTCCCTGATGGTCGGCGACTACAACTACCCGTGGTTCTTCCGCGGACTCGACCGCCGGATGACCCGGAACGGCTACCTGGTCTCGCGGAGCGACTCCCCCACCTACGCGCGCTACCGCTACTTCAGCGGCCACTTCGACTTCGCGATCAGCGACTCCGTGCGGATCGAGCGGGTCTCCACGCTGCCCCAGGGCGTCTCGGACCACCTCCCGGTGATGGTCGACGCGCACTACGGCGTTCCCGCCGCCTGAGCGCGGGGCCCGCGGGCCCGCGCGGTCGGTAGGCTCAGGGGGTGACGACCCTGATCCTCGCCCGGCACGGAGAGACTGTCTGGCACTCCGAGAACCGCTTCGCGGGCTCCTCCGACATCGCGCTGACCCCCCGGGGCCAGGACCAGGCGGCGACTCTGGCCGCCTGGGCCGTCGACGCCGACCTCGAGGCGGTGTACTCCTCCACCCTGGTCCGGGCCGTGCGCACCGCCGTGCCCGCCGCGCGGGCGGCCCACCTCGAGCTGCAGCCCGACCCGGCCCTGGTCGAGGTCGACTTCGGCCGCGGCGAGGGGCTGACCACCGACGAGATGGAGAAGCGCTTCCCGGACGAGTACCACGCGTGGGTCGCGGCGCCGGCCATCCAGCCGATGCCCGGCGGCGAGTCCGGCCTCGACGCCGTCGCCCGCGCGAACACCTCCCTCGCCCGCATCCACCGCGAGCACCCCGACGGCCGCGTGCTCGTCGTCGCGCACGGCACGCTCATCCGCCTCCTGCTGTGCGCCTACCTCGGCATCAACCCCGAGACCTATCGGCACACCTTCCCGGTGGTCGACAACGTCTCGCTGACCACGCTGCGCTGGGACGCGACCGGCGTCGGCCTGCTCGGATACAACGTCCCGCCCGTCCAGACGCAGCGGCGCTCCAGCTGAGCGCAGCGGCCGCCCCGGAGCGGCGCCCGGCGAGCGCGGGCTCGATCGGCCTGGTGCTCGGGTCGGTCGCGAGCGTGCAGCTGGGCGCCTCCTTCGCCGTACTGCTCTTCCCCGCCGCGGGGCCGATCGGCACCGTCACGCTCCGGCTGGTGTTCTCGGCCGTCGTGCTGCTCCTGGTCTGCCGTCCGCGGCTGCGCGGCCACAGCCGGAGCGACTGGGCCACTGTCGCCGCCTACGGTCTCGCCCTCGGCGGGATGAACGCCTGCTACTACGAGGCCATCGCCCGGATCCCGCAGGGCGCCGCCGTCACCCTCGAGGTGCTCGGGCCGCTGACGCTCTCGGTGATCGCCGGGAGGAGCGTGCTGAGCCTGGTCTGGGCGGTGCTCGCGCTGGCCGGGGTGGTGACCCTGTCGCAGGGCGGGTTCTCGGCGCTGGACCCGGCCGGCGTCGGCTTCGCGCTGGGAGCCGCAGTGCTCTGGGCCGCGTACATCGTCTTCGCCGGCCGCACCGGCGGGCGGTTCCAGGGGATCGACGGGCTCGCGCTGGCGCTGGCGGCCGGCGCGATCGTGTCGCTGCCGTTCGGCCTCGCCTCCGCCGGGCCCGCCCTGGTGGTGCCGCCGGTGCTGCTCCTCGGGCTCGCCGTGGCGGTGCTCTCCTCCGCGGTGCCCTACGCGCTGGAGCTGCTGGCGCTGCGGCGCCTGCGCTCCTCGACCTTCTCGATCCTGATGTCGCTCTCCCCCGGGGCGGCCGCGCTCTCGGGCTTCCTCGTGCTCGGCCAGCGCCTCAGCGCCGTCGAGGCCGTCGGGATCGCGCTCGTGGTCGCCGCGAGCATCGGGGCGGTGCGGACCGCGCGGACCTCCGCCTGAGCGGCAGTTCTTTTGTTAGGCTAACTATGTGCCATCGACCGAGACCGCTCAGATCCAGACCCCGCACACCGATCTCCCGCTGACCTCCCTCGCGGGCGAGGTGCGGGCAGCGGTCGGCCGGCTCGGACGGCGGCTCCGGCAGGAGAAGGCCCAGCACGAGCTCAGCGATCCGCAGTTCAGCGTGCTCGCGCTCCTGCACCGCGAGGGCGCGAAGACCCTCGGCGAGCTGGCCGAGGCGGAGCGGGTCCGCCCACCCTCGATGACCCGCACGGTCGGCTGCCTGGTCGACGAAGGACTCGCGGAGCGCCTCGCCGACCCCGCCGACGGCCGCGTCACCCGCATCCGCCCCACCGGGGCCGGCACCGCACTGGTGCTCGACGTGCGCCGCATCCGCGACGCGTGGCTCGTGGCGCGCCTCGAGGAGCTCCCTCCCGAGGACCTGCGCCTGCTCCACGACGCGGCGGCGGTCCTGCGCGCGGTGGCCGACCGATGAGCGCGATGTTCCGCTCCCTCGCCGTGCCGAACTACCGCATCTGGTTCGCGGGCGCGATGGTCTCGAACGTCGGCACCTGGATGCAGCGCACGGCCCAGGACTGGATCGTGATCAACGACCTGACCGACCACGACGCGACGGCGCTCGGCGTGACCATGGCGCTGCAGTTCGGACCGCAGCTCGTGATGGTCCCCTTCTCCGGCTTCATCGCCGACCGCTTCGACCGGCGGAAGCTCCTGATGGCCACCCAGGGCGCGATGGGCGCGCTCGGGCTCGGCCTGGGACTCATCGTCGTGACCGGGGTCGTGCAGCTCTGGATGGTCTACCTCTTCGCCCTGCTCCTCGGCTTCGCCGCGGCGATCGACGCGCCCGTGCGCCAGACGTTCGTCTCGGCGCTGGTCGAGGAGCGCGACCTCACCAACGCCGTCTCGCTGAACTCGGCCTCCTTCAACTCGGCGCGGATGATCGGACCGGCCCTCGCGGGCGTGCTCATCGCCGCGGTCGGCTCCGGCTGGGTCTTCCTCCTCAACGCCGCGAGCTTCCTCGCCGTCCTGCTCTCGCTGCGCGCACTCCACCGCGACCAGCTCCGCAGCGCCCCGCGCGCCACGCGCGGCCCGGGTGCGCTGCTGGAGGGGTTCCGCTACGTCTCGAAGCGGCCGGACATCCTCGTGGTGCT
The DNA here is from genome assembly GCF_002932315.1 of Rathayibacter sp. AY1C9. Classification (NCBI taxonomy): domain Bacteria; kingdom Bacillati; phylum Actinomycetota; class Actinomycetes; order Micrococcales; family Microbacteriaceae; genus Rathayibacter; species Rathayibacter sp. AY1C9. The sequence continues at coordinate 24,849 of NZ_PSVZ01000029.1, forward strand.
CGCGATCGTGTTCCTGATCGGCACCTTCGGCCTGAACTTCCCGATCTTCGCCTCGACGATGGCGACGGTCGAGTTCGACATGGGGGCGAGCGAGTTCGGCCTCCTCTCCTCCGCGATCGCCGTCGGCTCGGTGCTGGGGGCGCTCCTCTCGGCTCGCCGCGATCGCCCGAGGCTCCGGCTCATCGTCGGCGCCTCCGCGGCGTTCGGCGTCGCGCTCGCGCTGGCCGGCGTCATGCCGACGGTCTGGGCGTTCGCGATCCTGCTCCCCTTCGTCGGCATCGCGGCGCAGACGCTGATGACCTCGGCCAACGGCTACGTGCAGCTCTCGACCGCCCCCGAGATGCGGGGCCGGGTCATGGCGCTGTACATGGCCATCTTCGTCGGCGGCACCCCGATCGGCGCACCGCTGATCGGCTGGGTCGCGAACGCCTACGGTCCGCGCCAGGCGATGCTGGTCGGTGCCGCCTCCGGGATCGCGGCGGCCGCCATCGGACTCGCCTTCCACCTCCGCCTGCGCCGCGCCGCCCGGCTCGCGGCCCCCGGGCCGGAGGCTCTGCCCGCCACCGGCGGAGTCCCCCTGCTGCGCCCGCGCGCCTAAGCTCCGTCGGCCGGTCCGCACGCCGGGCGGATCCGCGGACCGCCCACTCGACGGGTCGCCCCCGACGCGGGGCGCGACCGCCGCCCGCCCTCAGGCCTCGCGGGTGATCTCGACGCGGACGAAGAGCTTCGACGAGCGGGGCCCGGCGAACACCCCGCGCAGCGGCGCGATGTCGTTGTAGTCGCGGCCGCGGCCGACGATGACGTGGCGGTCGCCGATGTCGATCAGGTTCGTCGGGTCGTAGCCGCGCCAGGCTCCTCCGCAGAACCACTCGACCCACGCGTGGGACTCCCCCACCACGGTCTCGCCGATCTCGGCGTGCGGCTTGGGGTGCAGGTAGCCCGAGACGTAGCGCGCCGGGATGCCCACCGAGCGCAGCGCCCCAAGGACGATGTGCGTGATGTCCTGGCAGACGCCCTCTCGCGCGGTCCACGACTCCGTCGCGGTGGAGTGCACGCCGGTGACGCCCTGCCGGTAGGTCATCGCCCGGCCGATCGTCTCGGCGATCGTGAGCGCGGCCTCGCACGGGCCGGCCGCCTCGTCCGCGAGCGAGCGCGCCATCGCCGCGAGGTCCTCCGGCGGCGCGGTGCGGTGGGTCTGCTTCGACTGCTCCACGTACTCGGTGCGCGTCTCGACCTGCTCGGACAGCTGATCCCACCCGGTCGGGTGGTCGGGGTGCTGCTTCGGCCGGATCTCGACGAGCGAGGTCGCCGTCAGCGAGAGCTCGCGGTGGGCGTCGAGCACGTCGAACGACGAGACGCGGGTGCCCCAGTAGTCGGTGTAGGCGTGCACCGAGGTCACCGGCCGGATGTCGAGGTTCGAGAACAGCACCAGCTGCCCGTCCGAGGAGGCGGGGAGCATCCGCGCCTCGTTGTAGGACGCGACCACGTCCCCCGCGTAGGTGAAGCCCGTGGTGTGCCTGATGCGCAGCCTGCTCACAGCGCCTCCCCGATCCAGCTCGGCATGACGTTGGTGGGGAAGTACCGCTGGCGGATCGCCTCGGAAGCGGCCGAGGTCGCCTCCTGCACGCTGTCCATGTGCCGCGGCAGGTCCTCGAGGATGTCGGTGATCGGCCGGAACTCCAGCTCGCTGCGGATCCGCCCGAGGACGCGCTGCGCGTCTCCGGAGTGGCCGATGCGGCCGGTGCGCGGCTCGATGTCGCGCATGCACGCCTCCGCCCGCGAGACCGAGAAGAGGATCGAGCGCGGGAACAGCCGGTCCAGGAGGAGGAACTCGGCCGCGTTCCGCGCGCTCGGCACGCCCCGGTAGGTGCGCAGGTACGCCTCGTAGGCGCCGCAGGAGCGGAGGATCGTGGTCCAGGAGGGGCCGCTCGCCTCGGTCAGCGAGCGGGTGGCGAGCAGGCGGGCGGTCATGTCGGCGCGCTCGATCGAGCGGCCGAGGGTGAAGAACTGCCAGGCCTCGTCGCGCGAGGTCGCCGACTCGATGATGCCGACGGCGAGGGCGGAGCGCTCGCGCACCCAGCTGAAGAACTCCGACACCCGCTCGCCCGAGACGCGGCGCGGCATCCGGGTGCGCGTGGTGTTGAGGCACTCCCAGAGCTCGGTCGAGACGATCTCGCGCGCCCGGCGGGCGTTCTCGCGGGCGGCGCCGAGCGAGTAGGCGATCGAGGCGGGGTTCGTGCGGTCGATCGCGAGGATCGCCAGCACGTCGGCGCGGGTGATCTCGCGCATGTCGTCGGGCGGGGTCGAGCCCATCACGGACAGGAGCGAGCGGCAGGCCGTGTCCTCGTCGATCCACGGGTCCTCGAGCAGGAGCTGGAGGTGGACGTCGAGGATGCGGGCGGTGCCGTCGGACCGCTCGATGTAGCGGCCGATCCAGAACAGCGACTCGGCGATCCGGGAGAGCATCAGTCGTCCTCCCCCGCCGCGAGCGTCTGCTGCTGCTGCTGGTCCTGGTCGGTGTTCGGCGCGTCCTGCGGCGAGTGGTCGGGCGTGTGGTTGAGCGGGTAGACGATCGGGATGGAGCTGGTGACCGCGGCCTGCTCGGCGACGAGCGCCTGGATGTCGCGCGCCTCGGGCTCGGCGCTGCGCGCCTCCTCGAGGCCGACCACCCAGGTGTCCTTCGATCCGCCGCCCTGCGACGAGTTGACGACGAGCTGCCCCTCCGGGAGGGCGACGCGGGTCAGGCCGCCGGGCAGCACCCAGACGTCGGTGCCGTCGTTCACGGCGAAGGGCCGCAGGTCGGCGTGCCGGGGGCGCATCCCGTCGTCGACGAGGGTGGGGATGGTGGAGAGCTGCACGACCGGCTGCGCGATCCAGCCGCGCGGGTCGGCCTGGAGGCGGGAGCGCAGCTCCGCCAGCTCCTTCGCCGAGGCGGCCGGCCCGACGACCAGGCCCTTGCCTCCGGAGCCGTCGACCGGCTTCACGACGAGCTCGTCGAGGCGGTCGAGCACCTCCTCGAGCGCTCCCGGATCCTCGAGCCGCCACGTGTCGACGTTCTTGATCACCGGCTCCTCCGAGAGGTAGTAGCGGATGAGGTCGGGCAGGTAGGTGTAGACGAGCTTGTCGTCGGCGACGCCGTTGCCGACCGCGTTGGCGATCGTGACGTTCCCGAGCCGGGCCGCGAGCATCAGCCCGGGCGAGCCGAGCATCGAGTCGGCGCGGAACTGCAGCGGATCGAGGAACTCGTCGTCCACGCGGCGGTAGATCACGTCGACCCGGGTCGGGCCGGAGGTGGTGCGCATGAACACCTTGCCGCCCGTGCAGAACAGGTCGCGGCCCTCGACCAGCTCGACGCCCATGAGGCGGGCGAGGAGGGTGTGCTCGAAGTAGGCGGAGTTGTAGACGCCCGGGGTGAGCACGACCACGGTCGGGTCGTCGACGCCCTCGGGGGCGGAGGCGCGGAGGGCCTGCAGCAGCTTGTTCGGGTAGTCGCCGACCGGGCGCACCCGCATCGAGACGAACAGCTCGGGCAGCGTCTGCGCCATCACCCGGCGGTTCGAGATGACGTAGGAGACGCCGGAGGGCACGCGGACGTTGTCCTCGAGGACCCGCCAGCCGCCCTTCTCGTCGCGGATCAGGTCGATCCCGGACACCTGGATCCGCACGCCGTTCGCGGGGACGATGCCCGCGGCCTGCCGGTGGAAGTGGCTGGAGCTCGAGATCAGCCCGGCGGGGATGACGCCGTCGGCCACGGCGTTCTGCGGGCCGTAGACGTCGGCGAGGAACGCCTCGAGAGCACGGACCCGCTGCTTGATGCCGGTCTGCACCTCGTTCCACTCGGCGCGCTCGATCACCCGGGGGACGGCGTCGAGGGGGAACGGCCGCTCCTCCCCCGCAAAGTCGAAGGTGACGCCCTGCGCGAGGTAGGAGGAGGCGAGCGCGTCGGTGCGGCCGCGCAGCTCCTCCTGGGTCATCCGCGCGAGCGAGGAGTAGATGTCGCGGTAGGCGCCGCGGACCCCGTCGGGGCCTCCGGTCGACGCCACGTCGGCGAACATCTCGTCCCAGGGGGTGGCGCCCGTGTCGGGCCGCTCGACCTTCTGGGACCCGTATCCGTCGAAGAGGTCACCCATGGCACGACTCTAGTGCGGGGCGTATTGCGGGGATGTTTCGGGCGGCCGCGGGGCGAGCGGGGCGGGTCGGCGACGTCCGGGCACGGCACCGGCGCCGGGCCTCCGACAGCCCGGCGGAGGCCCGGGGATCCACGGGAATAGATCCGGCCGCACGTGGTTGAATGAGGATGTACATGCAAACGCATGGACCAGGCCCCACCGGGCCGGAGGACAGAAGGAGCGCCTGATGCAGTTCGGCATCTTCACGGTCAGCGACATCACGACCGACCCCACGACCGGACGGACCCCGTCCGAGTCCGAGAAGATCCAGGCGACCCTCGCGATCGCGCTGAAGGCGGAGGAGATCGGCCTCGACGTCTTCGCCCTGGGCGAGCACCACAACCCGCCGTTCTGGTCCTCCTCCCCCACCACCACGCTCGGCTACCTCGCGGCGAAGACCGAGAGGATCACGCTCTCCACCGCGATGGCCCTCATCACCACGAACGACCCCGTGAAGCTCGCCGAGGACTACGCGATGCTCCAGCACCTCGCCGGCGGCCGCGTCGACCTGATGCTCGGCCGCGGCAACACCGGCCCCGTCTACCCGTGGTTCGGCAAGGACATCCGCCGCGGCATCGAGCTGACGATCGAGAACTACGACCTGCTGCACCGCCTGTGGACCGAGGACTTCGTCGACTGGGAGGGCCAGTTCCGCACTCCCCTCCAGGGCTTCCAGTCGACCCCGCGCCCCCTCGACGGTGTCGCGCCGTTCGTGTGGCACGGATCGATCCGCTCCCCGCAGATCGCCGAGCAGGCCGCCTACTACGGCGACGGCTTCTTCGCGAACCACATCTTCTGGCCCGCCTCGCACACCCAGAAGATGGTGCAGCTCTACCGCCAGCGCTTCGAGCACTACGGCCACGGGACCGCCGACCAGGCGATCGTCGGCCTCGGCGGGCAGATCTTCCTGGCGAAGAACTCGCAGGACGCGGTCTCGCAGTTCCGCCCCTACTTCGACAACGCCCCCGTCTACGGCCACGGCCCCTCGCTCGAGGACTTCACGGAGCAGACCCCGCTCACCGTCGGCTCCCCGCAGCAGATCATCGACCGCACCCTCGGCTTCCGCGAGTACGTCGGCGACTACCAGCGCCAGCTCTTCCTGATGGACCACGCGGGACTCCCGCTGAAGACCGTCCTGGAGCAGATGGACATGCTCGGCGAGATCCTCCCCGCCCTCCGCGCCGGCTTCGCCGAGGGCCGCCCCTCGCACGTGCCCGACGCCCCCACCCACGCCTCCCTCGTGGCCGCGCGCGACGCGCAGCCCGCGGCCGAGCCCGTCACCGTCTAGTCAGGAGCTCTCCATGGACACCCGCAGGATCACCGTCCTCTCGGCCGGCCTCAGCCAGCCGTCCTCGACCCGGCTGCTCGCCGACCGCCTGACCGACGCCGCCGAGTCCTCCCTCACCGAGCAGGGCTTCGCCGTCGAGCGGAGCGTCGTGGAGCTGCGCGACCTCGCGCACGACGTCACGAACAACCTCCTCACCGGCTTCGCGAGCCCCGCTCTGCAGACCGCGCTCGACGCGGTCGCCGGCGCCGACGGCCTGATCGCCGTGACGCCGATCTTCACCACCAGCTACAGCGGGCTCTTCAAGTCGTTCGTCGACGTGCTCGACACGGAGGCGCTGCGCGGCCTGCCCGTGCTGCTGGCGGCCACGGGCGGGTCCCCCCGCCACTCCCTGGCCGTCGACTACGCGATGCGCCCGCTCTTCACCTACCTGCACGCGGCGCCCCTCGCGACCACCGTGTTCGCGGCGACGGACGACTGGGGCGGCGCGACCGAGGACGGACGGGCGCTGCCCTCGCGCATCGAGCGCGCCGGACGCGAGCTGGCCGATCAAGCCGCCCGCTCCTCCCGCTCGGGCTCCACGCCCGACCCCTGGGCGCTCGACGGCTCGTTCGAGGGGATGCTCGGCCGCCGCGGCTGAACGCCCGCCGCGCGGATCGGCCGCTCCTCTCATGGATCGGCCGATCCGTCCAGCCGCGATACCCGCGGCCCTGCCGGAATAGCCTGCCCCCGGGAGCCTGCCGCTGGCCCCCGGAAGGAGGCCGTCATGGGCCTGACCAGCAAGGGGCTCCCCTCGGGGGCTCTCGACCTCTCGCAGCTCGGACGCGCGGTCCTCGACCGCCGCCGCTTCCTCGGAGCGCTCGGCGTCGCCGCCTCCGTCCCGGTCCTCTCCGGCTGCGGCTTCGCCCCCGCGGGCCCCGCGGCGAGCGCCGGCAGCGACACCCTCACCTTCACCACCTGGGGCACCGACGCCGAGCTGGCCGGCTTCCAGCGCGCGATCGACGCGTTCCAGTCGGCGAACGCCGGCGCCACCGTGACCCTCAACGCGGTCCCGTACGAGCAGATGTTCACCAACATCGACGCGCAGCTGCAGGCGGGGAACCCGCCGGACGTCTTCCGGGTCCCGTACTACACGTTCGGCAGCTACGCCGGCCGCGACCAGCTCCTGGACCTGTCGGGCTTCCTCGACTCCGACGTCGCCGAGCGGTTCACCGATCCGGCCTGGGCCGCGGTGCAGAGCGGCGGGAGCCCCTTCGGCGTCCCCCACCACACCGACACCTCGCTGATCCTCTACAACACGCAGGTGCTGGCCGACGCGGGCGTCACCTCCTTCCCCTCCTCGCCCGAGGAGGCGTGGACCTGGGAGGAGTTCACCGAGGTCGGGCGGAAGCTGCGCGCCTCGCTCCCCGCCGAGCGCTACCCCTTCGCCTACAACTGGCAGGGCAACGGCGTCACCCGCTGGCTGAGCCTGCTCTTCCAGGCCGACGGCCGCTTCCTCACCGAGGACCTGTCCGGGCCCGCGATCGACTCCGCCGCCGGCCGCGCCGCGATCGACTTCAGCCGCAGCTTCTTCACCGACGGCCTCGTGCCGCCGAGCAGCTCCGTGCAGGCGACCACCTACGCCAGCGACCTCTGGTACTCGCAGACCACCGCGATGACCTTCGCCGGCGCGTTCCTCATCCCCGACGCCGACTCCACCCTCGACTTCGAGTGGGGCGCCACCTACTCCCCGCGCAACGTGCGCGGAGGCGGCGACTTCGGCGGCAACGCCCTCGTCGCGACCAAGGCCGCGAAGAACCCGGAGCTGGCCGCCTCCTTCCTCGCGTTCGTGACGGAGGAGGAGGCGATGCGCGACTTCTGCGCCGGCGCCTCCCTCCTCCCCACCCGTCGCGACCTCACGGAGTCGGGCATCGAGTTCGCCGTGCGCCCCGAGCTCGCCGAGGTGTTCCTCGGCCAGGCGGGCACCGTCCAGGCGTCCGACTCGGCGCAAGTCGCCTCGCCCGACATGGCCGCGATCATCACGGTGCTCAAGGAGCAGCTGGAGCAGGCCTTCGTCGGCGGGCGCAGCACCGAGGACACCATCGCCGGCCTCACCTCCGGCATCGCGGCCGCGACGCAGTGAGCCGGTCGGTCCTCGCGCCGGAGGCGGTGACCGCCCGCCCCCGGCGCGAGGACCGACCGGCTC
>NZ_PSVZ01000003.1:0-208965 GCF_002932315.1 Rathayibacter sp. AY1C9
TTCCTCCCCCTCCCACCCCGGAGCCGCCGACGGCGGCCCCGACACGACCCAGAAGGGCTCCTAGTCCGTGCCAACGACACGCCTCAGCACCGAACCCACCGCCGTCCTCGTCCTCGAGGACGGACGACGATTCCGGGGACAGGCCTACGGCGCCCGAGGCCGCACCCTGGGCGAGATCGTCTTCGCCACCGGCATGACCGGCTACCAGGAGACGCTGACCGACCCGAGCTACGCCGGCCAGATCGTCGTGCAGACCGCGCCCCACATCGGCAACACCGGGACCAACGACGAGGACATGGAGTCGCGCCGCATCTGGGTCGCCGGCTACGTCGTCCGCGACCCCTCCCGCGTCGTCTCCAACTTCCGCGCGCAGCGCTCCCTCGGCGACGACCTGGAGACCGACGGCATCGTCGGGATCTCCGGCGTCGACACCCGGGCGATCACCCGCCACATCCGCTCGGCCGGCTCGATGCGCGCCGGCGTGTTCTCCGGCGAGGACCTCGCCCTCCCCGAGGAGGTGCAGCTCGCGCTGGTCCTCGGCGGCCGGCAGATGCAGGGGCTCAACCTCTCCTCCTCGGTCTCGACCGACGAGCAGTACACGGTGCCCGCCCGCGGCGAGCGCGTCGGCTCGGTCGCGGTCATCGACCTGGGGGTGAAGACCTCGACGGTCAACTACCTCGCGGAGCGCGGCTTCGACGTCCACGTGCTGCCCGAGTCGGTGACCGCCGAGCAGGTGCTCGCGCTCGACCCGTCCGCGCTCTTCTTCTCCAACGGCCCCGGCGACCCCGAGGCCTCGGACCGCCACGTCGAGCTGCTGCGCACCACCCTGCGCGCCGACCTGCCGTTCTTCGGCATCTGCTTCGGCAACCAGCTGCTGGGGCGCGCTCTCGGCTTCGGCACCTACAAGCTCCCGTTCGGCCACCGCGGGATCAACCAGCCCGTGCTCGACAAGCTCACCGGCCGCGTGGAGATCACCTCGCAGAACCACGGGTTCGCCGTGGACGCGCCGATCGAGGGCGAGCTGGACTCGCCCGAGGGCTTCGGCCGCGTCGAGGTCAGCCACTACTCCCTCAACGACTCGGTCGTGGAGGGCCTGCGCTGCCTCGACATCCCCGCCTTCTCGGTGCAGTACCACCCGGAGGCGGCGGCCGGCCCGCACGACTCCAACCACCTCTTCGACCGCTTCCGCGAGATGGTCGTGCAGCGCACGGCCGGACGCGGGGCCTCGGAGCCCACCGACATCCCCACGACCAGCAGCATCGGAGAGCAGAAGTAATGCCGCGCAGGGAAGACATCCAGAGCGTCCTGGTCATCGGCTCCGGCCCGATCGTCATCGGACAGGCCGTCGAGTTCGACTACTCCGGCACCCAGGCCTGCCGCGTGCTGCGCGCCGAGGGGGTGCGCGTGATCCTCGTCAACTCCAACCCGGCGACGATCATGACCGATCCCGACTTCGCCGACGCCACCTACGTGGAGCCGATCACGCCCAAGGCGATCGAGGCGATCATCGCCAAGGAGAAGCCGGACGCGATCCTGCCGACCCTCGGCGGGCAGACGGCACTGAACGCGGCCATCCAGCTGCACGACCTCGGGATCCTCGAGAAGTACGGCGTCGAGCTCATCGGCGCGAGCTTCGAGGCGATCAACCGCGGCGAGGACCGGCAGATCTTCAAGCAGCTGGTGCTGGACGCGGGCGCCGACGTCGCGAAGTCCTACATCGCGCACACCGTCGACGAGGCGATCGAGTACGCCGAGGACCTGGGCTATCCCCTCGTCATCCGCCCGTCGTTCACCATGGGCGGCCTGGGCTCCGGCTTCGCCTACACCCGCGAGGAGCTGGTGCGGATGGTCGGCGACGGCCTGCACCAGAGCCCCACCACCGAGGTGCTCCTGGAGGAGTCGATCCTCGGCTGGAAGGAGTACGAGCTCGAGCTCATGCGCGACACGGCCGACAACACGGTCGTCGTCTGCTCGATCGAGAACGTCGACCCCGTCGGCGTGCACACGGGCGACTCGATCACCGTCGCACCGGCGCTGACCCTCACCGACCGCGAGTACCAGAAGCTGCGCGACATCGGCATCCGGATCATCCGCGACGTGGGCGTGGACACCGGCGGCTGCAACATCCAGTTCGCGATCGACCCGGCGGACGGCCGGATCATCGTGATCGAGATGAACCCGCGCGTCTCCCGCTCCTCCGCCCTCGCCTCCAAGGCGACCGGCTTCCCGATCGCCAAGATCGCCGCGAAGCTCGCCATCGGCTACCGCCTGGACGAGATCCCGAACGACATCACCAAGGTGACGCCGGCGAGCTTCGAGCCGACGCTGGACTACGTGGTCGTGAAGGTCCCGCGGTTCGCGTTCGAGAAGTTCCCGGCCGCCGACAAGACGCTGACCACGACCATGAAGTCGGTGGGCGAGGCGATGGCGATCGGCCGCAACTACGCGCAGGCGCTGCAGAAGGCGCTCCGCTCGCTCGAGAAGCGCGGCTCGTCGTTCCACTGGGGCGCGCAGGAGCGCTCGGTCGAGGAGCTCCTCGAGATCGCGAGGACCCCGACCGACGGCCGCATCGTCACCGTGCAGCAGGCGCTGCGCCTGGGAGCCACGGTCGAGCAGGCGTTCGAGTCCACGAAGATCGACCCCTGGTTCCTCGACCAGATCGTGCTGATCAACGAGATCGCCGACCTGGTGCGCGAGCACGACGGCCTCGACGCCGGACTCCTCCGCCTGGCGAAGGACCACGGCTTCTCGGACGCGCAGATCGCCGAGCTCCGCGGGCTCGACGAGGCGGAGGTCCGCCGCACCCGCTACGCGCTGGACGTGCGCCCGGTCTACAAGACCGTCGACACCTGCGCGGGCGAGTTCCCGGCGCTCACGCCGTACCACTACTCCTCGTACGACGAGGAGACGGAGGTCGTCGCCGCCGACCGCCGCAAGGTCGTCATCCTGGGCTCCGGCCCCAACCGCATCGGCCAGGGGGTCGAGTTCGACTACTCCTGCGTGCACGCCTCGTTCGCGCTCTCGGACGCGGGCTTCGAGACGATCATGATCAACTGCAACCCCGAGACGGTCTCGACCGACTACGACACCTCGGACCGCCTCTACTTCGAGCCGCTGACTCTCGAGGACGTGCTCGAGGTCATCCACGCGGAGTCGCAGTCCGGCGAGCTCGTCGGCGTCGTCGTGCAGCTGGGCGGCCAGACGGCGCTCGGGCTCGCCGCGGGCCTCGAGGCGGCCGGCGTGCCCATCCTCGGCACCACCCCCGCGAACATCGACCTCGCGGAGGAGCGCGGCGCGTTCTCGCGGATCCTCGACGAGGCGGGACTTCTCGCTCCGCGCAACGGCACCGCGACCGACCTCGACGGCGCCCGCGAGGTCGCGGTGGAGATCGGCTACCCGGTCCTCGTCCGTCCGTCGTTCGTCCTCGGCGGGCGCGGCATGGAGATCGTCTACGGCACGCCCCAGCTCGAGGACTACTTCGAGCGGATGGCCGGCGAGGGGATCATCGACGAGGCGCACCCGCTGCTGGTGGACCGCTTCCTCGACGACGCGATCGAGATCGACGTCGACGCGCTCTTCGACGGCGAGCAGCTCTACATCGGAGGAGTGATGGAGCACATCGAGGAGGCCGGCATCCACTCCGGCGACTCGGCGTGCACGCTCCCGCCGGTGACGCTCGGCCGCCGCCAGATCGACCAGGTGCGGGAGGCGACCCTCGCGATCGCGCAGGGCGTCGGCGTCCGAGGACTGCTGAACGTCCAGTTCGCGATCGGCCAGGGCGTGCTCTACGTGCTCGAGGCGAACCCCCGGGCCTCGCGCACCGTGCCGTTCGTGTCGAAGGCGCTGGGCATCCCGCTCGCGAAGGCCGCGTCGCGCCTGATGGTGGGCGAGACCATCGCCGCGCTGAAGGCCGAGGGCCTGCTGCCCGAGCGCGACGGCTCCGACGTCCCGATGGACTCTCCCATCGCGGTGAAGGAGGCGGTCCTGCCGTTCAAGCGCTTCCGCACCAAGGAGGGCCAGATCGTCGACTCGCTGCTCGGGCCCGAGATGCGCTCCACTGGCGAGGTCATGGGGATCGACCGCGACTTCCCGCGCGCCTTCGCGAAGAGCCAGGACGCCGCGTACGGCGGCATGCCGGCGAGCGGGACCGTCTTCATCTCGGTCGCCGACCGCGACAAGCGCTCGATCGTCCTGCCCGCGCTGCGCCTGCGTCAGCTCGGCTTCGACATCCTCGCGACCGAGGGCACGGCCGAGGTGCTGAACCGCAACGGGATCCAGGCCCGCGTGGTCCGCAAGTACAGCGAGACCGCCGAGGGCGACGCGCCCTCCATCGTCGAGCTGATCGCCCGCGACGAGGTCGACGTGGTGATCAACACGCCCAGCGGAGGAGCGACCCGCGCCGACGGCTACGAGATCCGCGCCGCCGCGGTCGCCGCGGACAAGCCGCTGTTCACCACGATCGCCCAGCTCGCGGCGGCGGTCGCCTCGCTCGACGCGGCGAACGAGCCCTTCGAGGTGACGAGCCTGCAGGACTACGCCCTGCGCCGCGCGGAGCGCACCGCGTGAGCGGCGGCGCGGCGGGCACCGCCTCCTTCGGCTCGCGCCTCGAGGCGGCGTTCGCCGCGCACGGCCGGCTCTGCGTCGGGATCGACCCGCACGCGTACCTGCTCGACGCGTGGGGCCTCGCCGACGACGCGGCCGGGCTCGAGAGCTTCGGCCGAACGGTCGTCGAGGCGGCGGCCGGCCGTGCGGGCGTGGTGAAGCCGCAGATCGCGTTCTTCGAGCGGCACGGCTCGGCGGGCTACGCCGCGCTCGAGCGCGTGCTCGCCGACGCCCGCGAGGCCGGACTGCTGGTGATCGCCGACGTCAAGCGCGGCGACATCGGCACGAGCGTCGCCGCCTACGCCGAGGCGTGGCTCCGGCCCGGCTCGCCGCTCGAGGCGGACGCCATGACCGCGGCGGCCTACCAGGGGCTCGGCTCCCTCGAGGGGATGCTGACCCTCGCCGAGGAGGCGGGCAAGGGCGTGTTCGTCCTCGCAGCCACCTCCAACCCCGAGGCCCGCCCCGTGCAGCGCGCCCTCGTGCAGGACGGCGGCCGGGCGGGATCCACCGTGGCACGCGCGGTCGTGGCGGACGTGGCATCCTGGAACGACGCTCACGCTCGCGCGTCGATCGGCTCGGTCGGCGTGGTGCTCGGCGCCACTGTCGCCCTGGGCGACTTCGGCATCGGCATCGACGAGCCGCTGCACCCCGCACTTCCGGTGCTCGCGCCCGGCTTCGGCCACCAGGGCGCAGCTGTCGCGGACGCGCAGCGGCTGTTCGGCGCGCTGAGCGCCGCCACCATCGTCAGCGAGTCGCGCAGCGTGCTCGGCGCCGGCCCCTCGGGGATCGCGGCCGAGATCACCCGCCGCGCGACCGACATCCAGGAGACCCTTGTCCGCTGAAACCGTCAGCCCCGATCCCGGCGCCTCCTCGCGCCCGGAGGCCGTGCGCCGTCCCTCGCCGCCCGAGGTCGACCGGCGCGCCGCCTCCGAGGCCGCGATCGCGGCGCGCCGTGCCCGCGCCGCCGTCAAGAAGGCCGTCGCCGCCGGACGCCGCCCCGCGACCGCCGTGCTCGCGGCGGCCCAGGCCGAGCCGCTCGGAGTCGAGGGGCGGATGCGCGTCAGCGAGCTGCTCCGCGCCGTGCCCGCACTCGGCGTGGTGAAGACGCCCCGGGTGATGGACCAGCTGCGGATCGCCGAGTCGAAGCGCCTCGGCGGGCTCGGCCGGCGCCAGGTCGAGGGCCTGGCGTCGTTCCTCGAGGAGCGGGAGTCGCGGCAGCGCCGCCCCGGCCGCAACCGCCTGCTCGTCCTCGCCGGTCCGACCGCGGTCGGCAAGGGCACCGTGTCGACCTACATCCGCGAGAATTACCCGGACGTCCTGCTCTCGGTCTCGGCCACCACCCGGGCACCGCGTCCGGGCGAGGTGGACGGCGTCAGCTACTACTTCGTCGACGACGCCGAGTTCGACCGGATGGTCGCGGCGGGGGAGTTCCTCGAGTACGCCGTCGTCCACAACGCTCACCGCTACGGCACGCCCCGCGGCCCCATCGACGCCGCGCTGGAGCAGGGCCGGCAGGTGATGCTCGAGATCGACATCCAGGGTGCCCGCCAGGTGCGCGAGCGGATGCCGGACGCGCGGCTGGTCTTCCTCCTGCCGCCGAGCTGGGACGAGCTGGTCCGCCGGCTGGTCGGCCGCGGCACCGAGAGCGCGGAGGAGCAGGAGCGCCGTCTGGCCACCGCGAAGGTGGAGCTGGCCGCGCAGGACGAGTTCGATTTCGCCGTCGTCAACAGCACCGTGCCCGAAGCGGCCCGCGAGGTCGTAGAATTGATGTCGCCTCGTGCCGACGGCGCGCCCGCTGACCCGGGCCGCTGACACCGGGCCACCGACCACCTCCGGGCCGACGCCCCGGGTCCCACCGGGCACACGCCCCTCGGAGCCCGCGCGCCGTGTTGCTCCGGAGCCGCAGATCGGCGCTGATGCGCCTGCAAGGAGACATCCATGGCCAACAACCTCGGCATCATCGACCCGCCCATCGACGAGCTCCTCTCGAAGGTCGACTCCAAGTACGCGCTGGTGATCTTCGCCTCCAAGCGCGCCCGCCAGATCAACGACTACTACGCCGACCTCCACGAGGGCAGCCTGTTCGACAACGTCGGCCCGCTGGTCGACTCCACCATCGACGACAAGCCCCTCTCGGTCGCACTGCACGAGATCAACGAGGACAAGCTCGTCGCCAAGCCCCTCGCCGAGTAGTCCCCTCCGGGTGGGCTCCTCTCTCGAGGCCGGCCGACGGCTCAACGTCGTCGTCGGCATCACCGGCGGCATCGCCGCGTACAAGGCCGTCGGAGTCGTCCGCGCGCTGGTCCTCGCGGGGCACGACGTGCACGTCGTCGCGACCGAGGCCGCGCTGCGCTTCGTCGGGAAGCCCACCCTCGAGGCCATCTCGCGGAACCCGGTGCACACCGAGCTCTACGAGGGCGTCGCCGAGGTCCGGCACGTGGCCATCGGCCAGGCCGCCGACCTCATCGTGATCGCGCCCGCGACGGCGCACACGCTCGCCAAACTCGCCGCCGGCCTTGCCGACGACCTGCTCGGCAACACGGTGCTCGCGAGCACCGCCCCGCTCGTGGTCGCCCCCGCGATGCACACCGAGATGTGGGCGAACGCCGCCACCGTCGCGAACACGGCGGTGCTCCGCTCCCGCGGCGTGCACGTCGTCGGACCCGCGGTCGGCCGCCTCACCGGCGCCGACTCGGGCCCCGGCCGCATGGAGGAGCCCGAGACGATCGTGGCGGAGGCCCTCGCCGTCCACGCCCGCTCCGCCTCCGCCCGCCGCGACCTCGCGGGCGTGCGCGTCCTCGTGACCGCCGGCGGCACCCGCGAGCCCCTCGACCCGGTGCGCTTCGTCGGCAACCGCTCCAGCGGCAGGCAGGGCGTCGCGCTCGCGCTGGCCGCTGCGGCCCGGGGCGCGGAGGTCACCCTCCTCGCCGCGAACCTCGACGTGCCGGCGCCGGAGGGCGTCACGGTCCTCCCGGTGGGCACCGCGCTCGAGCTGCGCGAGGCCGCCCTCGCCGCGGCCCCCGGCGCGGACGTCGTGATCATGGCCGCGGCCGTCGCCGACTACCGGCCCGCCGCGGTCGCCGACGCGAAGATCAAGAAGGAGCAGCAGGGCGACCGTCTCGTCCTCGAGCTCGTCAAGAACCCGGACGTCCTCGCCGAGATCTCCGCCTCCCGGCGGGAGGGGCAGATCGTCGTCGGCTTCGCCGCGGAGACCGAGCCGGACCGGGACGCGATGCTCGCCCTCGGCCGCGCCAAGATCGCCCGGAAGGGCTGCGACCTGCTCGTCCTCAACAGGGTGGGCTGGGCCGAGGGTTTCCAGAGCGACAGCAACGCCGTCGTGGTCCTCGATCGGGCCGGCGATATAGTTGGCGAGGCCTCGGGCAGCAAGGCGGAGGTGGCCGATCGCGTCCTCGACGCGGTCGTGCGCTAGCCCCGCCGGTCCGCCCGCCCAGGCGCCGATCGCCTGCCGCCCGGCATCGCGCCCGCCAGGCCACTCCCGGTACGAACGACCCCGGTCCGCACGAGCCGGGACGAGAAGAGAAGCATGACCTCCGGTCCCCTCCGCCTGTTCACCTCCGAGTCCGTCACCGAGGGCCACCCGGACAAGATCTGCGACCAGATCTCGGACCGCATCCTCGACGCCCTGCTCCGCGAGGACCCGCACAGCCGGGTCGCCGTCGAGACGCTGGTCACGACGGGGCTCGTGCACGTCGCGGGCGAGGTCTCCACGAGCGGCTACGTCGAGATCCCCAAGATCGTGCGCGACACGATCGTCGAGATCGGCTACGACTCCTCGGAGAAGGGCTTCGACGGCCGCTCCTGCGGCGTCTCGGTCTCGATCGGCCAGCAGTCGCCCGAGATCGCGGCGGGCGTCGACACGGCGCTCGAGGTCCGCTCCTCCGAGGCGGGCGAGGACGCCTTCGACCGCCAGGGCGCGGGCGACCAGGGCCTGATGTTCGGCTTCGCGACCGACGAGACCCCCGAGTACATGCCGCTGCCGAGCTGGCTCTCGCACCGCCTCGCCGAGCGCCTGGCCGCCGTCCGCAAGTCGGGCGAGCTCGACTACCTCCGACCCGACGGCAAGACCCAGGTCACCATCGGCTACGACGGCACGACGCCGTCCACCATCGACACCGTCGTCCTGTCCACCCAGCACGCAGAGCACGTCAGCACCGAGACGATCCACGCGGACATCGCGGCGCACGTCATCCGCCCCGTCCTCGAGACGGTCGACCTCGACTCCTCCGCCGTGCGCCTGCTGATCAACCCGACGGGCCGCTTCGAGATCGGCGGCCCTCAGGGCGACGCCGGGCTCACCGGCCGCAAGATCATCGTCGACACCTACGGCGGAGCGTCCCGCCACGGCGGCGGCGCGTTCTCGGGCAAGGACCCGTCGAAGGTGGACCGCTCGGCCGCCTACGCCATGCGGTGGGTCGCCAAGAACGCGGTCGCCGCGGGGCTCGCCTCGCGGCTGGAGGTGCAGGTCGCCTACGCCATCGGCAAGGCGGCCCCGGTCGGCCTCTACGTCGAGACCTTCGGCACCGGCACCGTCTCCGACGAGACGATCACCGAGGCGATCCGCTCGGTCTTCGACCTGCGCCCGGCCGCGATCATCCACGCACTCGACCTGCTCCGCCCGATCTACGCGCAGACCGCGGCCTACGGCCACTTCGGCCGGGAGCTCCCCGACTTCACCTGGGAGCGCCTCGACCGGGTCGACGACCTGCGCTCCGCCGCGGGCCTCTCGTAGCGGGCGCGGCGGCGATGGCGACGAGCGGAGCCGTCGCGCGCGTGCTCCTGGACTCGCCCCTCCCGCAGCTCGACCGGCTCCTGGACTACGCGGTGCCGGAGGCGCTGCGCGGCGAGGTGGTCCCCGGCGTGCGCGTGCGGGTGCCGTTGCGGACCGGAGGCCGGATCGCCGACGCGTTCGTCGTCGAGACGGGGGAGGGGACCGAGCACGCCGGAGCGCTCAGCGGCATCGAGGAGCTGGTCTCGCCGCTCGTCGTGCTGACCCCGGAGGTCTGGGCCCTCGCCCGCCGGGTGGCCGACCGCGCCTCCGGAGGCGCGAGCGACGTGCTGCGCCTGGCCGTGCCGCGCCGCCACGTCCGCGTCGAGAAGGCGCGACTCGCCGCGGGTCCCGCTCCTGCGGCGCAGGCGGTCGAGGCGGGCGGCGTGACGGGCTACCCCGACGCCTCCTTCGCGGGACTCGCCGAAGGGGCCCGGCTGGCGGTCGGCGCCGTGCCGGCTCCCGTGAGGCTCGAGTCGGGCGCGTGGGTCGGCGGCTGGGCCGTCACGCTCGCCGAGCTCGCCCGGGACACGCTCGCCGCGGGCCGCGACGCGATCCTGGCGGTCCCCGACTACCGCGACCAGGAGCAGCTGGAGCTCGCTCTCGCCGCCCTCGTCCCCGCGGAGGCGGTGGTGCGCCTCGATGCGCGGCAGAAGGGCGCCGAGCGCTACTCCGCCTTCGTCCGCTGCCTCGATCCCGGGCCGCGGGTCGTCGTCGGCAACCGCTCCGTCCTCTACGCGCCCTCCTCCGCCCTCGGCCTGATCGCGCTCTGGGACGACGGCGATCCGCTCTTCGCCGAGCCGCTCGCGCCCTACGCGCACGCCCGCGACGTCGCCCTGGTGCGGCAGGAGCAGAGCGGCGCCGGCCTCGTCCTGCTCGGCAACACGCGCACGGTCGAGGTCGAGCGGCTCGTCGAGATCGGCTTCGCGACCGAGGTGGAGCCGCGGCCGAGCCGCCGCCCGCACGTCGTGCCGACCGCCCAGCAGTGGGCGGCCGACGAGCACGACGCGGCAGCGCGCATCCCCTCCTCCGCCTGGCGGGAGGCGCGGAAGGCCCTCGACTCCGGTCCCGTGCTCGTCCAGGTCGCGCGACCCGGCTACGCGCCGGTGGTCGCCTGCGCCCGCTGCCGGACCGTCGCACGCTGCAACCGCTGCCAGGGTCCGCTCGGCGTGCACTCCGAGGGCGGGCGGCCGAGCTGCGGCTGGTGCGGCCTGATCGCGGCCGACTGGACCTGCTCCGTCTGCGAGGCGACGGCTCTGCGCCTCGTCTCCCTCGGCGCGGGCCGCACCGCGGAGGAGCTCGGACGCGCCTTCCCGGGTGCCAAGGTGATCGTCGCCGACGGGCAGCGCCCCGTGCTCACCCTCCCCGACGAGCCCGCGCTCGTCGTGGCCACGCGCGGGGCGGAGCCGCGGGCCGACGGCGGCTACCACGCCGTCCTGCTGCTGGACGGCGAGCGGATGCTGGCCCGCGAGAGCCTGCGGGTCGCCGACGACGCGCTCCGCACCTGGTCGAACGCCGCGGCGCTGGCCCGCCCGGGCGCGCCGGTCCTCCTGGTCGGGGTCGGCGGCCGGCTCGCGACCGCCCTGGCGACCTGGCGGCAGGCCGAGTACCTCCGGGCCGAGCTCCAGGAGCGGCGCGCTCTGCGCTTCCCGCCCGCGGTGCGCCTGGCCACGGTGAGCGGCGACGCGCACGCGGTGGAGGAGGCGCTCGACGCGCTCGACGAGGACGACCGGCACGAGGTCCTCGGTCCTGTCGGGCTCGAGGACGGCTCCGTCCGGGCGATCGTCCGGTTCGACTACGCTCGCGGTGCGGATGTGGCCGCGCGCCTCCGCTCCGCCGTGATCCGCAACGCCACGCGCCGTCGTCGCCCGCCGACCACGCCCGGCCGCTTCCGGCCGGCCCCCCGGCTCCGGGTCCGTCTCGACGACCCCGACATCCTCTGACTCCCCAGGAGACCCCCGTGCGCCTCGTCTTCGCCGGCACGCCCGCCGCCGCCGTTCCGACCCTCCGCGACCTCGCCGCCTCCGCGCACGAGGTCGTGGCCGTGGTCACCCGGGAGGACGCCCCGGTGGGACGCAAGCGCGTGCTCACCCCCTCGCCGGTCGCCGTCGTGGCCGAGGAGCTGGGGATCCCGGTGATCCGGGCGAACCGCCTCGACGAGGACGTGACCGACCGGATCGCGGAGCTCGCCCCCGACCTCGGCGTGATCGTGGCCTACGGCGGCCTCGTCCGGCAGCGCCTGCTGGCGGTGCCGCGCCTGGGCTGGATCAACCTGCACTTCTCCCTGCTGCCGCGCTGGCGCGGGGCGGCTCCCGTCCAGCGGGCGCTGATGGCGGGCGACACGCGTATCGGCGCGAGCGTCTTCCAGCTGGTCGCCGAGCTCGACGCCGGTGACGTGTACGCCGAGCTCGCCGTCGACGCGGGGGAGCACACCGCGGGCGAGCTGCTGACGGAGCTGGCCGCGAGCGGCGCCGGCCTCACCCTCGGCGTGGTCGGCGCGCTGGAGGAGGGCACGGCCGTCGCGACTCCGCAGGCCGGAGAGGCGACCCCCGCTCCCAAGCTCGACGCCGCCGACGGCCGGATCGACTGGAGCCTCCCGACCGCGCGGGTCCTCGCGCTCGTGCGCGGAACGACTCCCGAGCCCGGAGCCTCGACCGCGGTGGGGAACGCGCGCCTCAAGGTGCTCGCGGTCCGCGCGGCCGAGGGGGACCTCGCTCCCGGCGTCGTCCGCCTCGACTCGGGGCGCGCCCTCGTCGGCACCGCGGACGGAGCGGTCGAGCTGGTCACCGTCCAGCCCGCCGGCAGGACCCCGATGGCCGGCGCCGCCTGGGCCCGCGGCCTGCGCGAGAGCACGGTGCTCGCATGAGCGCCCGTCGCGAGGCCGCTCCCGCCCGCCGGGTCGCCTACGACGTCCTGCTCGCGGTGAGCGGGTCGGACGCCTACGCCAACCTGGTCCTGCCCGCGCGGATCAGCGCCGCCGGCCTCTCGCCCGCCGACGCGGGACTGGCCACCGAGCTCTGCTACGGCACTCTGCGGATGTCCGGCTACTACGACCGCGTGATCGCCCTCGCGGCCGGCCGGTCCGTCGAGAGCATCGATGCGCCCGTGCTCGACGCGCTGCGCCTGGGCGTGCACCAGCTGCTCGCG
This sequence comes from Rathayibacter sp. AY1C9, assembly GCF_002932315.1. Taxonomy (NCBI): domain Bacteria; kingdom Bacillati; phylum Actinomycetota; class Actinomycetes; order Micrococcales; family Microbacteriaceae; genus Rathayibacter; species Rathayibacter sp. AY1C9. The sequence goes on from NZ_PSVZ01000003.1 coordinate 12,536, forward strand.
ACCCGCGTGGCCCCGCACGCCGCGGTGAACGAGAGCGTCGCGCTCGTCGCGGCCGGCTCCTCGCGGGAAGCGGTGGCCTTCGCCAACGCCGTGCTGCGCGCGGTCTCGCGCTCGAGCGCCGGCGAGTGGCGCGAGCGGGTCTCCGCGGCCGCGGTCTCCGGGGACGACCGGATCGCCGCGCTGAGCTCCCACCCCGTGTGGATCGTGCGCGCCCTGCGACGGGCGCTGGCGGCGGAGGGGGCGGCCGACGAGCTCGACGCGCTGCTCGCCGCCGACAACGCGGCTCCGCGGGTGAACCTGGTGGCTCTGCCGGGCCTGGCGTCTCCCAGCGAGATCGCCGACGCCGAATCCGACCGGTTCTCGCCGGTCGGCATGACCAGCACCGGCGGCGACCCGGAGGCGTTCCCCGCGGTGCACGAGGGCCGCGTGCGCGTGCAGGACGAGGGCTCCCAGCTCGCCGCTCTGGCGCTCTCCCGAGCACGGCCGGTCCGCCCGGGCGAGCGCTGGCTCGACCTGTGCGCGGGACCCGGCGGCAAGGCGGCGCTGCTCGCGGCGGAGGCGCGCGCAGGAGGGGCGGCGCTGCTCGCCAACGAGGTGGTTCCGGGCCGCGCGGGCCTGGTGCGGCAGGCGCTGGCCGCCGTCGATCCGTCGGTCGAGGTGCGCACCGGCGACGGGCGCGACCTGGGCGACGAGCAGCCGGGATCGTTCGACCGCATCCTCCTCGACGCGCCGTGCACCGGTCTCGGTGCGCTGCGGCGTCGGCCCGAGGCGCGCTGGCGCAAGTCCGCGGCCGACGTGGAGCCGCTGGCCGCCCTCCAGGGCGAGCTGCTCGACTCCGCGGTGAGGGCTCTCGCTCCCGACGGCCTGCTGGCCTACGTGACCTGCTCGCCGCACCTCGGCGAGACCCGGCGCGTGCTCGCCCTCGCGCAGGAGCGGCACGAGCTCGAGCTCGTCGACACGCCGGCCGTGTTGCGCGCGCTGACGGCGGACCCGCTCCCGCTGCCGGAGGGCACCCTCCACGTGCAGCTCTGGCCGCACCGGCACGGCACCGACGCCATGTTCGTGCAGCTCCTCCGCCGCCGGCCCCTCGAGGCGGCGTCCGGAGACGCCTGAACCCTCCGGAGCGGGAACGCGCTCGGCCGGGCGGACGCGGAGGACGCTCCGATCTAGGCTGGAGGCATGCCCGCACGGATCAACCCCAGCATCCTCTCCGCCGACTTCGTGAACTTCGAGGCCGAGCTGCAGCGCATCGCCGGAGCCGACCTCGTGCACGTCGACGTGATGGACAACCACTTCGTGCCGAACCTCACCTTCGGGCTGACCATGGTCCAGCGCCTCCAGGACGTCTCGCCCCGGCCGCTCGACCTGCACCTGATGATCGAGGACCCCGACCGGTGGGCCCCCGACTACGCCGAGACCGGCGCCTTCTCCGTGACCTTCCACGCCGAGGCCGCGCGCGACGCCGTGGCCCTGGCGCGGCGCCTGCGCGAGATCGGCTCGCGGGCGGGGATCGCGCTCAAGCCGGGCACGATGGTGGACGACTACCTCGACCTCCTGCTCGAGTTCGACCAGGTCCTCGTGATGACGGTCGAGCCCGGCTTCGGGGGTCAGTCCTTCATGGAGGAGACGATGCCCAAGCTGCGCACCCTCCGGAACGTGGTGGACCGCACCGGGCTCGACGTCTGGCTCCAGGTCGACGGCGGGATCGCTCCCGGCACGATCGAGATCGCAGCGGAGGCGGGAGCCGACACCTTCGTCGCGGGCTCCGCGGTCTTCGGCGCGGACGACCCGGAGGCCGCGATCGCGTCGCTGCGCGAGACGGCGACCGCTCACCTGCACCGGCACTGAGGCGGCCCGCGCCCGGCCGCCGTATAGACTTCCCCGGTGAAAACTTTCGACGACCTCTTCGCTGAGCTGGGCGAGAAGGCCGCCGCCCGTCCCGAGGGTTCGGGCACCGTCCGCGAGCTCGACGCCGGCGTGCACTTCATCGGCAAGAAGATCGTCGAGGAGGCAGCCGAGGTGTGGATGGCCGCCGAGTACGAGGGCGACGAGCGCACCGCCGAGGAGATCTCGCAGCTGCTCTACCACCTGCAGGTGCTCATGCTCGCCAAGGGACTGACGACGGCCGACGTCTACCGGCATCTGTGAGCCCCGCCCCGCTCGCCGGGGTGCGCCTCCCCTCCGCGCCGTCGCGCCCGCACGCTCCCCGAGGAGCCGTGCCGCCCCCTGAACAGCCGTCGAGTCATGAAGGACGTCCCGTGACCACCACCCCCGCCCCGGCGCTCCTGCGCGTCGCCGTCCCCAACAAGGGCTCCCTCTCGGAGACCGCCGGTCAGATGCTCGCGGAGGCCGGCTACACCGGCCGCCGCGACCCGAAGGAGCTGCACGTCGTCGACGAGCGCAACGGGGTGGAGTTCTTCTACCTGCGCCCGCGCGACATCGCCACCTACGTCGGCTCCGGCGCTCTCGACGTCGGGGTCACCGGCCGCGACCTCCTGATCGACTCCGGCTCCGAGGCGCGCGAGATCGCGAGCCTCGGCTTCGCCAACTCCACCTTCCGCTTCGCCGGGCCCGCAGGCCGCTACGACGAGCTCGCGCAGATCGACGGCCTCCGCGTGGCGACCAGCTACCCGGGCCTCGTGGGCCGCTTCCTCCGGGAGCACGGCGTCGAGGTGACGCTGATCCGCCTCGACGGCGCGGTCGAGTCCGCGATCCAGCTCGGCGTCGCCGACGTCATCGCCGATGTCGTCGAGACCGGCACCACGCTCCGCAAGGCCGGCCTCGAGATCTTCGGCCCGGTCATCCTGGACTCGACCGCCGTCCTGGTCTCCGCCGCGGGGGAGCCCGAGGGCATCCCGGTGCTGCTGCGCCGCCTGCAGGGCGTGCTGGTCGCCCGCGAGTACGTGCTGCTCGACTACGACTGCCCCGTCGCGCTCCTGGAGAGCGCCACGGCGATCGCCCCGGGCTTCGAGTCGCCGACGGTCTCGCCGCTGCACGACGCCGAGTGGGTGGCCGTCCGCGTGATGGTGCCGCGCTCGGACATGAACCAGGTGATGGACCGCCTGTACGACCTGGGCGCCCGCGCGATCCTGGTCACCTCCATCCACGCCGCGCGCCTGTAGAGGGGGAGCCGATGAGTCTCGCCGTCCGCGTCATCCCCTGCCTCGACGTCGCCGCCGGCCGCGTCGTGAAGGGCGTCAACTTCCAGAACCTGCGCGATGCGGGCGACCCCGTCGAGCTCGCCCGCCTCTACTTCGAGCAGGGCGCCGACGAGCTGACCTTCCTCGACGTCACCGCCACGGTCGACGACCGCTCGACCACCTACGACGTGGTGCGGGCGACCGCCGAGCAGGTCTTCATCCCGCTCACGGTCGGCGGAGGCGTGCGCAGCGCCGAGGACGTCTCGCGACTGCTCGCGCACGGCGCCGACAAGGTGGGCGTCAACTCCGCCGCGATCGCCCGGCCCGAGCTCCTCGGCGAGATCGCCGACGTCTTCGGCGCGCAGGTGCTCGTGCTCTCGCTCGACGTCAAGCGGAGCGACGCCACGGCGTCCGGCTTCGTCGTCACCACTCACGGCGGACGCCGCGAGACCGAGCTCGACGCCCTGGCCTGGGCGGCCGAGGCCGTCGAGCGCGGCGCCGGGGAGCTGCTGGTCAACTCCATCGACGCCGACGGCACCAAGCAGGGCTTCGACCTCGAGCTGATCGCCGCGATGCGCGAGCTGAGCTCCGTGCCGGTCATCGCCTCCGGAGGCGCCGGCGCCGTCGAGCACTTCGCTCCGGCCGTCGACGCGGGAGCCGACGCCGTGCTCGCCGCCTCCGTCTTCCACAACCGCGAGCTGACGATCGGCGACGTCAAGCGCGCGCTCGCCGCCTCCGGGATCGAGATCCGATGACCCCCGCCGAGCTCGACGCCGTCCTGGACCGCGCCGCCTTCGATCCGACCGGGCTCCTGCCCGCGATCATCCAGCAGCACGACACCCGCGAGGTGCTCATGATGGGCTGGATGGACCGCGAGGCGCTCCGGCGGACCCTCACCGAGGGCCGCGTCACCTTCTGGTCGCGCTCGCGCCAGGAGTACTGGCGCAAGGGCGACACGTCCGGGCACGCGCAGTACGTGCGGGGTGCCGCCCTCGACTGCGACGCCGACACCCTGCTGGTCCAGGTCGAGCAGATCGGCGCAGCCTGCCACACGGGCGAGCACGCCTGCTTCGACGTCGACCCCCTCGTGCCGTTCACCGGCCTCGGTCCGGCGGAGTGAGCATGAGCGGACGGCGGCTGAAGTACACGGCGATCCTCGGGGTCGTGCTGCTCGCCGCGCTCGAGCTGACCTCCTCCACCCAGACCTGGTCCACGCTGACCCTGGCCGCGATCGAGGGGGAGGGCCAGCGGATCGACGTGGCCGGGACCGTCGCCGCGCCCGCGCTCTCCGCCCTGGCGCTCGCGGGCCTCGCCCTCGCCGCGGCCCTCGCCATCGCCGGCCCCGTCTTCCGGATCGTGCTCGGTGTGCTCCAGGCCGTCCTCGGCGCCTCGGTGGTGCTCGCGGCCGCGACGGCACTGGGCGACCCCGTGCGCGCCGGCGCTTCGCTCGTCACCGAGGCGACCGCCATCGCGGGGGAGCAGTCCGTCGCGGCGCTCGTGGCCTCGTCCTCCGCGACGGCCTGGCCCGTCGTCGCCCTGGTCTGCGGCGTGCTCACCGCGCTGCTCGGGATCGGCGTCCTCGTGACCTCGGGCCGCTGGCCGGGAGCGGCGCGGAAGCGCGCCTCCCGCTTCGAGCCCGCCGACGGCTACGGCCACGGCGCGTCGACCGTGCAGACGGACGACGGCGACATCGACCCGGTCGTCTCGTGGGACGAGCTCTCGCGCGGCGACGACCCCACCTCGGGCCGCTGACACCGGCCGCGGTCGTGTCCGGCGGTCCGGCATCCCCGCCTCCTGCAGGCGGCTGCGCAGGCGAGTCCGGGGCCGGGCGCTCAGGCGCCTCACGCTAGACTGCTCTGGTCCCGATGCACCCCCAGGAGGAGACCCATGAGCACCGAGCACGACGACGACAACCACGGCCACTCGCCCGCAGCGTGGACGGCCGTCGTCATCATGCTGGTCGGATTCACGATCGGCACGACCGCGTTCTGGTTCGACGTGCCCCTGGTGGTCTGGCTCTCGGCCGGCCTGGTCGTGGTGGGTCTGCTCGTGGGCATGGGCATGGCCAAGGCGGGCTACGGCGTCAACGGCGCGAAGGCGAACCCGAAGGCGCGCGCCTAGGTGCTCGCCGACCTCACCGCCGGCGCCCTGGCCGACGCGGCCCGGCGCCGCGAGAGCGCCCCGCTCGAAGCCGTCGAGCGCCGCGCGCTCGCCCAGGCGCCCGCCCTCGACGCCCTGGCCGCTCTGGCCCCCGCCGAGCGCGTCAGGATCATCGCCGAGGTGAAGCGCGCCAGCCCGTCGCGCGGAGCCCTCGCCGACATCCCCGTCCCCGCCGAGCTGGCCGGGCAGTACGAGCTCGGGGGAGCGAGCGCGATCAGCGTCCTCACCGAGGAGCGCCGCTTCAAGGGGTCCCTCGCGGACCTCGAGGCGGTCCGCGAGCGCGTGTCGATCCCCGTCCTGCGCAAGGACTTCGTCGCCGAGCCGTACCAGGTCCTCGAGGCCCGCGCGGCCGGAGCCGACCTGGTCCTCCTCATCGTCGCCGCGCTCGAGCAGCCCCTGCTCGCCGAGCTGCACGCCCTCGTGCTCGAGCTGGGGATGACCCCGCTCGTCGAGACGCACTCGGCCGACGAGCTCGAGCGGGCCGCCGACCTCGGCGCGCGGCTCATCGGCGTGAACGCCCGCGACCTCTCCACCTTCCAGCTCGACCGCGACCTCTTCGGCCGCCTCTCCGAGCGCTTCCCCGACGATGCGGTGAAGGTGGCCGAGTCGGCCGTCCTCACCGCCGACGACGTCGCGCACTACCGCGGCTCCGGAGCCGACGTCGTCCTCGTGGGCGAGGCTCTCGTCACCGGCGGCGACCCCGTCTCCACCCTCGCCGGCTTCCTGGCGCACTGACCACACCGATAGGCGGTACCCCCATGGCACTCCGGGATGAACTCGGCCCCTACTTCGGCGAGTTCGGCGGACGCTACGTCCCCGAGTCCCTCGTCGAGGCCCTCGACGAGCTGAGCGCCGAGTACGAGCGCACGAAGGTCGATCCCGCGTTCGCGGCAGAACTGATGGAGCTGCACCGCAGCTACACCGGTCGTCCGTCGATCATCACCGAGGTGCCGCGGTTCGCCGAGCACGCCGGCGGTGCGCGGATCATCCTCAAGCGCGAGGACCTCAACCACACCGGCTCGCACAAGATCAACAACGTGCTGGGCCAGGCGCTGCTCACCAAGCGGATCGGCAAGACCCGCGTCATCGCCGAGACGGGAGCGGGCCAGCACGGCGTCGCGACCGCCACGGCCGCCGCCCTGTTCGGCCTCGACTGCGTGGTCTACATGGGCGAGGTCGACACCGAGCGCCAGGCCCTCAACGTCGCCCGCATGCGCCTGCTCGGCGCCGAGGTGATCCCCGTGACGACCGGCTCGCGCACCCTCAAGGACGCGATCAACGACGCGATGCGCGACTGGGTGACGAACGTGGGCACCACGAACTACATCTTCGGCACCGTCGCGGGCCCGCACCCGTTCCCGGCCCTCGTCCGGGACTTCCAGAAGATCATCGGCGAGGAGGCGCGCGAGCAGGTCCTCGAGCTCACCGGCTCGCTGCCCACCGCGGTCACCGCCTGCGTCGGCGGCGGCTCCAACGCGATGGGGATCTTCCACGCCTTCCTCGACGACCCCGAGGTCCGCCTCGTCGGCTTCGAGGCCGGCGGCGACGGGATCGAGACCCCCCGCCACGCGGCGACCATCAGCAAGGGCCGCCCCGGCGTCCTGCACGGCGCCCGCAGCTTCCTCCTCCAGGACGAGGACGGCCAGACCGTCGAGTCGCACTCGATCTCGGCCGGCCTCGACTACCCGGGCATCGGCCCGGAGCACGCGTGGCTCTCGAGCATCGGCCGCGCCGACTACCGCGCGGTCACCGACTCGGCCGCGATGGACGCGCTCATGCTGCTCAGCCGTACCGAGGGGATCATCCCCGCGATCGAGTCCGCGCACGCGCTGGCCGGCACGCTGGAGCTCGGGCGCGAGCTCGGCCCCGAGGCCACCATCCTGGTCAACCTCTCGGGCCGCGGCGACAAGGACATGACGACCGCTGCGCACTACTTCGGCCTCATGGACCAGGGCGCGGTGCAGTCGTGAGCGGCCGCGGACCGAGCGTCGCCGAGACCGTCCGGCGCCGGAACGAGGAGGCGACGGGCGCCCTGATCGGCTACCTCCCCGTCGGCTTCCCCGACCTGCCGACCAGCATCGACGCCGCCGTGGCCATGGCCGAGAACGGCGTCGACGCGATCGAGCTGGGCCTGCCCTACTCCGATCCGGTGATGGACGGACCCGTCATCCAGGAGGCGACCCAGGCCGCCATCGCGGGGGGCTTCCGCCTCCGCCACGGCTTCGAGGCCGTCCGCGAGATCCGGGCGCGCGTCGACGTGCCGGTCCTGGTGATGACCTACTACAACCCCGTCCTGCAGTACGGGGTCGAGCGCTTCGCCACCGATCTGGCCGAGGCCGGCGGGTCCGGCCTCATCACGCCCGACCTGATCCCGGACGAGGGCGCCGAGTGGCTCGCCGTCTCCGAGCGGCTCGGACTCGACCGCGTGTTCCTCGCGGCGCCGTCCTCGACGGACACGCGCCTGCGTCAGGCCGTCGACTCGAGCCGTGGATTCGTCTACGCGGTCTCCACGATGGGCATCACCGGCGCGCGCACCGACGTCGACTCCGCGGCCCGCACCCTGGTCGACCGCCTCCGCGCCGCCGGCTCCGAGAGCGCGTGCGTCGGCCTGGGCATCTCGACCGGCGAGCAGGTCGCCGAGATCCTCGCCTACGCGGACGGCGCCATCGTCGGATCCGCCCTGGTGCGGGCGCTGGCGTCCGGCGGGGTCGACGCGGTCGCCGAGACCTCCCGCGGCCTCGCCGAGGGCACCCGCCTGCGCTCCGCGCGCTGACACCCTCCCGCTACAATCGGGATGCCCACCGGGGCGCGGCCGAGCCGTGCCCGGGGGACCCCCTCCTTCGAAAGGTCGAGTACCGGTGTCCGTACCGCTGAGCATTCCGAGCCCCCCCGACGCGTGGAGTCAGTACGACCTCACGATCGGCACCTTCACGCTCGCGATCCACACCTACGCGCTCTGCATCCTCGCGGGGATCATCGTGGCGACGATCATGACGAACCAGCGCCTCAAGCGCCGCGGCGCGGAGCCGTGGGTCGTGCTCGACATCATCATCTGGGCCGTGCCGCTCGGCATCGTCGGCGCCCGCGCCTACCACGTGCTCACCCACCCCGGCGACTACTTCTACGACGGCGCCGACCCGTGGGAGGTCGTCCGCATCTGGAACGGCGGCAACGCCATCTTCGGCGGGCTCATCGGAGGCGCGGTCGGCGCGTTCATCGGCTGCCGCTGGACAGGAGTGCGCTTCTGGACCTTCGCCGACGCCCTCGCCCCCGGCATGCTCGCCGCGCAGGCGCTCGGGCGCCTGGGCAACTGGTTCAACCACGAGCTCTTCGGCCTGCCCACGACCCTGCCCTGGGGCCTCGAGATCGAGACCACCAACCCGGCCTTCCCCGTCGGCCTCCCGGCGGGCACGCTCTTCCACCCGACCTTCCTCTACGAGATCCTCTGGAACGTCGTCGGCATCGCGGTCATCCTCCTGCTCGAGCGCCGTCTCAAGCTGCAGTGGGGCACCGTCTTCGCCGCCTACCTGATCTGGTACGGGATCGGCCGCGTCTGGTTCGAGTCCATCCGGATCGACCCGAGCGAGTTCTTCTGGGGCATCCGCACCAACGTCTGGGCCGCGCTCATCGCCGTGGTCATCGGCCTGGTCCTCGTGGTCATCCAGAAGCGCGAGCACCCGGGCGCCGAGCCCTCGGCCTACCGGCCGGGTCGCGAGTGGACGCCCGCCCCGGCTGCGGTAGAATTCGAGGACGTCGAGTCCGACTCCGACGACACCACCACCCCTGCTTCCGGCACCGACGCCGAGAAGCCGACGGTCTCCCGCACCTGACGGAGGTCGCGGAGCCTCCGCGACCGCCTCCCGGGTGCCCGACACCTGACACCTCCACGACCGCCCCATCGCGGCGCAGCCACGAGCGCTGCCGCGGGCGGGTCGTCGTGCAGGCACCGCCGACGGCGCGCGACGCTCGCGCCACGGCAGAACCCTGCGGCCCTCCCGATCGGGGAGCCGCTCCTCCTCCACCACCGCGGGCCAGCGACGTCCCGATCAGCCATCACCCCCGTGAGGACGGTTCCCATGGCCTCCGCCCAGCCCTCGACCCCGGCCCGCGCCGTGCCCTTCCTGGGCATGCCGCCGGCGCAGGGGATGTACGACCCGGCCGCCGAGAAGGACGCGTGCGGTCTCGCGATGGTCGCCACCATGCGCGGCACCGCCGGCCACGACATCATCGACGCCGCGCTGAACGCGCTGCGCAACCTCGAGCACCGTGGCGCCGTCGGCTCCGACGCGGGAACGGGCGACGGCGCGGGGATCATCACGCAGATCCCGGACGAGTTCCTCCGCGCGGTCGCTCCCTTCGAGCTCCCGCCGCTGGGCCAGTACGCGGTGGGCAACGCCTTCCTCCCGGTGGACGTGTTCGAGCGCGAGCGTGTCAAGTCGACGATCGCCGACATCGCCCGCGAGGAGAACCTCGCCGTGGTCGGCTGGCGCTCCGTGCCCGTGCAGCCCGACGAGATCGGCACGCTCGCCCGGGCCGCCATGCCGGCGATCGAGCAGCTGTTCATCCGGAGCGAGCTGACCGACGAGAGCGGCACGCCCCTCTCCTCCGTGCGCCTCGACCGCCTGACCTTCCGCCTGCGCAAGCGCGTCGAGCGGGAGCTCGAGGTCTACTTCATGTCGCTCTCGAGCCGGACGCTCGTCTACAAGGGCATGGTGACGACGCTCCAGCTGGAGCCGTTCTACCCGGACCTGTCCGACGAGCGCTTCGCGTCGAAGCTCGCGCTGGTGCACTCCCGGTACTCCACCAACACCTTCCCGTCGTGGCCGCTCGCTCAGCCGTTCCGGATGATCGCGCACAACGGCGAGATCAACACGGTGCAGGGCAACCGCAACTGGATGCGCGCACGCCAGTCGCAGCTGAAGAGCCGCGAGCTGGGCGACCTGGCCCCGCTGTTCCCGATCGTCTCGCCCGGCCGCAGCGACTCCGCCTCGTTCGACGAGACCGTCGAGCTGCTCAACCTGGCCGGCCGGTCGCTCCCGCACGCGGTCATGATGATGGTGCCGGAGGCCTGGGAGAACCAGGACGGCGCGCTCGACCCGAAGCGCCGCGCGTTCTACGAGTACCACTCGATGCTCATGGAGCCGTGGGACGGCCCGGCCGCGATCGTCTTCACCGACGGCGAGCTCGTCGGCGCCACTCTCGACCGCAACGGGCTCCGCCCCGGCCGCTACGTCGTCACCGACGACGGGCTCGTGGTGCTCGCCAGCGAGATCGGCGTGCTCGACATCGACCCCGCGAAGGTGGTCCGCAAGGGACGCCTGCAGCCCGGCCGCATGTTCCTGGTCGACACCGAGCAGGGCCGCATCGTCGAGGACGAGGAGATCAAGGGGCAGCTCGCCGCCTCCGGTCCGTTCGAGGAGTGGCTCGAGAAGGGCCGCATCAACCTCAAGGACCTCCCCGAGCGCGAGCACATCGTGCACACGCCCGCCTCGGTCAACCGCCGCCAGCGCACCTTCGGCTACACCGAGGAGGAGGTCCGCCTCCTCCTGCTGCCGATGGCGCGCGCCGGTGCGGAGCCGCTCGGAGCGATGGGCTCGGACACCCCCGTGGCCGTCCTGTCCAAGCGCCCCCGCCTGCTCTTCGACTACTTCACGCAGGCCTTCGCGCAGGTGACGAACCCGCCGCTGGACTCGATCCGCGAGGAGGTCGTGACCTCGCTCCGCCTGGGCCTCGGCCCCGAGCGCAACCTGCTGACCGCCGGTGCCGAGCACGCGCGCCAGGTCGTCCTCGACTTCCCGGTCATCGACAACGACGAGCTCGCGAAGATCCAGCACATCGCGCCGCGCCCGCTGAGCCACATCACCACGACGATCCGCGGCCTCTACCGCGTCGACGCGGGACCCCGCGCGATGCAGGACCGCATCGACGAGATGTGCGATGAGGCCGACGAGGCCATCGCCGCGGGAGCGCAGTTCCTGGTGCTCTCGGACCGCGACTCCACCAAGGACTTCGCGCCGATCCCCTCGCTGCTGATGCTCGCCGCCGTGCACCACCACCTCATCCGCACCGAGAACCGGATGCGAGTGGGGCTCGTGGTCGAGGCGGGCGACGTCCGCGAGGTGCACCACGTGGCGACGCTCATCGGCTACGGCGCCTCCGCGGTCAACCCGTACCTGGCGATGGAGACCTGCGAGGACCTCGTCCGCAGCGGCATGCTGTCGGACGTCTCGCCGGAGAAGGCCGTGAAGAACGTGATCAAGGCGCTCGGCAAGGGCGTGCTGAAGATCATGTCCAAGATGGGCATCTCCACCGTGTCGAGCTACGCCGGGGCGCAGACCTTCGAGGCCGTCGGCCTCAGCCAGGCGTTCGTCGACCAGTACTTCACCGGCACCGTCTCGAAGCTCGGCGGCATCGGCATCGACGTCGTCGCCGAGGAGAACGCCGCGCGTCACCGCGCCGCGTACCCCGAGGACGGCGCGATCGTCGCGCATGAGCGCCTGGCGGTCGGCGGCGAGTACCAGTGGCGCCGCGACGGCGCCCCGCACCTGTTCAACCCGGACACGGTGTTCCGCCTGCAGCACTCGACGCGCAACCGCCGCTACGACGTCTTCCGCGAGTACACGAAGATGGTCGACGACCAGGCGAGCTCGCTGATGACCCTCCGCGGCATGTTCAAGCTCGACACCGCGGGGCGCACGCCGATCCCGATCGACGAGGTCGAGCCGGTCGAGGCGATCGTCAAGCGCTTCTCGACGGGCGCGATGAGCTACGGCTCCATCTCGCCGGAGGCGCACGAGACGCTCGCCATCGCGATGAACCGCCTCGGCGCCAAGTCGAACACCGGCGAGGGCGGCGAGGACACCGAGCGGCTGCTCGACCCGGAGCGCCGCTCCGCGATCAAGCAGGTCGCCTCGGGCCGCTTCGGCGTCACGAGCATGTACCTCACCCACGCCGACGACATCCAGATCAAGCTCGCCCAGGGTGCCAAGCCCGGCGAGGGCGGTCAGCTCCCGCCCACGAAGGTGTACCCGTGGATCGCGCGCACCCGGCACGCGACCGCCGGCGTCGGCCTGATCTCGCCGCCGCCGCACCACGACATCTACTCGATCGAGGACCTGAAGCAGCTGATCTTCGACCTCAAGCGGGCGAACCCGTCGGCGCGCATCCACGCGAAGCTGGTCAGCCAGTCGGGCATCGGAGCGGTCGCCGCCGGCACCGCGAAGGCCCTCGCCGACGTGATCCTCGTCTCGGGTCACGACGGCGGCACCGGCGCGAGCCCGGTGAACTCGCTCAAGCACGCGGGCACGCCCTGGGAGCTCGGCCTGGCCGAGACCCAGCAGACGCTGATGCTCAACGGCATGCGCGATCGCGTGGTCGTGCAGGTCGACGGCCAGATGAAGACCGGTCGCGACGTCGTCATCGGCGCGCTGCTCGGGGCCGAGGAGTTCGGCTTCGCGACGGCCCCGCTGATCGTCGAGGGCTGCATCATGATGCGCGTCTGCCACCTCGACACCTGCCCGGTGGGCGTCGCGACGCAGAACCCGGAGCTGCGCCAGCGGTTCTCCGGAAAGCCGGAGTTCGTCGTCAACTTTTTCGAGTTCATCGCCCAGGAGGTGCGCGAGTACCTCGCGCAGCTCGGCTTCCGGAGCGTCGACGAGATCGTCGGACACCGCGAGCTGCTCGACGTCGACCAGGCGATCGAGCACTGGAAGGCGAGCGGGCTCGACCTGACGCCGATCCTCGTCGGACCGGTCTTCACGGCGGAGGAGCCGCGCCGCCACGGCCGCGCGCAGGAGCACGAGCTCGAGCACCACTTCGACAACGAGCTGATCCGCCTCGCGGCGAACGTGCTCGACCACCGCGGCACCGTGCGGATCGAGCGCGAGATCAAGAACACCGAGCGCGCCGTCGGCACCATGCTCGGCCACGAGGTCACCGTCCGCTTCGGCGAGAACGGCCTGCCGGCCGACTCCATCGTCGTATCGCTCCGCGGCTCGGCCGGGCAGTCGCTCGGAGCGTTCCTCCCCGCCGGCATCACGCTGCGGCTCGAGGGCGACTCCAACGACTACGTCGGCAAGGGCCTCTCGGGCGGCCAGATCGTGGTGCGGCCGGACCGCCGCAGCACCTTCGACGCCTCGACGAACGTGATCGCGGGCAATGTGATCGGCTACGGGGCGACCCAGGGCACGATGTTCATCCGCGGGATGGTCGGCGAGCGCTTCCTGGTCCGCAACTCCGGCGCCACCGCGGTGGTCGAGGGAGTGGGCGACCACGCGCTCGAGTACATGACCGGCGGCCTGGCGGTGATCCTCGGCGAGACCGGGCGGAACCTCGGCGCCGGCATGTCGGGCGGCACGGCCTACATCCACGGCCTGCGCCGCGAGCTCGTGAACCGCGACGCGATCGCCTCCGGCGAGCTGACCCTCTCCGAGCTCGGCAGCGCCGACGTGGAGATCCTGCGCGACCTGCTCGAGCGGCACGTCGCGGAGACCGAGTCGACCCTAGCCCAGGGGATGCTCGACGATTTCGACGGAACGGTCTCGCGTTTCGTCAAGGTACTGCCCCGCGACTTCGCCGCGGTGCTCGCGACGCGCGCATCCGCTGTGGAGGAGGGGCTCGACCCCGACGGCGACGTCGTCTGGGGACGGATTCTGGAGGTGACCGGTGGCTGATCCCAAGGGGTTCCTGAAGGTGCAGGACCGGGAGCTGCCCAAGCGGCGTCCCGTGTCCGTCCGCCTGATGGACTGGAAAGAGGTCTACGAGCAGGGCGACTCCGCCGTGCTGCGCCGGCAGGCGGGCCGCTGCATGGACTGCGGCATCCCGTTCTGCCACAAGGGCTGCCCGCTGGGGAACCTGATCCCCGAGTGGAACGACCTGATGTGGCGTGGCGAGGGCCGCCAGGCGATCGAGCGCCTGCACGCGACGAACAACTTCCCGGAGTTCACGGGCCGGCTCTGCCCGGCGCCGTGCGAGTCGTCCTGCGTGCTCGGCATCAATCAGCCCGCTGTCACGATCAAGCAGATCGAGGTCTCGATCATCGATCAGGCCTTCGGCAACGACTGGGTGCAGCCGCACCCGCCGGAGCGCCTGACCGGCAAGACCGTCGCGGTCGTCGGCTCCGGCCCGGCGGGGCTCGCCGCAGCTCAGCAGCTCACCCGCGCCGGGCACACCGTCGCGGTCTACGAGCGCGACGACCGCATCGGCGGTCTCCTGCGCTACGGGATCCCGGACTTCAAGATGGAGAAGAAGCACCTCGAGCTCCGCCTGAACCAGATGAAGGCCGAGGGCACCCGGTTCCGCGCGGGCGTCGACATCGGCTCCGACATCACCTGGGACGACCTGCGGGCGCGCTACGACGCGGTCGTAGTCGCCACCGGTGCTCTCGTACCGCGCGACCTGCCGATCCCGGGTCGCGACCTCGACGGCGTGCACTTCGCCATGGAGTACCTCGTGCAGTCGAACCGCGCGATCGCGGGCGACCGCGTCTTCGAGCAGATCTCGGCCGAGGGCAAGCACGTCGTCGTCCTGGGCGGAGGAGACACCGGAGCGGACTGCATCGGCACCGCCCACCGCCAGAAGGCCGCGTCGGTCACGAACCTGGCGATCGGGCAGCAGCCGCCGTCGCAGCGCCCGGACAGCCAGCCCTGGCCGATGGACCCGACCGTGTTCGAGGTCTCGAGCGCCCACGAGGAGGGCGGGGAGCGGATGTTCCTCGCGTCGACCGTGGAGTTCCTCGCGAACGAGGGCGGCGAGGTCCGCGCGGTGCGCGTGGCCGAGACCGAGTACCTCGACGGACGCCGCGTCCCCAAGGCGGGCACCGAGCGCGAGATCCCGGCCGACCTGGTCCTGCTCGCCCTCGGCTTCACCGGCCCGGAGGCGGACCACCTCGGCCGCCAGCTCGACGTCCCCTTCACCGAGCGCGGCAACGTCGCGCGCGGCGACGCCTTCGAGACCACCGTCCCCGGCGTCTTCGTGGCCGGCGACGCCGGGCGCGGCCAGTCCCTGATCGTCTGGGCGATCGCGGAGGGCCGCTCCGTCGCGGCCGAGGTCGACCGCTACCTCGAGGGCACGACCCAGCTGCCGGCGCCGGTCGGCCCCAACGACCGGGGCTTCACGCTCTAGTCCCCGGGACGCGATAGTCTCGGCCCGCCAGCAATCAGCTCACCCTCCCCGCTAACGACGCGCCTCCGGGCGCAGAACAACGGAGCACCCCCTCAATGAGACGAGCGAAAATCGTCGCCACCCTCGGCCCGGCAACGTCGTCGTACGAGACCATTCGTGCGATCATCGACGCCGGCGTGGACGTGGCCCGCATGAACCTCAGTCACGGAAGCTACGACGTCCACGAAGGCATCTACCGCATCGTGCGGAAGGCCGCGGACGACGCCGGGCGCGCGGTCGCGATCCTCGTCGACCTGCAGGGTCCGAAGATCCGCCTCGGCAAGTTCGAGGGCGGCCCGTACGCCCTCGCCGAGGGCGACGTCTTCACCATCACCACCGAGGACGTCCTCGGCACGCGCGAGCTCTCGGGCACCACGTTCAAGGGCCTCCCGGACGACGTGAACCCGGGCGACATGCTCCTCATCGACGACGGCAAGGTCGCTGTCCGCGTCACCGCCGTCGAGGGCCCCCGGGTCGTCACCGAGGTCGTCGTCCCCGGCAACGTCTCGAACAACAAGGGCATCAACCTGCCCGGTGTCGCGGTCAACGTCCCCGCCCTCTCCCAGAAGGACGAGGACGACCTCCGCTGGGCGATCCGCCTCGGCGCCGACATCATCGCCCTCTCCTTCGTGCGCAACGCCAGCGACATCGAGCGCGTGCACGAGATCATGGCGGAGGAGGGCCGCAAGGCTCCCGTCATCGCCAAGATCGAGAAGCCGCAGGCGGTCGACAACCTGCAGGAGATCATCGACGTCTTCGACGGCATCATGGTCGCCCGCGGCGACCTCGGCGTCGAGCTGCCCCTCGAGGCGGTGCCGATCGTGCAGAAGCACGCCGTCGAGCTCGCCCGCCGCTGGGCGAAGCCGGTCATCGTCGCGACCCAGATGCTCGAGTCGATGATCGAGAGCCCCCGCCCCACGCGGGCCGAGGCCTCGGACGTCGCGAACGCCATCCTCGACGGCGCGGACGCGGTCATGCTCTCGGGCGAGACCAGCGTCGGAGCCTGGCCCGTCGTCACCGTGCAGACCATGGCCCGCATCGTCGAGTCCACCGAGGAGCACGGCCTGGAGCGCATCCCCCCGCTGGGGAGCAAGCCCCGCACCCAGGGCGGATCCGTCACGCTGGCCGCCGCCGAGGTCGCCGAGTTCGTCGAGGCGAAGTTCCTCTGCGTGTTCACCGAGTCGGGCGACTCGGTCCGCCGCATGACGCGCCTGCGCCACGGCATCCCGATCATCGGCTTCACCCCCGAGCCCGCCGTCCGGCGCCGCATGGCGCTGAACTGGGGCGTCCAGTCCTTCGTCACGCCGCGCGTCAACCACACCGACGCGATGTTCGCGCAGGTGGACGCGGTGCTGCTCCGCGAGGGCCTCGCCCAGGCGGGCGAGACCGTGGTCGTCGTCTCCGGATCGCCCCCCGGGCGCGCCGGCACGACGAACGACATGCGGGTGCACATCGTCGGCTCGTCCAGCTCGGCCGACAGGGCCGAGAACTGGGACCACTGAGTCCAGCACCCCCGGAGGGCCCGGTCGCGCGAGCGGCCGGGCCCTCCGGCGTTCCCCGGCGGTCCGCGTGGCGGGACGCGCCTCCGCGGGCGGATACCGTGGACCCATGCGACTCGGCGTGCTCGACATCGGCTCCAACACGGTCCACCTGCTCCTCGTCGACGCGCACCCCGGCGCCCGCCCGGTGCCCTACCGCTCGCACAAGCGGAGCCTCGCTCTCGTGGCGCACCTCGACGAGGCGGGGGAGATCACCGAGCGTGGCCAGCGCGAGCTGATCGCGTTCGTGACCGAGGCCGCCGAGGTCGCCCGCGAGCACCGCGCGGAGGACCTGCTGGCGTTCGCGACCTCGGCGATCCGCGAGGCCGGCAACGGCGCGGCGGTCCTCGACCGGGTCCGCGCCGAGACGGGCGTGCACCTCCAGGAGCTCGGCGGCGAGGCGGAGGCGTCGGCCACCTTCCTCGCCGTGCGCCGCTGGTTCGGCTGGGGCGCGGGCTCGATCCTGGACCTCGACATCGGCGGCGGCTCGTTCGAGCTCTCGATGGGCGTGGACGAGGTGCCCGAGCTCGCCGTGTCGGTCCCGCTCGGAGCGGGGCGGGTGACGCGGGACCTGCTGGTCGGCGATCCCGCCTCGGCCACGAGCGTGAAGGCTGCCCGGCGTCACGCCCGCGAGGTGCTCGCGGAGCCCGTCCGCGGCTTCCTCGCCCTGGGGCGCCCCGACCTGGTCGCAGGCACGTCGAAGACCTTCCGGTCTCTGGCGCGGATCACCGGCGCCGCTCCGAGCGCCGCCGGTCCGCTGGTGCGCCGGGAGCTGCACCTGGTCGACCTCCGGCTGTGGTCCGCTCGCCTCGCCGCGATCAGCGCGGCCGACCGCTCAGCGCTGCCCGGCGTCTCCGCTCTGCGGGCTCCGCAGCTGCTCGCGGGCGCTCTCGTCGCGGAGGCGGCCATGGACGCCCTCGGCATCGAGACGCTGGTGATCTGCCCCTGGGCCACCCGCGAGGGGCTGATCATCCGCCGCTTCGAGCTGCTCGACGCGCAGATCCAGCGCGAGGACGTTCAGCTCAGCGCGATGCTGTAGGACAGCGACCGCCGGCCGCCCGGCTCGAGGACGATCTGGCGCGGCTTGTCGACGATGTCGCCGTCCCAGCCCTCGGGGGTCGGGACGCTCCGCCAGGGCTCGAGGCAGACGAACGGGGCCCCGACGGGCTTCCACACGCCGACCACGTCGAAGTCCCCGGTGTCGACGACGATCGCGCGGGCGGCGCCGTCGGCCTCGAGCCGGAGGGTCCGCCGGCGCGGCTCGTCGAAGATCATCACGCCCTCCTCGAAGTGCGCGTCGTCCACTGTCAGGACCCCGTCCTCGAGCGGCGCCGGGTGGCGCGCCTCGAGCAGCAGGTTCTCCGGAGCGCGGCGGTACCCCTCCGGCTCGGGCTGCGCGAAGCGGATGCGGTGCTCGCCGCGGCCCTCGGGCAGCGGCAGCGCGAAGGCCGGGTGGTTGCCGAGCGAGAAGCCCAGCGGAGAGGGACCCCTGTTCTCGACGGTCTGGGTGATCCGGAGCGAGGCGCCGGTCACGGCGTAGGCGATGAGGAGCGTCCAGTCGAAGGGGAACACCGCGCGCGTGGCGTCGTCGCTCCGGAGCCGGAACACCGCCTCGTCCGCCGAGACGCCCGCGAGCTCGAAGACCCGGTCCCGCGCGAAGCCGTGCTGCCCCATCCGGTGGTCCGCGCCGTCGTGGTGCAGCGTGTCGCCGGGGAGGCGCCCGATGATCGGGAACAGGACGGGAGCGTGCCGGCGCCACTCCGGGCCGGCCTGCCACAGGTACTCGCGGCCCTCGTCGTCGCGGAGGGACGTCATCTCGGCCCCGGCGGTCGTCAGGGCGAGGCGCAGGCTCTCGCTGCCGAGGGTGAGGACGGTGGGCGCGGGGGAGTCGCTGCTGGTCATCCTCCGATTCTGCCCGTCACGCGGTGCGGGCGGGGGTGTCGGCGGCGCGTGGCAGCATGGGGCGGTGCCTCCCGAGTCGACCCCCTCCTCCTGGCGCGCCCGCGTCGGCGAGCTCAGCGGATCCGCCGAGGCCGAGTCGCCGACCGTCCTCACTCCGATCGGGCTGCAGTTCGAGCTGCGCCGGCTGGTGCGCCGGGCCGACGATCCGTGGCGGGCGCCGGCGAGCGAGCGCGTCACGGCGAAGACCTACGACCCCGACGAGCGCCGCGACCACCGTCTGGCCACCCGCCCCGCCGTCCGTGGGCGCGGGGGCGCCTGGAACCGCACCACCCTCACCTGGAAGTCGCTGAACTTCCAGACCCACCGGCTCTCGCTCGACCCCGCTCACCAGCGCTGGTTCGCCGAGTTCGCGGCTCTGCACCGCGCCACGCGCACCGTCCACCTCGGGCAGGACCCCGACTGGATCCACCTCGACGACTACGAGAGCCCACTGCTCTGGCGGCTGCTCGAGCAGGCGCAGGCCGCCGGGATCCCGCTGCTCGCCCCGGAGAAGGGCGCGGTCCGTCTCGCCGGTCCCGCGCATGTGGCGGTGACGGTCTCGGCGGAGGAGGGAGCGCTCCGGCTGCGGCCCGTCCTGCGGATCGACGGCGCGGAGCACGCGCCCGAGTCGGCGCGTCCGGTCGCCCGGCACGGCGTCTACGCGGTCGAGGGCGGCGATCCGTCCTCGCTCCTGCTCGCGCCCGCGTCCCTGCCCTTCGACGACGAGGAGCTGCGGCTCCTCGACCACCCCGAGGAGACGGAGGTCCCGGCGGAGGACGTGCCCGAGTTCGTCGGCGAGCACCTCCCCGCCCTCCGCGGCCGCGTCGCGGTGCGCGAGGAGGGCGTCGACCTCGTCCTGGACGATCCGGAGCCCCCGCGCCTGGTCTGCACGGTCTCGTTCGAGCCGCGGCGCGCCGTCAGGCTGGGCTGGCACTGGCGCCGCTCGCCCGATCGCGCGGGCGAGCTCGACGGCACGGCCGACGCGGCTCTCGAGCGCGCGGTGCTCCGCCGGGTGCGCTCGGTGCTCGGCGAGGCCGGGTCCGCTCTCGTGCCGGAGCCGGGGACGAGCGCGGTCCTGCGCGGGGCCGAGGCGGCGGTGTTCGTGGTGGAGCAGCTCCCGCAGCTGGAGGGGATCGGCGGGGTCCGGATCGAGCGCGAGGGCGCGGCCCCGGACTACCGCCTGCTGACCGGACCGCTCACGCTCACCATCACCGCGGTCGACACCGAGAGCGCCGACTGGTTCGACCTCGGCGTCGTCCTGACCATCGGCGACGCGACCGTGCCGTTCCTGCCCCTCTTCCGCGCTCTGGCCGCGGGCGGCGACCGCATCCGCCTGGTCGACCACTCCTACCTCTCGCTCGCGCACCCCGGCCTCGACCGGCTCCGGGAGCTGCTGACCCGGGCGGACGAGCTCGTGGAGTGGGAGACGGGACCGCGGCTCGGCCGGCACCAGACCGGGCTGTGGAACGAGCTGGAGGAGCTCGCCGACGAGAGCGTCCCCTCCGACGCGTGGCGCGCCGTGCTCGACTCCGCGCTGGCCGCCGGGTCGCCGGAGGACGTGGAGCCGCCGGAGGGACTGACCGCCCGGCTGCGCCCGTACCAGCGGGCGGGCTACGCCTGGCTCGTCCACCGCCTCCGTCACGGGCTCGGC
Organism: Rathayibacter sp. AY1C9; assembly: GCF_002932315.1. Classification (NCBI taxonomy): domain Bacteria; kingdom Bacillati; phylum Actinomycetota; class Actinomycetes; order Micrococcales; family Microbacteriaceae; genus Rathayibacter; species Rathayibacter sp. AY1C9. Next base: position 33,127 of record NZ_PSVZ01000003.1, read on the forward strand.
GGGATCCTGGCCGACGACATGGGCCTCGGCAAGACCCTGCAGGCGCTGGCCATGATGCTCGACGCGGTCGAGGAGGCGGGCCGCGCCGGGATCCGCCGCGCGCCGTTCCTCGTGGTCGCCCCCACCTCGGTCGTGCCGGGCTGGCGCTCGGAGGCCGAGCGCTTCGCGCCCGCCCTGCGCGTCCACGTCGTCGCGAGCTCGCGGGAGGGCGCGCTCGACGCGATCCCGGGCGACGCGGACGTGGTCCTCACCAGCTACGCGGTCCTGCGCCTCGGCGGCGAGCGCTGGGCGTCGAGGACGTGGTCGGCGCTGATCCTCGACGAGGCCCAGTTCGTCAAGAACCCCGCCTCACAGACGCACCGGGCCGCCCGCGGGGTCGGCGCGCCCGTCACGCTCGCGCTCACCGGCACACCGCTGGAGAACTCGCTCGACGAGCTCTGGGCGGTCCTCGCCCTGGTGGCGCCCGGGCTCCTGCCGCCGCAGCGCCGCTTCCGCGAGGAGTACACCCGGCCGATCCTGCACGCGGAGGCGCCCGTCGGCATCGGTTCGCCCGATCTGTCCGAGGGACGGACCGTCAGCCACACCGAGGGCGCGCGCCGCCGCCTCGAGAGACTGCGCCGGCGACTGCGTCCGTTCCTGCTCCGCCGCACCAAGGAGGCGGTGGCGCCGGAGCTCCCCGAGAAGCAGGAGCAGACGATCGAGGTCGCGCTGACGCCCGCCCACAGGGTGCTCTACGACGGCTACCTCCAGCGCGAGCGGCGGAAGCTCCTGGGCCTGGTCGACGACCTCGACCGGCAGCGCTTCACGGTGTTCCGATCGCTCACCCTCCTGCGCCTGCTCGCGCTCGACGCGTCCCTGGTCGACCCGGCCTACCGGCACGTCCCGTCCGCGAAGCTCGACGTGCTCGTCGAGCAGCTCGACGACGTGATCGCGGAAGGCCGTCGGGCCCTCGTCTTCAGCACCTTCACCTCGTACCTGGAGCGGGCGGGGGAGCGGCTGCGTCGGCGCGGCATCCCGTTCGTGCAGCTCGACGGCTCCACGCGGGACCGCGCGGGAGTGATCGAGGAGTTCCGCTCGGGAGCCGCGCCCGTCTTCCTGATCAGCCTGAAGGCGGGCGGCACCGGGCTCACCCTCACCGAGGCCGACCACGTCTTCATCCTCGACCCGTGGTGGAACCCGGCGGCCGAGGCGCAGGCCGTCGACCGCGCGCACCGCATCGGCCAGGAGCGGCGGGTGAACGTGTACCGCCTGGTGGCGACGGACACGATCGAGGAGAAGATCGTGCGCCTCCAGGAGCGCAAGGGCCGCCTCAGCACGGCGGTGCTCGACGAGGGCGAGCTCTTCGCCCGGGCGCTGTCGGCCGACGACGTCCGCGAACTGCTGGCCGAGTGACCACGGCCCCACGAAGGGTGACAGAACGGCCAGCCGCGGCCCAGGATCCGAGCGCACACTGAGCGGATGAGACGCCGCCGCCCCCGCCCCCGCGCCGACTGGATCGTCGCCCTCGAGAAGGGCGACGACGCCGGGCTCTTCGGACCGGGCAGCGCGGTCTGGGCGGTCAACGGCGGCCTGCCCACGATGATCGCCGGAGTGCGGGCTCTGCTCATGCAGACCCTCCATGCCGGAGCGATGGCCGGTGTGCACGACCACTCCCGCTACCGCGAGGACCCGATGGGCCGCCTCGACAACACGGTCCGCTGGGTCCTGACCACCAGCTTCGGCGACACCGCCGCGGCGAGCGGAGCGGCGCGCTGGGTGACTGGCGTGCACGAGCGGATCGTCGGCTCCTACGAGGACGCCGGCGGGCGTGAGCGCTCCTACTCGGCGCAGGACCCCCGCCTGCTGCTCTGGGTGCACGACGCCTTCACCGACGCGTTCCTCGGCGCCCACGAGATCTGGGGCGGACGGATCCCCGGCGGCCCCGACGCCTACGTGCGCGAGTGGGCCGCCTCCGGCCGGCTGCTCGGAGTGCAGGATCCGCCCGAGAGCGTCGCGGAGCTCCGCGCGCAGCTCGCCGGATTCGCGGGCGAGCTCAAGCCCGACGCACGCGTGCACGAGGCGGTCGGGTTCCTCCGCGACATCCGGCTGCCGGGCGAGGCGGGCGTGGTCTACCCGCTGCTGTTCGCCGGCGCGGTCGCCTCGCTCAGCCCCGAGGTGCGGAGGCTCCTGGGCCTCCGGCGCCCGTGGTGGCCCGCGATCACGGCGAACCGCCTGCTGTTCGTGTTCCTGGGCCGGTATCTCGGCCGGGTCTCGCCGAGCGAGCAGGCCGCGATCGACCGCATCGCCGGCCTCGACCAGGTTCGCACCGGCGCCTGACGCTCTTCCCGTACACCTGTCCGGGAAGTGGTAGACTGAAGTCGATGACTCCCGCCCGCCTCGCCTCCGTGCCCGCGGCGGAGTCCCCCTCGGCGCTCGGCTCCGCCGATCCGCGAGCCCGGCGCACCCGCCGCCGCGTGTTCGACGCGGTCGAGCGGCTCGTCATGCAGAGCGACGGCGAGAGGGCCGAGGGCATCGCGGTGAGCGACATCGTGCGCGAGGCCGGGATCAGCCGCAGCTCGTTCTACGCCCACTTCGACGACGCGGCGGGAGTCGCCTCCGCGCTGCTCCGCCAGGACCTCGTGGTCGCCGACGTCGCCGAGGGCGATCCCGCCGACCGCTCCGGAGCCGACGCCCTGCAGCGCGGCTACTCGCGGCTCGTCGAGCGGCTGGTCGACCGCCACGCCTTCCATGCCCGGCTCCGCGCGCGGGCCTCCGCCCGGGTCGCCTCCGACGACGCCGTGCTCGACACGGCGCTCGCCCTGCACCGCGAGGTGCTCGCCCGGGTCGACGTCCCCGCCGCGGTCGACCCCGAGCTCACCGCGGTCTTCGCGGCCGGCGGCGTCCTCTCCGTGGTCGGCGCCTGGCTCGCCGGCTCCCTCGACGGCACCGACGAGGAGCTGGTCGAGCACCTCGTCGCGCTGCTCCCGGCCTGGCTCGCCGCGGCGCCGCTGCGCCCCCTGGACTCCTCACTCCCACCACGCCCCACGACGAAAGGCACGACATGATGACATTCGAGGTCGGCGAGACCCTGGTCTACCCGCACCACGGAGCGGTGACGATCACCGGGCTCGAGAAGCGCTCGGTCAAGGGCGTCGAGAAGACGTTCATGACGATGAACGTGCACACCAGCGAGCTCACCATCACCCTCCCCGTCGAGAACGCCGAGCTCGTCGGCGTCCGCGAGATCATCGACGACGCCGGAGTCCAGGCGGTCTACGACGTCCTGCGCAGCGACGTCGCGGAGGAGGCCAGCAACTGGTCCCGCCGCTTCAAGGCCAACCAGGAGAAGATGGCCAGCGGCAGCGTGTACCGCGTCAGCGAGGTCGTCCGCGACCTGTGGCGCCGCGAGCAGGCCGGCGGCGTCTCGGCCGGCGAGAAGCGGATGCTCCTCAAGGCGCGTCAGATCCTCGTGTCGGAGCTCTCGCTCGCCCTGAAGGGCACCGACGAGGAGGCCTCGGCCAAGCTCGACGAGGTCCTCGCCTCGGCGATCTGACCCCGCGTCGCGGCGGGTCGGCTCACTCGGGCCGGCACGCCGCGATGATCCTCGCGGCGACCTCGTCCTGCGAGGCGGAGCCGTCGATCCGCACCAGGAGCTCGCGCTCGTCGTAGACCTCCGCCAGAGGAGCCGTCTCGCGCTCGTAGACCTCGATCCGGTTCCGCACCACCTCGGGGTCGTCGTCGGCGCGGTCCTGCTCCTGCGCCCGCACGTGCAGTCGTTCGAGGACCACGTCCGCGTCGGCCGTCAGCAGCACGACGCACGAGAGCGGCGTGCCCCGCTCCTCGAGGAGCTCCGCCAGCGCGTCCACCTGGGCGAGCGTGCGCGGGTAGCCGTCGAGGATGAACCCGTCCCGGGCGTCCTCCTCGGCGATGCGCTCGGCGACCAGGGCGTTCGTCAGCTCGTCCGGCACGTACTCGCCGGCCTCCACGAGCGCCCGCAGACGCCGTCCGAGGTCGGTGCCGTCGGCGACGTGCGCGCGGAACAGATCGCCGGTGGAGATCGCCGGCACCCCCAGCTCGCGCGACAGCACGGCCGCCTGGGTGCCCTTGCCCACGCCGGGCGGGCCCATCATGATGACGCGCATCGCTCGTCCTCCTCGGTGTCGTCAGGCGATGCTAGCGGTGCGGAGCGGCGTGGCCGGTGCACACCGCGCCCGTAGGCTGGCGGGACGAGCCGAGGAGGAGCGATGCCCGCAGCACCCGGGGCCGAGCAGGCCGCCGCCGATCTGGCCGCGCTCCTGCGCCAGGTCTCCGCCGAGCTCGACGCCCGCGGCATCGCCGACCAGGCCGTCGCCGAGCTGCGGACGCCGCGCGCGATCCTCGGCTTCCGCCGCAAGCCGGTGATGGCGCCGGTGACCCGCGCGTGGCGCCTCGGCGTGGTGCTCCTCGGACGCGAGGGCGAGCTCCTCGCGACGGGCTCGGTCACGCGTGCCGTCGCTCCGCTGCACGCCAACAACCAGTCCGAGTCGCAGGAGGCGCGCCGCGAGATCCGGCGCGCCGCCTTCGACGGTCCGTTCCAGGAGGGCGAGATCGTCAACTACGGCTGGCGGCGCCTCGCACTCGACGCCGCAGCGCTCGAGTCGGGCCAGGAGCCGCTGGCACTGCGCGGCTCCGAGGTGCTCGTGCGCTGGGCGCCCGGTCTGAGCGAGCAGGGACTGATGCCGCTGCGCCGGTACCTGGCCGACCGCCTCGACCTCCTCGAGGCCGACTAGCGCCGGGTCACTCCTCCTCGGCCACCGGGTGGAACCACGGCGGGTAGACGGCGACGCGGGGAGAGGCGTCGATGCCCTCGAAGAGAGCCTTGACGCGGTTGCGGGCGGCGACCGACGCCACGCCGACCGTCGCGACGCCCTCGAGCGGGAAGCGCTCGGGCACGAGCGCCTCGGCGCTGCGCAGGGCCGGCTCGTCGACCAGGAGGCGCGCGAAGGTGCGCACGAGCGCGTCGCCCTCGGTGAAGCGCGTGAGGACGTGGGAGGCGTCGCCGTCGCTCAGGACCGGGGCGGAGGCGAGCGAGCCCACCAGGACGACGTACTGCGAAGCGGTGGTCTCGTGGGCGCTCGGCGACCAGTGCGGAGCGACCCGCTCGCCGCGCAGGTCGGCCCAGAGGGCGGCGTCGGGGGAGAGGAAGAAGGGCACGAAGCCGGCGACGCTGACGCCGTCCTTCACCTGCACGGCACGGCGGTGCTCGCGGGTGGTCTCGGCGCTGACGTCGATCGCGGGGCGCTCCTGGAGCTGCTGGTCCGCCAGGATCGCGCCGGCGGCGACGATCGCCTCGAGGTTGTCGAGGTGGGTGACGTGGTAGATCCGCTGCGCGGCGATGTCGACCTTCGGCAGGGGCTTCTCGCGCGCCGTGCCGCGGGCGGCGGCACGGGCGGTGGCCGCACGGGAGGTCCCGGGCACGCGCGCGGGGGCGCGGGTGGCACGGCCGACCTGCTCGGGGAGCTTCTTCGGGGTGCAGACGTCGCAGAGCGCGATGTCGAGGCCGTGGATGCATTCGGTGGGCACTCTGGATTCCTTCTGCGCGCGGGCTCGGGGTTCCGCCGCAGGGACGACGTTACGCGACCGGGGCCCTCGCGCGTCCCGGCGGCGGGGATCTGCGGAGCCGCGGCGTCCGCCCGGGCATCCTCTGGGAGGCGCCGGAGCACCGCTCCCCGCCGCGTAGCGTGAGCGGGATGAAGCGCGTGCCGCCCGCCGAGGGCCAGGAATCCGTCTGGGACTACCCGCGACCCCCGAGGGTCGAGACCACCGCCGAGCACGTGGTCGTGCGGCTGGGCGGCGTCGTCGTCGCCGAGACCCGCGACGCTCTCCGCGTCCTCGAGACGAGCCACCCTCCCGTCTACTACCTCCCCGTGTCCTCGTTCGCGCCCGGGGCGCTCGAGCCCGCGCCCGGCCGCAGCATCTGCGAGTTCAAGGGCGCGGCCTCCTACCTCACCGTGCGCGGGGGAGGAGGAGCGGTCGCGGAGGCGGCGGGCTGGACGTACCCCGAGCCGATGGACGGCTTCGAGGCCCTCGTCGACACGGTCGCCCTCTACCCCGCCCGGATGGACTCCTGCACGGTCGACGGCGAGGCGGTCCAGCCGCAGCCGGGCGACTTCTACGGCGGCTGGATCACCTCGCGCGTGGTCGGTCCGTTCAAGGGCTCGCCGGGCACGATGTTCTGGTGAATCAGACGGGGGAGGGCGGACCGAGCGGGTCCTGGACGAGGACCGCTCGTGCGGCGTCGATCCCCGAGGCCTCCAGCGTCCATTCCGGCCGCACCAGGGTCTCCGGTGTGACGCGGAACCGCAGCTCCTCGACCGACATACCGTCCGGACCGACGATCCGGTGCGTCCCGTTCGGCCGGTAGCCGAGGGCCTCCGAGACCCGGATCGAGCGGGTGTTCCAGGCGAGAGCGGCGCTCTCGGCGACCTCGGCTCCGAGGTGGTCGAAGGCGAGGAGGAGGACGGCGGCGCGCATCTCCTGCCCGAGGCCGCGGCCCTGCGCCGAGCGGGTGAGCCACGAGCCCGAGGTCAGGGTGCGGGTGGCGGCGAAGGACTCGGCGACCACGTCCTGGCAGCCGACGACCCGGCCGTCCTCGACCACGGCGAACGCGACGCGCCACGACTCCCGCGTCGTCTGCGCGCGCTGCGACCAGTGGAAGCGGGCGAGCTCGCCGGGCAGGCGCTCCGCCGGCGCCTCGGCCCAGGGGGAGGGGAACGGCGAGCGGCCGCTCTCGTGCACGCCCGCGAGGGCTGCCTCGGCGAGAGGGCCGAGGTCGGCGTCGCGGACCGGATGCAGCTCGAGCCGCGGCGTGCGCAGCTCCAGCGAGAACAGGGGCCAGGGGTCGGTGCTCATCCGACGACGCTAGCGAGCGGAGGCGCGCACCGCGCGACCAGGCGGGTACCGGTGGTGGGACTCGAACCCACAAGCCCTCTCGGACAGAGCATTTTGAGTGCCCCGCGTCTGCCATTCCGCCACACCGGCTCATCACCAGCCCGTCGAGAATACCGTAGGCTCATCGGCGTGACTGACCAGGAACCCTCGTCGACCGCACCCCGTCGGGTCGTCGTCGCCGAAGACGAATCCCTCATCCGCCTCGACATCGTGGAGATCCTCCGCGACAACGGCTTCGAGGTCGTCGGCGAGGCCGGCGACGGAGAGACCGCTGTGGCCCTCGCCACCGAGCTGCGCCCCGATCTCGTCATCATGGACGTCAAGATGCCCCAGCTCGACGGCATCTCGGCGGCCGAGCGCCTCTCGAAGGCGCACATCGCGCCCGTCGTCCTGCTCACCGCCTTCAGCCAGAAGGAGCTCGTCGAGCGCGCCAGCGAGGCCGGAGCGCTCGCCTACGTCGTGAAGCCCTTCACGCCCAACGACCTGCTGCCCGCGATCGAGATCGCCCTCTCGCGGTACGCCCAGATCCTCACCCTCGAGGCCGAGGTCGCCGACATGGTCGAGCGCTTCGAGACCCGCAAGCTCGTCGACCGCGCCAAGGGCCTGCTCAACGAGAAGATGGGGCTCACCGAGCCCGAGGCGTTCCGCTGGATCCAGAAGGCCTCCATGGACCGCCGGCTCACCATGCACGACGTCGCGCAGGCGATCATCGAGCAGCTGAGCACGAAGAAGGCCTAGCGCGAGGCCGGGCCCGAGGGCCCACGGCCTCAGGGCCAGAGGCGGGTGCGCTCCCACGGGGAGCCGCCCGCCTCCTTCGTTCCCGGGCGGTACTCGAGACGGGTGTGATCCTGCTCCGGCGCGGTCGAGCCCTGCCAGAACTCGATGCGCTCGGGCACGACGCGGTAGACGGCCCACTCCCGGTCGAGCGTCGCGGGCGAGCAGCCCACGGCGACGCTGGTCTGGAGCGTGACGAGGCCGAAGTCCTGCGCGCTGCGCATCGGCTCGCTCTGGCGTCCGACGAGCAGGGCGGTGCGAGCGGCCTCGGAGCGGCGGCGGAAGTCGTCGGCCGACTCCTGCGCGGAGGCGCGCTCGACCCGGCCCTCGACCCGGACCTGACGGCCCTGGACCGGCCAGAAGAAGGTCAGCGCGGCGTGCGGGTTCTCCTCCATGGCGCGTCCCTTGGGGCTGGTGGCATGGGTGGAGAACGCCCAGCCCGCCTCGTCGATCTCGCGCAGCACGAGCACGCGCGCCGAGACCGTGCCGTCGTCGGAGGCGGTGGAGAGCGTGGCGCCGTGGGGGAGGAGCTGGCCAACGTCCTTCGCCTCCTCGAGCCACTGCGCGAACAGCTCGAGAGGATCGGCCGGAGCCGCCTCCGCATCGAACGAGGGCAGCTCGGAGGGCATGGACGGGAGGCTCTTGAGGAGATGGCGAAGGCTCATCCGCTCAGTGTCGCCCTTCGGGCACCACCGGGCACAGTCGCGCGCCGTCGCTTGACAGTGCCGCTCGCCGCGGTGCCGGGTCCCCGAGCGGCGCGGCCGACCGGTCGATCCCCCGTCGCTCGCAGGCGCGGGCGGTCCCGACGGCGGTCGCGGTCCTGGGCGCGGTCGTCGCCCTCCGCTCCCGCGAGGGGGACCCGTCCGCTCCCGTCAGCGGGCGTCGCGGATGATGTTGGTGATCCGCACGGTGGAGAGGCGGCGCCCCTCCTGGTCGCGCACGACGATCTCGTGGGTGGTGAGGGTGGAGCCCAGGTGGATCGCGTCGCAGGTGGCGATCACGAAGCCCGAGTGGACCGACCGGCTGTGGCTCGCGTTCAGCTCGATGCCCATCGCCAGGCGGCCCGCGCCGGCGTGCACGTTCGCCGCGATCGAGCCCATCGACTCGGCGAGCACGACGTGCGCGCCGCCGTGCAGGATGCCGACCGGCTGCCGGTTGCCCTCGACGGGCATCGAGGCCACCGAGTGCTGCGGGGTGAGCTCGTGCCAGAGGATCCCCATCCGCTCGGCGAGCTCGCCCATGCCGCGGCCGATCCCGGCGACCAGGTCGAGCGCGGGCGGGCGGATCCAGGCGGTCGTGGTGGGGGTCGGCTCGGTCACGTCGCTCCTCGCGCTGGAGCCTCGGAGCGGCCCTGACCGGCGGGCGCGAGCGGGCCGATCCGGTGTCGGAGGCGCTGTGTAGTCTGGCCCTGTGTCAGATCCGGAACAGCCTACCCTCCTGCTCGTCGACGGCCATTCCCTGGCGTTCCGGGCGTTCTACGCGCTCCCGGTCGACAGCTTCCAGACCCGCGAGGGCCAGCACACGAACGCCATCCACGGCTTCCTCTCGATGCTGATCCTGCTGCTGAAGAACGAGAAGCCGACCCACCTCGGCGTCGCGTTCGACATCTCCCGCTACTCGTTCCGCACCCGCGAGTACCCGGAGTACAAGGGCACCCGCGGCGAGACGCCGCCCGAGTTCAAGGGCCAGGTCCCCCTCCTCGAGGAGGCGCTGCACGCCATGAACATCCGGACCGTCTCGAAGGAGGACTTCGAGGCCGACGACATCCTCGCGACGCTCGCGCGCCAGGGGGCCGAGGCCGGCTTCCGCGTGCTGGTCGTCTCGGGCGATCGCGACACCATCCAGCTGGTGACCCCGGACGTCACCCTGCTCTACCCCTCCACCCAGGGCGTCTCGCAGCTCACCCGCTACGACCGCGACAAGGTGTTCGAGAAGTACGGCGTCGAGCCGCACCATTACCCCGAGATCGCCGCCCTCGTCGGCGAGACCAGCGACAACCTGCCCGGCGTCGACAAGGTCGGCCCCAAGACGGCCGCGAAGTGGGTCAACCAGTACGGCACGGTCGCCGACATCATCGCCCACGCCGACGAGATCAAGGGCGTGGTCGGCGAGAAGCTGCGCGAGCAGAAGGAGAACGCGCTCCGCAACCGCCGCCTCAACCGGCTGGTGACGGACGTCGAGCTCCCCCTCGGGCCGCACGATCTGACGCGCCGTCCGATCGATCCCGACGCGGTCCGCGAGATCTTCAGCCGCCTCGAGTTCAAGACCCTGCAGGAGCGGGTCCTCACGATCGCCGCGGAGGAGGGCGTCGACGGCGCTGCCGCGGCCCTGGCGGGCGACGTGGTCACGACCTCCGCACCCGCCGTCCGCACCCTGGTCGACGAGGAGCTCGCGCACTGGCTCGACCGCGTGTCGGCGAAGGGCACCGCGCCGGTCGCCGTGCACGTCCTGCTCGGAGCCGGCGGGCTCGAGGGTGTGGGCCTCGCGGTCGAGAAGGAGACGGCGTTCGTCCCGTGGGCCGCCGAGCGGCCCGACTACACCGCGCTCGAGCAGTGGCTGGCCGGGCCCGCCCCCAAGTACTTCGCCGACGCGAAGCCCCAGATCAAGGCGCTGCGGAGGGCCGGACTCCCCGTCGCGGGGCTCGCGTTCGACACCCGCGTCGCCTCCTGGCTGGTGCAGCCCACCGGGCATCCGGCCACGCTCGCGGCGCAGGTCGCGCAGCACCTCGACGAGACCATGGCGCAGGGCGACCCGAACCAGCTGGTCCCCACCGTCGAGCCGATGGGGCCCGCCACCGAGGCCTGGTACGCGTACCGGCTCGTCGCTCCGCTGCGCGAGCGGCTGGGCGAGGGGATGCTCTCGGTGCTCGTCGACATCGAGCTGCCGATCGTCCAGGTCCTCGCGACGATGGAGCTCACCGGCGTCGCGATCGACGCCGACGTGCTGGCGCGCCTCCGCGCCGAGCTGACCGTCTCGGCCGCCGACCTCGCGAGCCGCGCGTTCGCCGAGATCGGCCACGAGATGAACCTCGGCTCGCCCAAGCAGCTGCAGCAGGTCCTCTTCGAGGAGCTCGACATGCCGCGCACCCGGGCCACGAAGACGGGCTACACCACCGACGCCTCCGCCCTCGCCGACCTGCAGGAGTCCCACCCGCACCCGTTCCTCGGGCTGCTCCTCGAGCACCGCGACGCGACCAAGCTCAAGCAGATCATCGAGACGCTCGAGAAGTCGGTCACCGCCGACGGCCGGATCCACACCAGCTACGACCAGACCGGCACGGCCACCGGCCGGATCTCCTCCAACGACCCGAACCTGCAGAACATCCCCGTCCGCAGCGAGGTGGGCCGCCGCATCCGCACCGCCTTCGTCCACGGAGCGGAGGCGAGCACCCTCCTCACCGCCGACTACTCGCAGATCGAGATGCGGATCATGGCGCACCTCTCCGGGGACGCCGGGCTGATCGAGGCCTTCCACTCCGGCGAGGACCTGCACCGCTTCGTCGGATCGCGGATCTTCGGCGTCGATCCGGGCGACGTCACCTCGGCCATGCGCAACAAGGTCAAGGCGATGTCCTACGGCCTCGCCTACGGCCTGAGCGCCTTCGGCCTGTCGAAGCAGCTGCGCATCTCGAGCGCCGAGGCCAAGCAGCTGATGACCGACTACTTCGTCCGCTTCGGCGCGGTGCGCGACTACCTCCGCAGCGTCGTCGAGCAGGCCCGCGAGACCGGCTACACCGAGACGATCTTCGGACGCCGGCGTCCGTTCCCCGACCTGCAGAGCGCGAACCGCGTCCTCCGCGACAACGCTGAGAGGGCGGCACTCAACTCGCCGATCCAGGGCTCGGCCGCCGACATCATGAAGCGCGCGATGATCGGCGTGCAGGCCGACCTCGACGAGCAGGGGCTCGGCTCTCGGATGCTCCTCCAGGTGCACGACGAGCTGATCTTCGACGTCGCCCCCGGCGAGGAGGAGCCGCTCGAGGCGATCGTCCGCGGCCGGATGGCGGGTGCCGCCGACCTGAGCGTCCCGCTCGAGGTGCAGGTGGGCCACGGGTCCGACTGGGACGTCGCCGCGCACTGAGCCGGCCGCAGGGCCTGGCTAGGCTCGGAGGCATGAGCACCGACACCCCCCGCGAGCCCACCGCCGTCGACGCCGTCGCCGAGCGCTGGGTCGACACGCTCGTCGACCTCGACCCCACCCTCGGCACCGCGATCGGACGCAGCGGCGCGAACGGCCGTCTGGGCGACTACTCGCCGGCCGGTCTCGAGCAGGCCCGGGCGGCGACCGCCTCGGCCCTCGCCGAGCTCGAGGCCGCCGACCCCGTGGACGACGTCGACTGCGTCACGGTCGCCGACCTCGGCGCCGAGCTCCGGCTCTCCCTGGAGGGGCACGACGCCGGTCTGCCGCTGCGGGACCTCAACGTGATCGCGTCCCCGGCGCAGGAGCTGCGCGACGTCTTCGACCTGATGCCGACGGACGAGGTCGCCGACTGGGAGGCGGTCGCCGAGCGGCTGCTGGCCGTGCCGGCCGCCCTAGAGGGCTACGCGGAGACCCTGCGCGAGGGGATCCGCACCGGCGTGGTCCCCGCCCGCCGCCAGGTCGAGCTCGTCGCCGAGCAGGCGCGGAAGATCGCCGCTCCCCGCGGGTTCTTCGCCGAGCTGGCCGCGGAGGCCGCTCCCGCCGCCGGATCCCTGCCCGCGTCGCTCGCTCAGCGACTGGAGGACGGCGCCCGCCGTGCCTCGGCCGCCTACGGGTCGCTCGCGCAGTTCCTCCGGGGCGAGCTCGCCCCCGCCGCGACCGAGCAGGACGCCGTCGGCCGGGAGCTGTACGCGCTGCACTCCCGCCGCTTCCTCGGCGCTGTCGTCGACCTCGACGAGACCTACGAGTGGGGGATCGAGGAGCTGGCCCGCATGACGTCCGAGCAGGAGGCGATCGCGCGCGAGATCCTGCCCGGCGCCTCCGTCGCCGAGGCGATCGCCCACCTCGAGGCGGACCCGGCCCGCACTCTGCACGGCGTCGACGCTCTGCAGGCCTGGATGCAGGAGACCAGCGACCGCTCCGTCCGCGAGCTCGCCGGCACCGCCTTCGACATCCCGGAGGAGGTGCGCCGCCTCGAGTGCAGGATCGCGCCGACCCAGGAGGGCGGCATCTACTACACCGGTCCGAGCGACGACTTCTCGCGCCCGGGGCGGATGTGGTGGTCGGTCCCGGCCGGAGTCACCGAGTTCGCCACCTGGCGGGAGCTGACCACGGTCTACCACGAGGGCGTCCCGGGCCATCACCTGCAGATCGGCCAGGCCGTCCACAACCGCGCCCGCCTCAACACCTGGCGCCGTCAGCTCGCCGGGACCTCCGGCCATGCCGAGGGCTGGGCGCTCTACGCGGAGCGGCTGATGGAGCGCTTCGGCTACCTCGACGACCCGGCCGACCGCCTGGGCATGCTCGACGGCCAGCGGATGCGCGCGGCGCGCGTCGTGCTGGACATCGGCGTGCACCTCCAGAAGCCGATGCCGGGCTCCGGCACCGTCTGGACCGCCGAGTCGGCCCTCGACTTCATGCGGGCCAACGTGAACATGGACGACGCGTTCGTGCGCTTCGAGGTGAACCGGTACCTCGGCTGGCCGGGGCAGGCTCCGTCCTACAAGATCGGGCAGCGGATCTGGGAGCAGCTGCGCGACGAGGCGGAGGCGCGCGAGGGCGCCGCGTTCTCGCTCGCGGCCTTCCACCGGAGGGCGCTCGACCTCGGCGGCGTCGGTCTCGACACCCTCCGCTCCTCCCTCGCCGGCTGACTCCGGAACCCGCGCCTGGACGGGCGCGGCGAGATTGCCGTGCGCCTCCCGGGGCGTCTAAGCTGGGGTGTCACATCTGTGGCGCCGCCGTGCCCGCGGCGCGCGAGGAAGGCCGGTCCTCCGGCCGGCCGAGCGCGGCTCCCGGGCCGGAGGCACATCCCTCACCACCGCAGTGGTCACCACTCCGCCGAGCCGCGAGGCCCGCAGGCGGCCGCCGCCCGAGACCCATCCATCCTGGAGCATCCCTTAATGACAACCGCAACGACCGACAAGGCAACCAAGCAGGTCGCGATCAACGACATCGGGTCTGCTGAAGACTTTCTTGCCGCGGTCGAAAAGACTCTGAAGTTCTTCAACGACGGAGACCTCATCGAAGGCACCGTCGTGAAGATCGACCGCGACGAGGTCCTCCTCGACGTCGGCTACAAGACCGAGGGCGTCATCCCCTCGCGCGAGCTCTCCATCAAGCACGACGTCGACCCCTCCGAGGTCGTCAACGTGGGCGACAGCGTCGAGGCCCTCGTCCTCCAGAAGGAGGACAAGGAGGGTCGCCTGATCCTGTCCAAGAAGCGTGCGCAGTACGAGCGCGCGTGGGGCGACGTCGAGAAGATCAAGGAGTCGGACGGCGTCGTCACCGGCTCGGTCATCGAGGTCGTCAAGGGTGGTCTCATCGTCGACATCGGCCTCCGCGGCTTCCTCCCGGCCTCGCTCATCGAGCTGCGCCGCGTCCGCGATCTCACGCCGTACCTCGGCCAGGAGATCGAGGCGAAGATCCTCGAGCTCGACAAGAACCGCAACAACGTGGTCCTGTCGCGTCGCGCGCTCCTCGAGCAGACCCAGTCCGAGAGCCGCACCACGTTCCTGAACAACCTGCACAAGGGTCAGGTCCGCAAGGGCGTCGTGTCGTCGATCGTCAACTTCGGTGCGTTCGTCGACCTCGGCGGCGTCGACGGTCTCGTCCACGTCTCCGAGCTCTCCTGGAAGCACATCGAGCACGCCTCCGAGGTCGTCGAGGTGGGCCAGGAGGTCACCGTCGAGATCCTCGAGGTCGACCTCGACCGCGAGCGCGTGTCGCTCTCGCTCAAGGCGACCCAGGAGGACCCGTGGCAGGTCTTCGCCCGCACCCACGCGATCGGACAGGTCGCGCCGGGCAAGGTCACGAAGCTGGTCCCGTTCGGTGCCTTCGTCCGCGTCGCGGACGGCATCGAGGGCCTCGTCCACATCTCCGAGCTGTCGGGCAAGCACGTCGAGCTCGCCGAGCAGGTCGTGTCGGTCGGCGAAGAGGTGTTCGTCAAGGTCATCGACATCGACCTCGACCGTCGCCGCATCTCCCTCTCGCTCAAGCAGGCGAACGAGAACGTCGACCCCGAGGGCACCGAGTTCGACCCGGCGCTCTACGGCATGGCCACGGAGTACGACGACCAGGGGAACTACAAGTACCCCGAGGGCTTCGACCCCGAGACCAACGAGTGGCGCGAGGGCTTCGAATCGCAGCGCGAGGCCTGGGAGCAGGAGTACGCCGCTGCTCAGGCGCGCTGGGAGGCCCACAAGGCCCAGGTGGCCAAGTCGCAGGAGGAGGCGGCCACCGTCTCCGAGGGCGTCTCGGTCGGCGCCGGCTTCACCAGCGAGTCGACCACCGGCGGCACCCTCGCCGACGACGAGTCGCTCGCCGCGCTCCGCGAGAAGCTGTCCTCGAACAACTGATCGCGAGCACATCGCATCGAACGGCCGGTCCCCTCGGGGGCCGGCCGTTCGGCGTTCCGGGCGACGGCGCTGGGTAGGGTGGCCGGGTGCATCTCGTCGCCCTCACCGGAGGCATCGCCTCGGGCAAGTCCACTGTCGCCCGCCGTCTCGCCGAGCACGGAGCGGTGGTGGTCGACGCCGACGTCCTCGCGCGCGAGGTCGTCGAGCCGGGGGAGCCGGCGCTGGCGGCGATCGCCGAGCGCTTCGGCCCGTCCGTGATCCGCGCGGACGGCGCGCTGGACCGCCCGGCGCTCGGCGCGATCGTCTTCTCGGACGCGGCGGCCCGCGCCGACCTCAATGCGATCACCCATCCGGCGGTGACGCTCCGCTCGCAGCGGCTGTTCGCGGAGGCCGCCGAGGCGGACCCGGACGCGGTGGTCGTCTACGACGTCCCCCTCCTGGCCGAGGGCCGTGGAGCGGGGGAGTTCGACGAGGTGGTCGTCGTGCACGCGCCGCAGCCCCTCCGCATCGAGCGTCTCGTCGCCCTCCGGGGACTGACCGAGGAGGAGGCTCGTGCGCGGGTCTCGTCGCAGGCGAGCGACGAGGAGCGCCTCGCCCTCGCCGACGTCGTGATCGACTCCTCCGGCACGCTGGAGGAGACGCTCGCTCGGACCGACGCGCTGTGGGAGCGGCTCGCCCGCTGACGGTCCCTCCCGGACACCCGCCCTCGTGCCCGAGCGGCCCGGTCGGGGAGCGCACCCCCGTTCGCCGCCAGCGCACGCGCCGTCCGGTGTCGGTGGTCGCGGCTACGCTTCGAACCATGGAGCCAACCCGTGCCGTGCACCCGTTCGAGGTCATCAGCGAGTACAAGCCGAGCGGTGACCAGCCCGGCGCGATCGCCGATCTGAGCGCCCGCATCAACGCCGGCGAGACCGATGTCGTCCTGCTGGGCGCCACCGGGACCGGCAAGTCCGCGACCACGGCCTGGCTCGTCGAGGCCGTGCAGCGCCCCACGCTCGTGCTCGCGCACAACAAGACCCTCGCCGCGCAGCTCGCCAACGAGTTCCGCGAGCTGTTCCCCAACAACGCCGTCGAGTACTTCGTCTCGTACTACGACTACTACCAGCCCGAGGCATACGTCCCGCAGACCGACACCTTCATCGAGAAGGACAGCTCGGTCAACGCCGAGGTCGAGCGGCTGCGCCACTCCACCACGAACTCGCTCCTGAGCCGCCGCGACGTGATCGTGGTGTCGACCGTCTCGTGCATCTACGGCCTCGGCCAGCCCGAGCAGTACCTCGAGGCGATGGTGGCGCTCCAGGTCGGCCAGCGGGTCGACCGGGACCGCCTCATCCGCAAGTTCGTGTCGATGCAGTACGCGCGCAACGACGTCGACTTCGCCCGCGGCACCTTCCGGGTGCGGGGCGACACGATCGAGATCATCCCGATGTACGAGGAGCTCGCGATCCGGATCGAGATGTTCGGCGACGAGATCGAGGCGCTCTACACGCTCCACCCGCTCACCGGCGACATCGTCCGGAAGCTCGACTCCGTGTCGGTCTTCCCCGGCTCGCACTACGTCGCCAGCCAAGACGTCATGCACCGTGCGATCGACACCATCCAGCAGGAGCTCGAGGTGCGCCTGGCCGACCTCGAGAAGCAGAACAAGCTCCTCGAGGCGCAGCGCCTGCGGATGCGCACGACCTTCGATCTCGAGATGATGCAGCAGATCGGATTCTGCTCCGGCATCGAGAACTACTCCCGCCACATCGACGGCCGCGAGTCGGGCGAGGCCCCGCACTGCCTGCTCGACTACTTCCCGGACGACTTCCTCGTCGTGATCGACGAGTCGCACGTGACGGTGCCGCAGATCGGTGCGATGTACGAGGGCGACGCGTCCCGCAAGCGCACGCTGGTCGAGCACGGCTTCCGCCTGCCCTCGGCGATGGACAACCGGCCCCTGAAGTGGGAGGAGTTCAAGTCGCGCGTCGGCCAGACCGTCTACCTCTCGGCGACCCCGGGCCGCTACGAGATGGGTATCGCCGACGGCATCGTCGAGCAGATCATCCGCCCGACCGGCCTGATCGACCCCGAGATCGTCGTCAAGCCGACGAAGGGCCAGATCGACGACCTGCTCGAGGAGATCAAGCGCCGCACCGAGCGCGACGAGCGCGTGCTCGTCACGACGCTGACGAAGCGCATGGCCGAGGAGCTCACCGACTTCCTCACGGAGGCCGGCGTCCGGGTCCGCTACCTGCACTCCGACGTCGACACCCTGCGGCGCGTCGAGCTCCTCTCGGAGCTGCGGGCGGGCGTGTACGACGTCCTGGTCGGCATCAACCTGCTGCGCGAGGGGCTCGACCTGCCCGAGGTCTCGCTCGTGGCGATCCTCGACGCCGACAAGGAGGGCTTCCTCCGCTCGTCCACGTCGCTCATCCAGACGATCGGCCGTGCGGCGCGCAACGTCTCGGGCGAGGTCCACATGTACGCCGACAAGGTGACGGACTCGATGCGGCTCGCGATCGACGAGACCGACCGCCGACGCGAGAAGCAGGTCGCCTACAACCTCGACCACGGCATCGACCCGACGCCGCTGCGGAAGAAGATCGCCGACATCACCGACGCCCTCGCCCGCGAGGGGGCCGACACCGCCAAGCTGCTCGCCGGGCGCGACGCCAAGAAGAAGAGCCCGACGCCGAACCTGCGCCGTCAGGGTCTCGCCGCGAACGGCGGCAACGACCTCGAGGCGATCATCTCCGACCTCAACGGGCAGATGCTCCAGGCGGCGGGCGAGCTCAAGTTCGAGCTCGCGGCCCGGCTGCGGGACGAGGTCCAGGAGCTCAAGCGCGAGCTCCGCCAGATGGAGAAGGCCGGGCACCTGTCCTGATCGGGGGCGCTGATCCGCAAGGGGAGGGGCCCGCGGATCAGCGCCCAGCGAACGCCACGGGCGATGTCGGTGGCTCCGCATACACTTTCGGAGTGTCGATCCTGAACGCCGTTACGGACCCCTCCTCCACCCCCTCTCCCTCCTTCCACCGCTTCGTCTCCTCGCTCGACGAGTCGTCCTCGAAGCTGGTGGTGAGCGGCGCGCGGGTGCACAACCTGCAGAACGTCGACCTCGAGATCCCGCGCGACTCGATGGTGGTGTTCACCGGTCTCTCGGGCTCGGGCAAGTCCTCCCTGGCCTTCGACACGATCTTCGCGGAGGGCCAGCGGCGCTACGTCGAGTCCCTCTCCGCGTACGCCCGCCAGTTCCTCGGGCAGGTGGACCGGCCGGACGTCGACTTCATCGAGGGCCTCAGCCCCGCGGTCTCGATCGACCAGAAGTCGACGAACCGCAACCCGCGCTCCACCGTCGGCACGATCACCGAGATCTTCGACTACATGCGTCTGTTGTGGGCGCGCATCGGCGTCCCGCACTGCCCCATCTGCAGCGAGCGGATCTCCGCGCAGACCGTGCAGCAGATCGCCGACCAGCTGATGGAGCTCGAGACCGGTACCCGCTACCAGATCCTCAGCCCCGTCGTCTCCCAGAAGAAGGGCGAGTTCGTCGACCTCTTGAAGGAGCTGACCGCGGGCGGCTACTCCCGCGCCATGGTGGACGGGAAGCTCGTCCAGCTGAGCGAGCCGCCGGTGCTCAAGAAGCAGTACAAGCACGACATCTCCGTCGTGGTCGACCGGCTCGTGGCCGGCCCCGACATCCTCGGGCGCCTCACCGACTCGCTCGAGACGGCCCTGCGGCTCACCGACGGCATCGTGCAGATCAACTACGTCGACGGCGAGGGCGACGGCGCCTGGACCACCTACTCCGAGAAGCTGTCCTGCCCCAACAACCACCCGATCTCGCTGACCGAGATCGAGCCGCGGACCTTCTCCTTCAACGCGCCCTTCGGCGCCTGCCCGGAGTGCTCGGGCCTCGGCACGCGCATGTCGGTCGACGACGAGCTGCTGCTCGGCGACCCCGACCTGAGCATCGCCGAGGGCGTCATCATCCCCTGGACCACCCAGGGCAAGGGCTTGTTCCAGTACTACGAGAAGCTGCTCGACGGCCTCTCCCGCGACCTCGGCTTCACGCTCACCACCCCGTGGAAGCGCCTCAGCACCGAGGTGCAGCAGGCCGTCCTCCACGGCGACAACTTCGAGGTCAAGGTCAAGTGGAAGAACCGCTACGGCCGCGAGATGAGCTACACCTCGGGCTTCGAGGGCGTCGTGCCCTACATCGAGCGCCAGTTCGTCCAGGCCGAGACCGACGTCCAGCGCACCCGCTGGTCCGAGTTCCTCCGCGAGGTGCCCTGCCCCGTGTGCAAGGGCTCCCGCCTCAAGCCCGAGGTGCTCGCCGTGCTCGTGCACGGGGCGAGCATCGCGGACGTGGCCGACCTCAGCCTCGGCGACGCCCAGGACTTCATGAGCCGGCTCGAGCTGACCGACCGCGAGGCGCACATCGCCGCGCAGGTGCTACGCGAGATCCGCGCGCGCATCGACTTCCTCATCGAAGTCGGGCTCAACTACCTCAACCTCTCGCGCGCCGCCGCCTCCCTGTCGGGCGGCGAGGCGCAGCGCATCCGCCTGGCGACCCAGATCGGCTCCGGGCTGACCGGCGTGCTCTACGTGCTCGACGAGCCGAGCATCGGCCTGCACCAGCGCGACAACCGCCGCCTGATCGACACCCTCATCAAGCTGCGCGATCTGGGCAACACGCTGATCGTGGTCGAGCACGACGAGGACACCATCCGCACCGCCGACTGGATCGTCGACATCGGCCCGGGCGCCGGGGTCAACGGCGGCAAGGTCGTGCACTCCGGCTCCTACGAGTCGCTGCTCGAGAACACCCACTCGCTGACCGGCGACTACGTCTCGGGCCGCAAGGCGATCGAGGTCCCGAAGAAGCGGCGGAAGATCGACCGCAAGCGGATGATCAAGGTCGTCGGGGCGAACGCCAACAACCTCCGCAAGGTCGACGCGGAGTTCCCGCTCGGCACGTTCGTCGCGGTCACCGGGGTCTCCGGCTCCGGCAAGAGCACCCTCGTGAACGACATCCTCTACCGCGTGCTCGCCAACCAGCTCAACGGCGCCCGCAAGGTGCCGGGCAAGCACACGCGCGTCACCGGCCTCGAGAACCTCGACAAGGTCGTGCACGTCGACCAGAATCCGATCGGCCGCACGCCGCGCTCGAACCCCGCCACCTACACGGGCGTGTTCGACCGCATCCGCAACCTCTTCGCCGAGACCACCGAGGCGAAGGCGCGGGGGTACCTGCCCGGCCGCTTCAGCTTCAACGTCAAGGGCGGCCGCTGCGAGGCCTGCTCGGGCGACGGCACCATCAAGATCGAGATGAACTTCCTGCCCGACGTCTACGTCGCGTGTGAGGTCTGCGGGGGAGCGCGCTACAACCGCGACACCCTGACCGTGCAGTACAAGGGCAAGAACATCGCCGAGGTGCTCGACATGCCGATCGCCGAGGCGGCCGACTTCTTCGAGCCGATCACGGCGATCCACCGCTTCCTCCGCACGCTGGTGGAGGTGGGCCTCGGCTACGTCCGCCTCGGGCAGAGCGCGACCACGCTCTCCGGCGGCGAGGCGCAGCGCGTCAAGCTGGCGACCGAGCTCCAGCGCCGCTCCAACGGCCGCAGCGTCTACGTGCTCGACGAGCCGACGACGGGCCTGCACTTCGAGGACGTCCGCAAGCTCCTCCTCGTCCTCAACGGCCTGGTCGACAAGGGCAACACGGTGATAACCATCGAGCACAACCTCGACGTCATCAAGTCGGCCGACTGGCTGATCGACATGGGTCCCGAGGGCGGCGCCGGCGGCGGACAGGTGGTCGCGGTGGGCACCCCCGAGCACGTGGCGAAGGTCGAGGGCAGCCACACCGGCATGTTCCTCGCCGAGATCCTCGGCTGACGCGAGCGAGAGGCATGGCGCAGACAGTCGACTTCCGGCCGAAGCCGGGTGAGATCCCGACCCTCCCGGGCGTGTACCGCTTCACGGACGCCCGGGGGCGGGTGCTCTACGTGGGCAAGGCCAAGAACCTCCGCGCGCGGCTGAGCAACTACTTCGCCCCGCTGCCGAGCCTGCACGAGCGCACCCGGCGGATGGTCACCTCGGCCTCCGGCGTCGAGTGGACCGTCGTCGGCACCGACGTCGAGGCCCTGCAGCTCGAGTTCACCTGGATCAACGAGTTCGATCCACCCTTCAACGTCAAGTTCCGCGACGACAAGTCCTACCCCTACATGGCGGTGACGCTCGGCGACGAGGCCCCGCGGGTGATGGTCACGCGGAACGCCAAGATCAGGAAGGCCCGCTACTTCGGGCCCTACCCGAAGATCTGGGCGATCCACGAGACGATCGACCTGATGATCAAGGCGTTCCCGATCAGGACCTGCAACGACTCCAATTACAAGCGCGCCATGCAGAGCGGCAAGCCCTGCTTCGCGTCGCAGATCGGCCGCTGCGGCGGGCCCTGCTCCCACCGCGTCACCTTCGCCGAGCACCGCGAGATGGTCGACCGCTTCGTCGCCTTCATGGGCAGCCACGACCGCCGGATGATCGGCGAGCTCGAGAAGGAGATGCGCGAGGCCGCGGCGGCGATGGAGTACGAGCGCGCGGGGAAGCTGCGCGATCAGGCCGCCGCCCTCGACGCGGTCCTCGCCAAGAGCGCGGTCGTGCTCAAGGACAACGTGGACGTCGACCTCTACGCGATCGTCCACGACGAGCTCGCCGCCTCCGTGCAGCAGTTCCGGGTCCGCGGCGGGCGCATCCGCGGCGAGCGGGGCTGGGTCGTCGACAAGGAGCTCGACATGAGCACGGCGGAGCTCGTCGACACGGCACTCCAGGCCGCCTACGAGACCGGCGACGTCCCGCCCCGGGAGGTCGTCGTGCCGGAGCTGCCCGAGGACACCGAGGCGCTCGAGGAGTGGCTGAGCGGACTGCGCGGCACGAACGTGCGCCTCCGAGCGGCCCAGCGCGGAGACAAGGCCGCCCTCCTCGAGACGGCGACGCAGAACGCGAAGCACTCGCTGATGCTCTACAAGACCCGCCGCTCCGCCGACTTCACCGCTCGGACGCAGGCCCTGGAGGACATCCGCGACGCCCTCGGCATGAGCGAGGCGCCGCTCCGGATGGAGTGCTACGACGTCTCCCACCTCAGCGGCACCAACATCGTCGCCTCGATGGTGGTCTTCGAGGACGGGCTCGCGCGGAAGGACCAGTACCGGCGGTTCTCCATCGCGGAGTCGACGGACGACACCGAGTCGCTGCACCAGGTGCTCACCCGCCGCCTCGCGTACCTCCGCGAGCCGGTCGAGCCCGCGGCGGTCGACCCCGAGACCGGCGAGGCCAAGCGGCGCAAGTTCTCGTACCCCCCGCAGCTGCTGATCGTCGACGGCGGCCAGCCGCAGGTCGCAGCCGCGCAGCGCGCGCTCGACGAGTCCGGGGTGACCGGCATCACCCTCTGCGGGATCGCCAAGCGCCTCGAGGAGATCTGGCTGCCGGACTCCGACTTCCCCGTCATCCTGCCGCGCAACAGCGATGCGCTCTTCCTCTTCCAGCGCATCCGCGACGAGGCGCACCGCTTCGCGATCACCCACCAGAGGACGCGTCGCAAGCGCGACATCTCGTCGCAGCTGGCCGAGGTGCCCGGGCTCGGAGGCACGCGAGTTCGCGACCTGCTGAAGCACTTCGGATCCGTCGCCCGGCTCCGCGAGGCGGGCGAGGCCGAGATCGCCGAGGTCAAGGGCATCGGCCCGACGCTGGCGGGCGCGATCCACGCGCACCTGCATCCGGACGGGTCCGCCGTCGGGGGCACGCCCTAGGCTGGAGGCCCGCGCTCCGGGGGAGAGCGGCCGGTGCCCGGCACCGAGGACACGAGCAGACACGAGCACGGAGAGCGCATGAGCACGGAGAGCGAGCAGCAGGACGTGCTGATCGTCACGGGGATGTCCGGAGCGGGCCGGTCCACGGCCGCGAACGCGCTGGAGGACCTCGGCTGGTACGTCGTCGACAACCTGCCGCCGCAGATGCTGCGCCCGCTGGTCGACCTGGCGCAGCGTGCAGGGGACACGCTGCCGAAGATCGCGGCGGTCGTCGACGTCCGCGGACGCGACTTCTTCGAGGACCTCGGCGACATCGTCCGCGAGCTGCGCGCCGGGGTCGACCTCCGAGTGGTGTTCCTCGAGGCCACCGACGCCGCGCTCGTCCGCCGCTTCGAGCAGGTGCGCCGTCCGCACCCGCTGCAGGGCCGGGGGACCCTCCTCGACGGCATCTCCGCCGAGCGGACGCGCCTCGCTCAGCTGCGGGAGTCGGCCGACATCGTCATCGACACCTCGGACCTCAACATCCACCAGCTGGCCACCAGCATCACCGAGCGCTTCGCCGAGGCCGGCCGCGCGGGCCTCCAGGTCACGGTGATGAGCTTCGGCTTCAAGTACGGGCTGCCGACGGACGCCGACATGGTGGCCGACGCGCGGTTCCTGCCGAACCCGTACTGGATCCCGGAGCTGCGTCCGCACACGGGTCTCGACGAAGAGGTGAGAGACTACGTGCTGGCCCAGCAGGGCGCCGAGGAGTTCATCGACTCCTACTCCCGGGCCCTGCGCCCCGTGCTCGACGGCTACCAGCGCGAGAACAAGCGCCACGCGACCATCGCGATCGGCTGCACGGGAGGCAAGCACCGCTCCGTCGCGGTCGCGGGCCGTGTCGCGGCCCGTCTGGCCGAGCTGCCGGGCGTCGCCGTCAACGTGGCGCACCGCGACCTCGGCCGAGAATGATCCCCGCGCGCTCAGCCGCGCACCCGACGTAAGGAAGACTCCGTGGCCCTCACCGCAGACGTCAAGGGCGAACTGGTCGCGATCGTCTCGCGCAAGAACACCGTCCGTGCCGCCGAACTGGCGACCATCCTCCGCTTCTCCGGAGGACTGCACATCATCTCCAACCGCCTCGCGGTCGAGGTCGAGCTCGACTCCGCCCCGCTCGCGACCCGCGTGCGCCGCGACCTCGCCGAGCTGTACGGCGTCCGCAGCGAGGGCAGCATCGTCTCGGCCGGCGGATCCCGGAGGACCACGAGCTGGCTGGTGCGCGTCGTCGAGGGCGGGGACACCCTCGCCCGGCAGACCGGCCTCCTCGACCAGCGGGGCCGGCCCGTCCGCGGCCTGCCCAACCGCCTCACGACCGGCTCCCGCGAGGAGCTCGCCGCCCTGTGGCGCGGCGCCTTCCTCGCCCAGGGCTCGCTGACCGACCCGGGCCGCTCCGCGGCGCTCGAGATCATCTGCCCCGGCAACGAGGCGGCCATGGCGATCGTCGGAGCCGCCGGACGCCTGGGAGTCCAGGCCAAGTCCCGCGAGGTGCGCGGCGTCCACCGGGTCGTCATCCGCGACGGCGAGAGCATCAGCGCGATGCTCACCCTGATGGGCGCGACCGCGACCGTCGCGAGCTGGGAGGAGCTGCGCCAGCGCCGCGAGGTGCGGGCGACCGCGAACCGCCTCGTCAACTTCGACGACGCGAACCTCCGCCGCTCCGCCCAGGCCGCCGTCGCGGCGTGCGCCCGCGTCGAGCGCGCGATGGAGATCCTGGGCGACGACATCCCCGAGCACCTCCGCTACGCCGGGCGCCTGCGCCTCGCCCACCGCGACGCGAGCCTCGACGAGCTCGGCCACCACGCCGATCCGCCGATGACGAAGGACGCCGTCGCCGGCCGCATCCGCCGCCTCCTCGCGATGGCCGACAAGCGCGCGTCCGACCTCGACATCCCGGGCACCGACGCGAACCTCCCGGCAGAGCTGCAGGACCTGTAGGCCCGGCCGCACGGCGCGCCCCGCCCGGCGAACGCTGAGTGTCTCCTGGTCGAACAACGCAAGCCCTCCGAACGCGGAGGGGCCCCCTCGCTAGACTGATCGGGTCGCTCAGGACACTCCCGGCCCTCCTCCTCCGCCTCGCGGAGGACGCCGAGACGCCGGCGGGTCGCACGGGAGCGACGACCACGAACAGGAGATCGCACATGGCTGACTACACGCTCGCCGAACTGCCCTACGACTACTCGGCCCTCGAGCCGAACATCAGTGGGCGGATCATGGAGCTCCACCACGACAAGCACCACGCGACGTACGTGGCCGGGGCGAACACCGCCCTCGCCTCGCTGCAGGAGGCTCGCGACAGCGAGAACCTCGCGAACGTGAACAAGCTCCAGAAGGACCTCGCCTTCAACCTCGCCGGTCACGTGAACCACACCGTGTTCTGGAACAACCTCTCGCCGGACGGCGGCGACAAGCCCGTCGGCGAGCTCGCCGCGGCCATCGACGACAACTTCGGGTCGTTCGACAAGTTCCGCGCCCACTTCACCGCCTCGGCCCTCGGCATCCAGGGCTCCGGCTGGTCGATCCTCGCCTGGGACTCGCTCGGCGAGAAGCTCATCATCGAGCAGCTCTACGACCACCAGGGCAACCTCGCCGCGGCGACCGTCCCGGTCCTCCTCCTCGACATGTGGGAGCACGCCTTCTACCTCGACTACGTCAACGTGAAGGCCGACTACGTCAAGGCGTTCTGGAACATCGTGAACTGGGCCGACGTCTCCGCGCGCTTCGAGAAGGCCCGCGAGAAGACTTCGGGCCTGCTGCTACTGTCGTAGCGATCTCGGCGTCCCGGGCCCCGCGTCCGGGACGCCCTGTCGTCGGCTTCCACCCCTCCACTGCACCGTCGAGGTGCCTTTCCTCACCAGGAGATATCTGTGTCCGTCAAGATCGGCATCAACGGCTTCGGCCGTATCGGCCGTAACTTCTTCCGTGCAGCCCTCGCCAAGGGCAGCGACCTCGAGATCGTCGCGGTCAACGACCTCACCGACAACAAGGCCCTCGCGCACCTCCTGAAGTACGACTCCATCACGGGCCGCCTCGACGCGACCGTCGAGCTCGACGGCGACCGCATCGTCGTCAACGGCAAGCCGATCATCGTCCTCGAGGAGCGCGACCCCGCGAACCTCCCCTGGGGCGAGCTGGGAGTCGACGTCGTCATCGAGTCGACCGGCCGCTTCACCAAGTCGGAGGACGCGCGCAAGCACATCACCGCGGGTGCCAAGAAGGTCATCGTCTCCGCTCCCGCCACCGGCAGCGACGTCGCGACCCTGGTCCTCGGCGTGAACGAGAACACCTACGACCCCGCGACGCACGACATCATCTCGAACGCGTCCTGCACCACGAACTGCCTCGCGCCGCTCGCCAAGGTGCTGCTCGACAACTTCGGCATCGAGCGCGGCCTGATGACCACGGTCCACGCGTACACCGCCGACCAGAACCTCCAGGACGGCCCGCACAGCGACCTGCGTCGCGCCCGCGCCGCCGCCGTCAACATCATCCCGACCTCGACCGGTGCCGCCAAGGCGCTCGGCCTGGTCATCCCGGAGCTCGTCGGCAAGCTCGACGGCTACGCCCTCCGCGTCCCGGTCCCGACCGGCTCGATCACCGACCTCACCGTCGAGCTGACCAAGCCCGCCACCGTCGAGGAGATCAACGCGGCGTACAAGGCGGCCTCCGAGGGAGACCTCAAGGGCATCCTCAAGTACACCGAGGACCCGATCGTCTCGAGCGACATCGTGACCGACCCGCACTCGTCGATCTTCGATGCGGGCCTCACGAAGGTCATCGGCAGCCAGGTCAAGGTCGCCTCCTGGTACGACAACGAGTGGGGCTACTCCAACCGCCTCGTCGACGTCACCGAGTTCGTCGCCGGCAAGCTCTAAGGGCTGCGCGCAGTGACGTTCCGCACTCTGGACTCACTGGGCTCCCTCGCAGGCAAGCGCGTCGTCGTCCGCTGCGATCTGAACGTCCCCCTGAAGGACGGAACGATCACGGACGACGGCCGCGTGCGCGCGTCGGTGCCCACGCTCCAGCGTCTGGTCTCCGAGGGCGCCCGAGTCGTGGTCGTGAGCCACCTCGGGCGCCCCGAGGGGAAGCCCGAGGCGAAGTACAGCCTCGCTCCCGTCGCCGCCCGCCTCGGCGAGCTGCTCGACGCTTCGGTGGCCTTCGCCGAGGACACCGTCGGGGAGGCGGCCTCGGCCGCCGTCGACGCCCTCGAGGACGGCCAGGTCGTCGTCCTCGAGAACCTCCGGTTCAACGCCGGCGAGACGAGCAAGGACGAAGCCGAGCGCCGCACCTTCGCCGAGAAGCTGGCCGCCTACGGCGACGCCTTCGTCTCCGACGGGTTCGGCGTCGTGCACCGCAAGCAGGCGAGCGTCTACGAGCTCGCCGAGCTTCTCCCCAGCGCCGCCGGCACGCTGATCGCGGCCGAGCTCGAGGTGCTGGAGCGGCTCACCGAGAAGCCCGAGCGCCCCTACGCGGTCGTCCTCGGCGGCTCGAAGGTCTCGGACAAGCTCGGCGTGATCGAGCACCTGCTGCCGAAGGTCGACTCGATCCTCATCGGCGGCGGAATGCTGTTCACCTTCCTCAAGGCCCAGGGCCACGAGGTCGGCGCCAGCCTGCTGGAGGCGGACCAGGTCGACACCGTGCTCGGCTACCTCGCGAAGGCGAAGGAGCTGGGCGTGGAGATCGTCCTGCCGACGGACGTCGTCGTGGCGTCGGAGTTCGGCCCCGACGCCGAGCACCAGGTCGCCTCGGCCGACGCGATCGAGGGCACGCCCTTCGGTGAGAAGGGCCTCGGCCTGGACATCGGACCGGACACCGCCGCGCACTTCGCCGAGATCATCGCGGCGTCCGAGACGGTGTTCTGGAACGGCCCCATGGGCGTCTTCGAGCTCGAGCCGTTCGCGGCGGGCACCAAGACCGTCGCGCAGGCGCTCACCGAGGTCGACGGCCTCAGCGTCGTCGGCGGAGGCGACTCCGCCGCGGCCGTCCGCGCCCTCGGGTTCCGCGACGACCAGTTCGGCCACATCTCGACGGGAGGCGGAGCGAGCCTCGAATTCCTCGAGGGCAAGCGCCTCCCCGGACTGGAGGTCCTCGGATGGTAGACACCGCCGCCCGCACCCCGCTCATCGCCGGCAACTGGAAGATGAACCTGGACCACCTCCAGGCCATCGCCTTCGTGCAGAAGCTGGCGTGGAGCCTCAAGGACGCCGACCACGACTTCGACGGTGTCGAGGTCGCGGTGTTCCCGCCCTTCACGGACCTCCGGCCCGTGCAGATCCTCGTCGACTCGGACAAGCTGCCGCTCAAGTACGGCGCGCAGGACGTCTCGAAGTTCGACAGCGGCGCCTACACCGGTGAGATCTCGGGCCAGTTCCTGAAGCAGCTCGACTGCGATTACGTGATCGTCGGCCACTCGGAGCGTCGCACGCTCCACGGCGAGACGGACGCGGACATCGCCGCCAAGTCGGCCGCGGCCGTCAATCACGGCGTCGCTCCGATCATCTGCGTCGGCGAGACCGCGGAGGACCTCGAGAAGCACGGCCCGTCGGCTGTGCCGGTCGCCCAGCTGAAGGAGGCCCTCACCGGCCTCCCCGCGGACGCCGACCTCGTCGTCGCCTACGAGCCGGTCTGGGCCATCGGCTCCGGACAGGCCGCGACGCCCGAGCAGGCCCAGCAGGTCTGCAAGGCGCTCCGCGGAGTCGTCGCCGACGTCCTCGGCGCCGACACCGCCGCGAAGACCCGCATCCTCTACGGCGGCTCCGTGAAGTCCGGAAACATCGCCGGCTTCATGCGCGAGCCCGACGTCGACGGAGCACTCGTCGGAGGCGCCAGCCTCCAGGTCGACGAGTTCGCGGCGATCGCACGATTCCGGAACCACGTCGGGGTCTGAGCTGCTGCGACGAGAGGGCGGGCCCATCGGGCCCGCCCTCTCGTCGTCCACGCCGCTCCCTGCACGGCGTGGCGCGGTCGGCTTCGCGACGGGGCGCGGTTCCGAGAGCGGGATGCGTTCGGCTACGTCGATCCGCTGGGACGCGGATCGCCGGTTCGCCTCGCTTCGTCCACGCCGCTCCCCGCGCGGCGTGGCGGGGTCGGCTTCGCGACGGGGCGGGGTTCCGAGAGCGGGATGCGTTCGGCTACGGAGATCCGCTGGGACGCGGATCGCCGGTTCGCCTCGGAGATCCCACACCGGCTTCGCGCGTTGGCCGGTGCGGTGCTGTCGGCTCGTCGCGGGGTGCTCTCCGAGAGAGTGGCGCGTTCGGCTCGATCGGTCCGCTGGTACGTGGATCACAGGCTCGCGGTCCGGCGACTGAAGAGGTTGTCGAGGGCACCGCGACGAGGCCACCCGCTCCGCCCCTCGACGGACACTCGTATACATCGCCCCGAACACGGGACGACGCATTCCTCGCGGATTCGCAGGCGCCGTTATACTCGTCGGGGCGCGCAACGCGCCAGAACTTCGAAAGGTACCGCGTGGACATCCTCCAGGTCGTGCTCCAGGTCATCCTGGGCATCACGAGCCTCCTGCTCACCATGCTGATCCTGCTCCACAAGGGGCGCGGCGGCGGTCTGTCCGACATGTTCGGGGGCGGAGTCACCTCCAACCTCGGCGCGTCGGGCGTCGCCGAGCGCAACCTCAACCGCATCACCGTGATCCTGGGCGTCGTCTGGCTGGCCTGCATCGTGGTGCTCGGACTCATCACCAAGTTCACCACCGGAGCATAGGGGTACTCGCAATGGCATCAGGCGGCAGTGCAATCCGCGGTTCGCGCGTCGGCGCAGGACCCATGGGCGAGCAGGACCGGGGCTTCCACGCGGAGCGCGTCGCGGTCTCCTACTGGGACGCTCTCGGCAATGAGACGGTGCGCCACTTCTCGGCGGCCCTCCCCGAGGACGAGATACCCGAGGTGATCGACTCCCCGCAGTCCGGTCTCCCCGCGGGCCGCGACCGGGCGAACCCGCCCCAGGTCGCGAAGACCGAGCCCTACAAGACGCACCTCGCCTACGTGAAGGAGCGCCGCACCGAGGCCGAGGCGGCTCAGCTCCTCGAGGAGGCGCTGCAGCAGCTGCGCGCCCGACGAGGCACCGCGACCCCGTCCTGATCCTCACCGCACGACGAATGACGGAAGGCCCGCCCCCTCAGGGGACGGGCCTTCCGTCGTTTCCGGACCGGCCTCAGTAGCTCGGAGCGATGAGCGACTCGGGGACCTCGGCCGCAGCCTCCTGGTCGACGAAGAACACCGTGCGCTTGCGACCGAACGCGCCCGACGCGGGCACCTCGTTCGTGCTGGCACCCGCGAGCGCGAGGCCCAGGGCCGAGGCCTTGTCGGCGCCGGCGAGCACCATCCAGATGCGGTCCGACTGGTTGATCAGCGGCAGCGTGAGGGTGAGGCGCTCCGGCGGCGGCTTCGGCGAGTTGCGGACGGCGAGGACGCCGGGAGTCGTGGAGCGGATCGCGGAGCGCTCGGGGAACAGCGACGCGATGTGCCCGTCCGGCCCGACACCGAGGAAGGTGATGTCGAAGCGCGGGTAGTCGCGCCCCTCGGAGGCGTGCTCGCGCAGCTCCGCGTCGTAGGCAGCGGCGGCGCCGTCGAGGTCCAGACCCTCGTCCGAGGCCGGGTAAGAGTGCACGTTCGCCGCCGGCACGTCGAGGACGCTGAAGAGGTCCCCCGCCTGGACGTCGTTGCGGTCCTCGTGGCCGCGGGGCACCCAGCGCTCATCGCCCCACCAGAAGTGCACGCGCGACCAGTCCACGTTGCCGGCGGCGGAGGAGGAGCCGATCTCCTTGAGCGTGGCGGCTCCCATCGTCCCTCCGGTGAGCACGACGTTCGCCGAACCCAGGTCGTCGAGGACGTCGATCGTCTTGGTGAGGAACCGGGCGGCGACCGAGCCGGCGAGGGTCTGCTTGTCGCGGTGGACCAGCACGCGGCGTTCGGTGGTCATCTCAGGGGACTCCTTCGGGTTCGGGTGCCGATCGGCGGGGTTCGGCTCCGTGTCGGGAAGCTCTGAGGCGTGGGCGCCCTGGACGGGCGCCCACGCCTCAGGAGGCGCTGCGGGCCTCGGCCTTCTCAGTGAGCATGTCGACCCCGCGCGAGATCACTTCACCGTACAGGTCATCCGGGTCGAGCCGGCGCAGCTCCTCCGCCAGGCAGTCCCGGAGGCTGCGGCGGGGGAGCGAGATGTCGTGGACCGGCTGATCGGGCTGCGTGAGCGTCGCGACGTTGGGCACCGAGCGCTCGAGCTCGATCACTCCGGAGTCGCGGATGAGCCGCACGCCGTGGATCCCGCTGGACCCGGTGGCGCTGATCGTGAGCTCGTGGTCGACGGGGATGTCGAGCTCGAGCTGCAGCCAGGCGGCGAGCAGGATCGTCGAGGGGGAGTCGGGCGCGCCCGAGACCTCGACGGCCGTGATCGGCTCGTAGGGCGGCTGGTCGAGCACTGCTGCGAGCTGCGCGCGCCAGAGGGTGAGGCGGGTCCAGGCGAAGTCGGTGTCGCCGGGGGCATAGGTGGAGGCGAGGTGGTGCAGCGCCTCCGCCGGGTTCGACTGGGCCGACGCGTCGGTGATCCGCCGGGTGGCGATCCGGCCGATCGGGGACGCGGAGGCGTTGTCCGGAGCGCTGTTCGGCCACCAGGCCACGACGGGGGCGTCGGGGAGGAGCAGGCCCGTGACCAGGCTCTCCTCGTCCTCGGCCGCGTCCCCGTAGGGACGGAGCACGACGACCTCGCTCGCGCCGGCGTCGCCTCCGACCCGGATCTGCGCGTCGACCCGCGCCGTCGCGTCGACCGGGACCGTGGTGGTGCCGTCGTCTTTCGAGACCACGATGACGCGCATCGGGTGCTCGCGGGACGCGTCGTTCGCGGCTTCGATGGCCTCCTCCTCGTGACCCCGGGAGGTCGCGATGATGAGGGTGAGGACGCGGCCGAGGGCGACGGCGCCGCCCTCCTCGCGGATCTTGACGAGGGTCTTCGAGACCTCGCTCGTCGTGGTGTCGGGCAGATCGACGATCATGGACGCCTCCAGGTGCGGCCGTCGCGGGCGAGGAGCTCGTCGGCGGAATCGGGGCCCCAGGTTCCGGGGCGGTACTGCTCGGGCTGGCCCTGCGTGGCCCAGAACTCCTCGATCGGGTCGAGGATCTTCCAGGACAGCTCGACCTCCTCGTGCCGGGGGAAGAGCGGCGGCTCGCCCAGGAGGACGTCGAGGATGAGACGCTCGTAGGCCTCGGGACTCGCCTCGGTGAACGCGTGGCCGTAGCCGAAGTCCATCGTCACGTCGCGCACCTGCATGCCGGCGCCGGGCACCTTCGAGCCGAAGCGCATGGTGACGCCCTCGTCGGGCTGGACCCGGATGACGAGCGCGTTCTGGCCCAGCGACGTGGTCTGGCTCTCGGCGAAGAGCTGCTTCGGTGCCCGCTTGAACACGACCGCGATCTCGGTGACGCGGCGGCCGAGGCGCTTGCCGGCCCGCAGGTAGAACGGCACGCCGGCCCAGCGTCGGGTGCCGATGTCCAGGCGCATGGCGGCATAGGTCTCGGTGGTCGAGGTGGGGCTCATGCCGTCCTCCTCGAGGAAGCCGAGCACCTTCTCGCCGCCCTGCCAGCCGCCGGCGTACTGCCCGCGGGCGGTCGCGGTGGAGAGGTCGGCGGGGAGGCGGACGGCCGCGAGGACCTTCTCCTTCTCCGCACGGAGGTCGGCCGCGTCGAACGAGATCGGCTCCTCCATGGCGGTCAGGGCGAGCAGCTGCAGCAGGTGGTTCTGGATGACGTCGCGCGCCGCTCCGATGCCGTCGTAGTAGCCCGCGCGCCCGCCC
Source organism: Rathayibacter sp. AY1C9 (assembly GCF_002932315.1). Lineage (NCBI taxonomy): Bacteria > Bacillati > Actinomycetota > Actinomycetes > Micrococcales > Microbacteriaceae > Rathayibacter > Rathayibacter sp. AY1C9. Next base: position 65,934 of record NZ_PSVZ01000003.1, read on the forward strand.
ACGCCGATGTCCTCGGCCATGGTGATCTGCACGTGGTCGACGTAGTTCGAGTTCCAGAGCGGCTCGTACATCATGTTGGCGAAGCGGAGGGCCAGGATGTTCTGGACCGTCTCCTTGCCGAGGTAGTGGTCGATCCGGAAGACGGAGTCGGGCGGGAAGACCGACTCGACGACGTCGTTCAGCTCGCGAGCCGTCTTCAGGTCGCTGCCGAACGGCTTCTCGATGACGACGCGGCGCCACTGGCCGTCCTTCTGCTCGGCGAGGCCGGAGCTGCGCAGCTGCTCGGTGACCTGCGGGAAGGACTTCGGGGGGATCGAGAGGTAGAAGGCGAAGTTGCCGTTCGTGCCGCGCTCGCGGTCGAGGTCGTCGACGGTCGTCTTCAGGCGGGCGAACGCCTCGGGGTCGTCGAACTCGCCCTGCACGAACCTGATGCCCTGCGCGAGCTGCGCCCAGACCTCCTCGTGGAACTCGGTGCGGGCGTGCTTCTTCACGGAGTCGTGGACGACCTGCTCGAAGTCCTGGTCGTCCCAGTCGCGCCGGGCGAATCCGACGAGGGCGAAGCCGGGAGGCAGGAGGCCGCGGTTGGCGAGATCGTAGACCGCGGGCATGAGCTTCTTGCGGGAGAGGTCGCCGGTCACGCCGAAGATGACGAGGCCGCTGGGCCCGGCGATCCGGTTCAACCGGCGGTCGAAGCTCAACCTCAGCGGATTGAACTCGGGGGTGATGTCCACAGACATGTGCAGTGTCCTTCTGTGTGCCGGTGGGACCGGCGCACTGCTATCGGTGAGAGAGGGGGAGGAGCGGGCGGGCCCGGCTGCTGCCCCGGGAAGTGGTCGCGGGACGACCGCGGGCACGCCGCCGCGCGCTCGAGAGCGCAGCGGCGGCGTGCCCGTCGGATCAGGTGTTGAGGGCCTCGAAGAGCGCCTCGAGGTCGGCCTCGGGGTCGGTCAGCGTGAGGGTCAGCACCGGCCGGCCGTGCTCGGCGAGCACGCTCGCGTCGCCGGCGGCCTGCGCCAGGATGAGCTGGCCGAAGGTGAACGGGCTGTCCGGGATCTCGAGGTCCACGTCGGAGCGCTCGGTGATCTGGAGGAACACGCCGGTCGGCGCCCCGCCCTTGTGGTACTGCCCGGTCGAGTGCAGGAAGCGCGGGCCCCACCCGAAGGTGACGGGGCGCTGGGCCTGCGCGGCGAGGAGGTCGCGCACGCCCTCGAGCTGCGGGAGCGCGAGGCGGTCGACGTACGCCTGGATCGAGACGTAGCCGCCGTCGCCCAGCTGCGCGAGGAGGCGGTCGACAGCGGCGGCGACGGTCGAGACGCCCTCGGTGACGCTGCTGCTGCCGGTGACCTCGATGCCCGCGTCGGTGAACGCGGGCGCCTCGGGCTCGGGGCGCTTCTCGAGCAGGGCCCGGGTCGCGACCTTCGCCGACTCGACGTCGGGCTGGTCGAACGGGTTGATGCCCAGGAGGCGACCCGCGACGGCGACGGCGTACTCCCACGTGAGCATCTGAGCGCCGAGCGAGCCGGAGAGGAGGATCTCGCCCTCGTGGCGGTCGCGCGGGAACAGGTGCAGCGCCGTGGCGTCCTCGACCAGGCGGACGACCTGCACGTCGGGCAGGTCCTCCGAGAGCTCGGGGGCCAGCGTGCCGAGGACGACGGGGAGGATGCCCGTGCCGTCCTTGCCGGTGGACTCGGCGATGAGCTGCTCCGCCCAGTCGGCGAAGCCGACGATGTCGGTCCCGTCGGCGACGATCGCGAGCTTGTCGCGGCGCGGGCTGGTCGCGGCGATCGCCGCTCCGAGGATCAGGCCCGGGTTCTCGGGGGAGTCCACGGCGAGCCCGAGGGAGGCCTCGGCCGCCTCGTCGAGGAGGGCCTCGATGTCGGCGCCGGCGAGCCCGGACGGCACGAGGCCGAACGCGGAGAGCGCCGAGAAGCGCCCGCCGATGTTCGGGTCGGCGTTGAACACGCGGTAGCCGGCCTCGCGGGAGGAGGTGTCCAGGGGCGAGCCCGGGTCGGTCACGATGACGATGCGGTCGAGCGGATCGATGCCCGCCTCCGTGAACGCCTTCTCGTAGGCCTTCTTCTGGCTCGCGGTCTCGACGGTCGAGCCGGACTTCGAGGAGATGACGACCGCGGTCGACGCGAGCCGGTCGTTCAGGGCCGCGAGCACCTGGCCGGGCGCTGTCGAGTCGAGCACGGTGAGCTCGACGCCGGCGGTGCGGGTGATGACCTCGGGCGCGAGCGAGGAGCCGCCCATGCCGCCGAGGACGATGTGGTCGACGCCCTTGGCCTGGAACTCCTCGCGCAGGGCGAGGATCTGGGGGATCAGGGGGCGGGAGACGGTGGTCGACTCGGTCCACCCGAGGCGCTTGGCCGCCTCCTCCTCCGCCGCGGCGCCCCACAGGGTGGGGACCTGGGCGGTGATGCCGGAGGCGACCTCGTCGGCGACGAGCTCCGGGACGACGCGGTCGACGGCCTTCTCGGCGTCTCCGCTGACGTGGATCTGGATGGCCATGATCAGGCCTGCGCCTTCGCGCCCTCGAGCGCCGCGGTGACGGTGTCGAGCAGCTCGTTCCAGGAGACGATGAACTTCTCCACGCCCTCCTTCTCGAGCAGCTCGGTGACGTCGGCGTACGAGACGCCCTGCGCCGCGACGGCGTCGAGGACGGCGTTCGCGTCGGCGTACGAGCCCGTGACGGTGTCGCCGGTGATGACGCCGTGGTCGAAGGTCGCCTCGAGGGTCTTCTCGGGCATCGTGTTGACCACGCCGGCCGCGACGAGCTCGGTCACGTAGAGGGTGTCGGGGAGGTCGGTCGACTTGACGCCGGTCGAGGCCCAGAGGGGGCGCTGGCGGTTGGCGCCGGACTCCTGGAGCAGCAGGGCGCGCTCGGTGGCGAACGCCTCGACGAAGACCTCGTAGGCCAGCTGCGCGTTGGCGACGCCGGACTTGCTCTTGAGGGCGCGGGCCTCGTCGGTGCCGACGGCCTCGAGGCGCTTGTCGATCTCGGTGTCGACGCGCGAGACGAAGAACGAGGCGACGGAGTGGATGGTCGACAGGTCGATGCCGGCGTCCTTGGCCTTCTCGAGGCCGGCCAGGTACGCGTTGATGACGGCGCGGTAGCGGGCGAGCGAGAAGATCAGGGTGACGTTCACCGAGATGCCGGAGCCGATGACCTCCGTGATGGCCTCGAGGCCCTCGACGGTCGCGGGGATCTTGATCATCGCGTTGGGGCGGTCGACCTTGGCCCAGAGGGCCTTGGCCTGCTCTATGGTGCCCTGGGCGTCGTGCGCCAGGCCGGGCTCGACCTCGATCGACACGCGGCCGTCGTAGCCGTTGGTCGCGTCGTAGATCGGGCGGAAGATGTCGGACGCCGCGGCGACGTCGTCGGTGGTGATCTCGAAGACGGCGTCGGTCACCGAGGTGCCGGCGGAGGCGAGCTCGCGCACCTGGGCGTCGTAGGACTCGCCGTTGGTCAGGGCCGCGGCGAAGATCGTGGGGTTCGTGGTGACTCCGACGACGTTCTTCTCCTCGATGAGCTTCTGCAGCCCTCCGGTGGAGATGCGCGAGCGGGAGAGGTCGTCGAGCCAGATGCTGACGCCGGCGGCGGAGAGCTCTGCGGTGGGGGTGTTCTCGGTCATGTCTCTTCTTCTTCTGCGTAGGTGGTGCGTGGTGTGAGGGGGAGCCGCTGCTCCGACGGCGAAGGCCGCGTCCGTGGTGGACGCGGCCTTCGGGTCAGGAGGCTGCGAGCGACTCCTTGGCGGCGGACAGTGCCGCCTCGGTGGTGATCCCGAACTCGCGGAACAGGGTCTTGTAGTCGGCCGAGGCGCCGAAGTGCTCGATCGAGACGGAGCGGCCGGCGTCGCCGACGTACTTCTGCCAGCCCAGGCTCAGGCCGGCCTCGATCGAGACGCGCGCCTTCACCGAGGAGGGCAGGACCTTCTCGCGGTACTCGGCGTCCTGCTCCTCGAACCACTCGAGGGACGGAGCCGAGACGACGCGGGCGTTGACGCCCTCGCTCCTCAGGGCCTCGCGCGCCTCGACGGCGATCTGGACCTCGGAGCCGGTCGCGATGAAGATCACGTCCGGGGTGCCGCCCGGCGCCTCGGCCAGGATGTAGGCACCACGGGCGACGTTCGCGGCGGAGGCGAAGGTCTCGCCCTCCGCGTCGCCCTCGCCGCGCTCGAACACCGGGATGTTCTGACGGGTGAGCGCGAGGCCGGCGGGGCCCTCGCGGCGCTCGAGGATGGTCTTCCAGGCGTAGGCGACCTCGTTCGCGTCGCCGGGGCGGACGATGTCCAGGCCCGGGATCGCGCGGAGGGTCGACAGCTGCTCGACCGGCTGGTGCGTCGGGCCGTCCTCGCCGAGCGCCACGGAGTCGTGGGTCCAGACGTAGATGGCCGGCGCCTTCATGAGCGCGGCGAGACGGACCGCCGGGCGCATGTAGTCGGAGAAGATCAGGAAGGTGCCGCCGAAGGGGCGGGTGTTGCCGTGCAGGACGATCCCGTTGAGGATCGCGCCCATGGCGTGCTCGCGGATGCCGAAGTGCAGCACGCGGCCGCCCTTCTTCCCGGTCCACTCGTGGGTCGAGAACTCCGTCGGGACGAAGGAGCCGGCTCCCTCGATCGTCGTGTTGTTCGACTCGGCGAGGTCGGCGGAGCCGCCCCACAGCTCGGGGATCACGCCGGCGAGGGCGTTGATGACCTTGCCGGATGCAGCGCGGGTCGAGACCTCCTTGCCGGGCTCGAAGACGGGGAGCGCCTCCTGGACGCCCTCGGGCAGCTCGCCCGAGAGGACCCGGTCGAGCAGCTCCTTCTTCTCGGGGTTCGCGGACGCCCAGGCGGCGAGCTGCTCGTCCCACTCGGCGTGCTGGGCCTGGCCGCGCTCGACGGCCTTGCGGGTGTGCTCGATGACCTCGTCGGCGACGTCGAAGGTCTTCTCGGGGTCGAAGCCGAGCACCTCCTTGAGTCCGCGGAGCTCGTCGGCGCCCAGGGCGGAGCCGTGGATCTTGCCGGTGTTCTGCTTCTTCGGCGACGGCCAGCCGATGATGGTGCGCAGGATGATGAACGACGGCTTGTCGGTCTCGCCCTTCGCGGCCTCGATCGCGGCGTGCAGCTCGGCGACATCCTCGTGGTACTCGCCCGTCTTCTTCCAGTCGACGACCTGGACCTGCCAGTCGTAGGCCTCGTAGCGCGCCTTGACGTCCTCGGTGAAGGCGATGTTGGTGTCGTCCTCGATCGAGATCTGGTTGGAGTCGTAGATGACGACCAGGTTGCCGAGCTTCTGGTGGCCGGCCAGCGAGGAGGCCTCGCTGGTGACGCCCTCCTGCAGGTCGCCGTCGCCGGCGATCACGTAGACGAAGTGGTCGAACGGGGAGGTGCCCGCGGCGGCCTCCGGGTCGAACAGGTCGCGCTCGAAGCGCGAGGCGTAGGCGAAGCCCACGGCGGAGGCGAGGCCCTGGCCGAGCGGCCCGGTGGTGATCTCGACGCCGTCGGTGTGGCCGTACTCCGGGTGGCCCGGGGTCTTCGAGCCCCAGGTGCGCAGCGCCTTGAGGTCGTCGAGCTCGAGTCCGTAGCCGCCCAGGTAGAACTGGACGTACTGGGTCAGCGACGAGTGGCCGACCGACAGGATGAACCGGTCGCGGCCGATCCAGGTCGCGTCGGACGGATCGCGGCGCATGACCTTCTGGAACAGGAGGTAGGCGGCGGGCGCGAGGCTCATGGCGGTTCCGGGATGGCCGTTGCCGACCTTCTCGACCGCATCCGCGGCGAGAACCCTCGCCGTGTCGACTGCCTTCTCGTCAATGGATTCCCATTGCAGTTCTGACACTTGGTACTGACCCTTCTCGAGACGTGGGGCAGACGGGGACCGTCCGCCCTCTCGCATGGTGGAGCACGCCGCATGACGACTTCGACACGATGCTCCGGCGACGGCCCTCTCGGCCCCGTGCCGACGATCGTCGGGCGGGCTCGGGTGCGTGCCGGGCGCTCTGGCGAGCAGTCCCGAGTATACGGAGGGGGGTGCGCCGCTGACCGGGGGTTGCGTGGTCGCATATGTCTGCGTCCGATTGGACAAGCGTGCACGCCGGGCCCGGCTCCCGGACGGGCGCATTACACTCGTTCGGGATCATCGAATCGTTAGAGGAGCAATGGACGCAGTCGTGGAGACCACCGCCGTCGAGCGGGACGGGGCGTCGCCGACGACCCTCTCGCGCAAGGTGAAGGCCTTCGTCGCTCTGACGAAGCCGCGCGTGATCGAGCTGCTCCTCGTGGTGACCGCTCCGACGATGATCCTGGCGCAGGGCGGGATCCCGAACCTGCTGCTGGTCCTCAACGTCCTGATCGGCGGCGCCCTGAGCGCCGGGTCGGCGGGCGCGTTCAACTGCTACTTCGACCGCGACATCGACCGGATCATGAACCGGACGAAGAACCGGCCGCTCGTGACCGGAGAGATCTCGGACCGGTCCGCGCTCGTCTTCGCGACCACGATCGGCGTCCTGTCGATCGTCTGGCTCGGCCTCACGGCCAACTGGCTCTCCGCGGGCCTCTCGCTCGCCGCGATCCTCATCTACGTCGTGTTCTACACGCTCTTCCTCAAGCGCCGGACGCCGCAGAACATCGTGTGGGGCGGCATCGCGGGCTGCATGCCGGTGCTGATCGGCTGGGCGGCGGTCACCGGCTCGCTCGACTGGGCCCCCGTCATCCTCTTCTCCGTCATCTTCCTCTGGACGCCGCCGCACTACTGGCCGCTGTCGATGAAGTACCGGGACGACTACCAGGCCGCCGGCGTGCCGATGCTGGCCGTCGTGCGCGGACGCACGATCGTCGGGCTCCAGGTCATCCTCTACGCCTGGGCCACCGTCGCCTGCTCGCTCCTGCTGATCCCCGTCGCCGGCATGGGGGTGCTCTACACGGTGGTCGCGCTCGGCAGCGGAGTCTGGTTCATCGCCGAGACGCACCGCCTCTACAGCCTCGCTATCCGTCACGAGCACGTCTCGCCGATGCGGGTGTTCCACGGGTCCATCGGATACCTCACCCTGCTCTTCCTCGCCGTCGGCATCGACCCGCTGCTGCCCTTCTGATGGTGACGCCGTTCTCCTTGCTCGCCGAGCGGGTGACCCTCGGTCCGCGCGCACTGCGCTGGGGGACCACCGCGGCGCTCGTCGCGAGCATCCTGATCATCTTCTTCGGGGGCGTCGTCCGGCTGACCGGCTCGGGCCTCGGCTGCCCCACCTGGCCGGCGTGCGAGCCGGGCTCGCTCACCTCGACACCCGAGCTCGGGATCCACGGCTTCATCGAGTTCACGAACCGCGCGTTCACCGGCGTCCTCGTGGTCGCGGTGGGCTGGGCGATCACGGCCGCGCGCCTGCAGAAGCCGCGCGACCGCACCATGACCCGGCTCGCTTGGTCGCAGTTCTGGCTCGTCGTCGCGAACGCCCTCGCGGGCGGCGCGACCGTCCACTCGGGCCTCAACCCGTACATCGTGGCCGGGCACTTCGTTCTCGCCATCGCCCTCCTCACCACCACCGCACTGACGTGGCACCGCGCCCACCGCTCGCAGTCCGTGGCCTTCGAGCCTGACCGCCCGACGCGGGCGCTCAGCATCGGGCTCGTCGGCCTGACGCTCCTCGTGATCCTCGTGGGGACCCTCGTGACGGGGACCGGCCCGCACGCCGGCGACTCCGCGGAGGTGCCCCGCATGCAGTTCCACTGGGAGAGCGTGACCGTCGTCCACGGCGTGCTCGGCACGGCGGTGCTCGTCGTGGGCGCCGCGCTGCTCCTGCGACTGTCGCGGGCGGCGGGCTCGGAACTCGCCCGGCGGCGCGTGGTCGCCTTCCTCGTGGTCGTCGTGCTGCAGGCGCTGGTCGGGGTCGCGCAGTCGCTCACCGCGCTGCCCGAGACGCTCGTCGCGGTGCACCTGCTCGGCTCGGCGCTCATCTGGGTCGGCGCGGTCCGCGTGCTGCTCGACGTCAACCCGAGGCTGTTCACCGTGCGCGCCCAGCGCCGGGACGCCGCCCAGGAGCTCCAGCCCGCCGCCTGACCGCGGGCTCCGGCTCGGCGGAGAGCAGGTGCCGCCGGAGGCGCAGGAGCACGCGGGGGAGCGCCCGCAGCGGGAGGTCGGCCGCGATCGCGCGGGCGAGAGGGCCGAACGCCCGTGCGGGACCGGTCGGCAGGCCGGCGCCCACCAGTGCGGTCACGAGTCGTGCGGGGATCGGGGTCGATGCGTCGTTCGTCATGTTGGAACCGAATCACGGACCACCGACACTGGTATGGCCATGCGCGTCTGGAGGCACGTCACCGGTGCCCGGCCGACACCCAGGTGCGGAGGTTCCGCTGAACGGCGGACGCCGGTAGAATGAGAAGCTGGTCACGGTTCGACGCACCCTGCGCACGTGATCCGCACACGGCCCGATGGAGCGCCGACGCACACCTCCGGAATCCAGGGACGCACATCATCCGCTCCGCGCATCAGATCGATCGCGCGACCGGCCGGAGAGCACCCGCGGGCCACCCCCGGGGGAATGACTCCGGGACCCGACCGGTTAGCAGTGGGTAGGAAACGAGGTACACATGTCAGACATCCTGATCGACCGCCCCGAGCTCGAGAGCCTGGGCGTCTACGAGTTCGGCTGGTCCGACTCGGACTCCGCCGGAGCCTCCGCGCGACGCGGCATCTCGCCCGAGGTAGTCTCCGACATCTCCGCGCTCAAGAACGAGCCCGCCTGGATGCGCGACCGCCGCATGAAGGCCCTGAAGCTCTTCGAGCGCAAGCCCATGCCGACGTGGGGCGCCGACCTGTCGGACATCGACTTCGACAACATCAAGTACTTCGTCCGCTCCACCGAGAAGCAGGCGCAGACCTGGGACGACCTCCCGGACGACATCAAGAACACGTACGAGAAGCTCGGCATCCCGGAGGCGGAGCGCCAGCGCCTCGTCGGCGGCGTCGCGGCCCAGTACGAGTCCGAGGTCGTCTACCACCAGATCCGCGAGGACCTGGAGGAGCAGGGCGTCATCTTCATGGACACCGACACGGCGCTGCGCGAGCACCCCGAGATCTTCGAGGAGTACTTCGGCACCGTCATCCCCGCGGGCGACAACAAGTTCGCGGCGCTGAACACCGCGGTCTGGTCCGGCGGCTCCTTCGTGTACGTCCCCAAGGGCGTCCACGTGGACATCCCGCTGCAGGCCTACTTCCGGATCAACACCGAGAACATGGGCCAGTTCGAGCGGACCCTGATCATCGCGGACGAGGACAGCTACGTCCACTACATCGAGGGCTGCACGGCTCCGATCTACAAGTCGGACTCGCTGCACTCGGCCGTGGTCGAGATCATCGTGAAGAAGAACGCCCGCGTGCGCTACACGACGATCCAGAACTGGTCGAACAACGTCTACAACCTCGTCACCAAGCGCGCGATCGCGCACGAGGGCGCGACGATGGAGTGGATCGACGGCAACATCGGCTCCAAGGTCACGATGAAGTACCCGTCGATCTTCCTGGTCGGCGAGCACGCCAAGGGCGAGACCCTGTCCGTCGCGTTCGCGGGCCCCGGCCAGCACCAGGACGCCGGCGCGAAGATGGTCCACATGGCGCCGTACACGCAGTCGTCGATCGTCTCGAAGTCGATCGCCCGCGGCGGCGGTCGCGCCGGATACCGAGGCGAGGTCCGGGTGGACGCGAACGCGCACCACTCGGCGAACACCGTGCGCTGCGACGCCCTCCTGGTCGACACCATCTCGCGCTCCGACACCTACCCGGCGATCGACATCCGTGTCGACGACGTGCAGCTCGGCCACGAGGCGACGGTGTCGAAGGTCAGCGAGGAGCAGCTCTTCTACCTGATGTCGCGCGGCCTGCCGGAGGACGAGGCGATGGCCATGATCGTCCGCGGCTTCATCGAGCCGATCGCGCGCGAGCTGCCCATGGAGTACGCCCTCGAGCTGAACAAGCTCATCGAGATGGGGATGGAGGGCAGCGTCGGTTGACGCCCGCCTCCCCCCTCGAAGGGGCGCCCGGACGGGGCGCCCCGCACCCATCGAAAGGAACCACCGCCAGATGACGGTCCCCACGAGCGCCGCGACCCCCGAGATCGACGGCGCGGCCGCCGCTGAGCGCCTGGGCATCAGCGCCCACTCCGACGGGGCGTTCACGCCCGTGCAGACGCGCTCCGAGCGCTTCGCGTCGGCCGACGTCGAGGCCTTCGAGGCCGTCACCGGCCGCGAGATCGCCTGGAAGCTGACGCCCGTCGCCCGCCTCGGCGATCTGATCGACGGCGCGCTCGACGGCTCGCCCGCCCCCCTCGAGCACGCGGCGGTGGACGGTGTCGACGTCTCGTGGGTCGGCCGCGACGACCAGCGGATCGGCACCGCCGGCCTCCCCGAGGACCGCGCCGCCGCGAACGCCTGGTCGAGCTTCGAGAAGGCCCTCGCCGTCCGCGTGACGGGCGAGGACGAGAAGGTCGCCACCCTCGTCCGCTCGAGCCTCGGCTCCGCACCCCGCGCCGCGCACACGATCATCGAGGCGGCGCCCTACGCCCGCGCCGTCGTCGTGCTGCAGAACGAGGGGGAGGCCTCCCTCGCGGAGAACGTGGAGATCCTCGTCGGCGAGGGCGCGCAGCTCACCGTCGTCACCGTGCAGGAGTGGGCGGACGACGCCCGGCACCTGGCCAACCACTTCGTGCGGGTCGGACGCGACGCGAAGGTGAAGCACATCGTGGTCACCCTCGGCGGCTCCATCGTCCGGGTGAACCCCTCGGCGCACCTCGTCGAGCGCGGAGCGGACGGCGAGCTCTTCGGTCTGTACTTCGCCGACGGCGGCCAGCACCTCGAGCAGCAGGTGTACGTCGACCACGACGCCCCCGACACCCGCAGCCGCGTGACCTACAAGGGCGCGCTGCAGGGCGAGGGCGCGCGCACCGTCTGGATCGGCGACGTCCTGATCCGCAACAGCGCCACCGGCACCGACAGCTACGAGCAGAACCGCAACCTGGTCCTCTCGGACGGCACGCGCGCCGACTCCATCCCGAATCTCGAGATCGAGACCGGTGACATCGCCGGAGCGGGGCACGCCTCGGCGACCGGCCGCTTCGACGACGAGCAGCTCTTCTACCTGCAGTCCCGCGGGATCCGCGAGGACGAGGCGCGACGCCTGGTCGTGCGCGGGTTCCTCAGCGAGATCGTGCAGCAGATCAAGGTCGCCGAGCTCGAGGACCGACTGCAGCTCGCGATCGAGGCGGAGCTCGCCGGCAGCGCCGGCCAGACCGGCTCCTCCCGCGGAGCGGCGGTCACCGCATGAGCAACGCCGCGATGATCTGCTCGGTCTCCGAGCTGATCCCCAACCAGGCCATGCGGGTCGAGGTCGACGGAGTCGCGATCGCGGTCGTGCAGGACTCCGCCGGCGAGATCCACGCCATCGGCGACACCTGCACCCACGGCGAGATCTCGCTCTCCGAGGGCTTCGTCGAGGGCGACAGCCTTGAGTGCTGGGCGCACGGCTCCCAGTTCTCCCTCCGCACCGGCACCCCCCTGAACCTCCCGGCCTACGAGCCGGTCCCCGTCTTCGTCGTCGAGATCATCGACGGCGACGTCTACATCGACCCGACCGTCACGAAGGAAGTCTGAATGTCCGTTCTCCAGATCAGCGATCTCCACGTCAGTGTCGAGACCGAGCAGGGGACCAAGCAGATCCTCCGCGGTGTCGATCTCACCATCAACCAGGGTGAGATCCACGCGATCATGGGCCCCAACGGGTCCGGCAAGTCCACCCTCGCGTACACGATCGCGGGACACCCCAAGTACCACGTCGACGGCGGCTCGATCACCCTCGACGGCGTCGAGGTCCTCGACATGTCCGTCGACGAGCGCGCCCGCGCGGGCCTCTTCCTCGCCATGCAGTACCCGGTCGAGATCCCCGGTGTGACCAACACCAACTTCCTCCGCACTGCCAAGACCGCGATCGCCGGCGAGGCGCCCGCCATCCGCACGTGGACGAAGGACGTCAAGTCGGCGATGGCGAACCTCCGCATGGACTCGTCCTTCGCGGCGCGCAACGTCAACGAGGGCTTCTCGGGCGGCGAGAAGAAGCGCAACGAGATCCTCCAGCTCGAGCTGCTCGCCCCGCAGTTCGCCGTCCTCGACGAGACCGACTCCGGCCTCGACGTCGACGCGCTCAAGATCGTGTCGGAGGGCGTCAACCGCGCCCACCAGAGCACAGGTCTCGGCGTGCTGCTGATCACGCACTACACGCGGATCCTCCGCTACATCCAGCCCGACTTCGTCCACGTCTTCGTCGCCGGCCGCGTCGCCGAGCAGGGCGGCAAGGAGCTCGCGACCCGGCTCGAGGACGAGGGCTACGACCGCTTCCTGACCTCGGCGACGGTCTGATCATGGCGGTCACCACTCTCGAGCCGAAGCTCTTCGACCAGGTCGAGGAGGCCCTCAAGGACGTCATGGACCCCGAGCTCGGGGTCAACGTGGTCGACCTGGGACTCATCTACGACCTGGGCTGGGACGACGAGAACGACGCCCTCGTCATCCACATGACCCTCACCTCGGCGGGCTGCCCGCTGACCGACGTGCTCGAGGAGCAGACCGCCGAGTCGCTCGACGGCATCGTCGAGGCGTTCCGGATCAACTGGGTCTGGATGCCGCCGTGGGGTCCCGACCGGATCACCGAGGACGGGCGCGACATGATGCGCGCACTCGGCTTCTCGATCTAGCCGCTGCACACCGACGCCGAAGGGCCGGGAGGAGTCGTCCTCCCGGCCCTTCGGCGTTCCTGTCGTCTTCAGCCTGTCGCAGTCCATCGTGGAGTCGGAACGGCCGGACGGGTCGACTCCGGCGTCGAGGGCCGTCGTCGTCCCCGCCGGTCGAGTCGGTGGAGGTGCCCACCGAGGTCGAGCAGGAGGACCGCGCGGCTCGACCTCTGCCGGACGCCGAAGGGCCGGGAGGAATCGTCCTCCCGGCCTTCGGCGTCCGTGCGACCGCTCAGCGCGAGCGTCGCGAGAGCATCGCCCAGGTGGTGGGGAGCAGCGCGGCAGCGACCAGCGCCTTGAGCGCGTCGCCGACCAGGAAGGGCACGAGTCCCGCGGAGAGGACGGAGCCGAGGTCGGCTGGCAGCCCCAGCGAGGCGAGGGCGGCGGCCAGCCAGGGCAGGCCGACGAGGTAGATGGTGGCGGTGCCGGCGAGGAAGGTCACCAGCGTGCCGAGGACGCGACGGTCCCACTGCCGCTGGGCGAGCCACCCGGTGACGATCGACGCGAGGACGAAGCCGACGATGTAGCCGCCGGTGGGACCCGCGAGGACCGCCCAGCCGTGCGAGCCCTCGGTGAAGACCGGGGCGCCGAGAGCGCCGACGAGCGCGTACACGAGCATGGAGAGCGCGCCGCGGAGTGCGCCGAGCGTCGTGCCGACCAGGAGGACCGCGAAGGTCTGGCCCGTGAAGGGGACCGGCCACATCGGGATGAACAGCTGCGCCATCGCTGCGGTGAGACCTGCACCCGCGAGCACCAGCAGGGCGTCGGTCGCGACGGAGCGGGTGACGAGCCGGTCGGCGAGGACCGGGCGCGGGAGGGCGGAAGAGGAAGGGGACATGGGTGATCTCCGAGAGTCCTGGTCGCCCGAGAGCGAGGAGCGAGCGCGTCCGCGGTGAGCGGACGTGGATCCGCCCCGCGGCTCAGGAAATATACTAGGGGGCTGCCGCATCGCGGCCCCTTGCCCCACTCCTCCCGAACCGAACGCCATTTCTTGGCGGGAACGGACAGCACTGTGCTCAGCGTGCACGACCTCGAACTCCGAGTCGGCGCCCGACTCCTGATGGAGAACGTCTCCTTCCGGGTGGGCGACGGCGACAAGGTCGGCCTCGTCGGCCGCAACGGGGCGGGGAAGACGACGCTGACCAAGGTCCTCGCGGGCGACCTCATCGCGTCGAAGGGCACGGTCGACCGCGGCGGCGAGATCGGCTACCTCCCTCAGGACCCGCGCTCCGGCGACCCGGAGGAGCTCGCGCGCACCCGCATCCTCGACGCCCGCGGGCTGGGGCAGCTGGTGCTCGGCATGCAGGAGGCGACGGTCGCGATGTCGAGCAGCGACACCTCCGTGAGCGAGGCCGGCATGAAGAAGTACGGCAACCTCACGGACCGCTTCCTCTCCCTCGGCGGATACGCGGCTGAGGCGGAGGCCGCGTCGATCGCGAGCAACCTCAACCTCCCCGACCGGATCCTCGACCAGCCGCTCAAGACGCTCTCCGGTGGCCAGCGGCGCCGCATCGAGCTCGCGCGCATCCTCTTCTCCGACGCGAGCACGCTGATCCTCGACGAGCCGACGAACCACCTCGACGCCGACTCCGTCGTCTGGCTCCGCGAGTTCCTCAAGAACTACCGCGGCGGCTTCATCGTGATCAGCCACGACATCGAGCTGGTCGGCGAGACCGTGAACCGCGTCTTCTACCTCGACGCCAACCGCCAGGTCATCGACGTCTACAACATGAACTGGAAGAACTACCAGCGCCAGCGCGCCGCCGACGAGGAGCGCCGCAAGAAGGAGCGGGTCAACGTCGAGAAGAAGGCCGGCGCCCTCCAGCTGCAGGCCGCCAAGTTCGGCGCGAAGGCCTCGAAGGCCGCAGCGGCGCACCAGATGGTCGCGCGTGCCGAGCGCATGCTCAGCGGGCTCGAGGAGGTCCGTGCGGTCGACCGCGTCGCGAAGCTCCGGTTCCCGACCCCGTCCGCCTGCGGTCGCACCCCTCTGCAGGCTCAGAACCTGTCGAAGAGCTACGGCTCACTCGAGATCTTCACCGCCGTCGACCTCGCGATCGACCGCGGCTCCAAGGTCGTCATCCTGGGGCTCAACGGAGCGGGCAAGACGACGCTCCTGCGCATCCTGGGCGGCGTCGACCAGCCCGACACCGGAGTGATCGAGGCCGGGCACGGCCTCCGGATCGGCTACTACGCGCAGGAGCACGAGACGATCGACGTCAAGCGCTCGGTGCTCGAGAACATGGTCTCCTCCAGCCCGAACCTCACCGAGACCGAGGCCCGCCGGGTCCTGGGCTCGTTCCTGTTCACCGGCGACGACTCGCACAAGCCGGCCGGGGTCCTCTCCGGCGGGGAGAAGACCCGTCTCGCCCTGGCGATGATCGTGGTCTCGGGCGCGAACGTGCTCCTGCTCGACGAGCCCACCAACAACCTCGACCCCGCGAGCCGCGAGGAGATCCTCGACGCGCTCGCGCACTACGAGGGCGCGGTCGTCCTGGTCAGCCACGACGAGGGAGCCGTCGAGGCGCTGAACCCCGAGCGCGTCCTGATCATGCCGGAGGGCACCGAGGACCACTGGGCGGCCGACTACCTCGACCTGATCACGCTCGCCTAGCGGGCGTCGAGCAGCTCGTCCTCGACCTCGGAGTCGCTGCGGCCGCGGCGTCGACGGCGCTCCTCGCGCCGCTCCTCGGCCGCCACGACCTCGGGGTCGTCGGCGTTGCGGATGCGGTACTCGTGGCGGATCGCCCAGCCGAGCCCGCCGAAGCCCATGACGGCGAACAGCACCCACTGGATGGCGTAGCTGATGTGCAGGCCCTCGTCGGCGACCGGCTTGATCGCGGCCAGCGGGGGAGCGTCGACCGGCGCCGGCGCCTCGGCGACCAGCAGGCCGTACGCCGAGGTCCGCAGGGGCTCGTCCAGCTGCGTCGACAGGTCGTCGAGCTGGATCGTGGCGATCTGGCCGGCCGGTGCGGAGCGTCCGTCGATCCGTCCCTCCGTGGGCTTCAGGCGGGCGACGACGGTCACCTCCCCCTCGGGCGGCGCGGGGATCGCGTCGGGGGAGTCCTGGGTCGAGCCGACGGGGACCCAGCCGCGGTCGACGACGAACACGCTGCCGTCGTCGAGCCGCAGCGGCGTCAGGATCTCGAAGCCGGGGTTGCCGTTGTAGGGCCGGTTGCGGACGAGGGTCTGCCCCTCCGTCTCGTAGACGCCGGTGACCTCGACCGGGCGGTACTCGAGCGCGTCGTCCCACGTGGAGTCGGCGGGGAGCAGCCCGTCGAGCGCCACCGGGTCGGCGGTCCAGTTCGCGGTGACCAGCCGGTTGGTCGAGGCGGCCTGGTCGAGCCGCGCGACCTGCCAGCGCGAGAGCAGCACGCAGGCGACGGCGAAGACGATCGCGAGCGCGAGGTAGCCGAACCAGCGTCGCGAGAAGACGAAGCGCCAGGAGGGACGGGGCGCGTCGCCGCTCATCGGTCCGCTCCGCGATCGACCGTGTAGAGCGGCTTCACCTCGAGCGGGAAGTCGCGGGCGAGGAGGAATTCGCGCAGGAACTCCAGGTGCTCGCCGCAGGCCAGCCAGGTCTTCCGACGGTCCTCCGCGTGGATCCTCGGGTTCCGCCACGCGATCGCGAACGTCGCCGTCCGCGGGCAGCCCGCTCGGGAGCAGGCGTGCGCGTCGGGGACCCGGCCGAGCGGGATCACGGCCGGCCTCCTCGCGGGTCGCCGCCCTCGGGGCCGGTCGGCGCCTCGGAGTCGGGGGCGGGGGGCGGTGGGACCGGCCGGGGGAGGACGATCGCACCCGGCCGCTCGACGTTGCCGCGCTCGCCCGCACTGCCGACGTTGGCCAGCACGACGGCGAAGTAGGGCAGGACCACGGCGCCGATGGCGAAGAACAGCAGCCACCAGCCGTGGGCGAAGAGCAGGCAGATGACGCAGAGCATCCTGATGCCCATGGCGATCGAGTACTTGATCGCGCGGGAGCGCCGCTCGGCGCTCGGCGACGGCGGTAGGGAGGTGAGTGTCTCGCGTGGTTTCACAGCCCTGCAAGCCTACGTCGCGGCGGGCGGGTGCAGGCCGGGAGGGCCTCATCCCGGATTCTGTTGCGCGACGCGCCTCTAGGATGTACGGGTCGCCCGGCGCCGCACGAGCGCCGGCAGGAGGGACATCATGACCACGCCGCGCACCGTCCTCGTCACCGGGGGCAACCGGGGGATCGGCTTCGCCATCGCCCAGGAGTTCGTGGCCGCCGGTCACCGGGTCGCCGTGACCGCGCGCTCGGGCTCCGGTCCGGAGGGCTCCCTCACCGTCGTCGCGGACGTGACCGACGCCGCCTCCATCGACGCCGCGTTCACGCAGGTCGAGGCCGAGCTGGGCCCGGTCGAGATCCTGGTGGCGAACGCGGGCATCACCCGCGACACCCTGCTGCTGCGCATGACGGAGGAGGACTTCACGTCCGTCGTCGACACGAACCTCACCGGGGCGTTCCGCGTCGTCAAGCGCGCATCGAAGGGGATGCTCAAGCAGCGCTTCGGCCGCGTCGTCCTCATCTCCAGCGTGGTCGGCCTCTACGGGTCGCCGGGCCAGATCAACTACTCCTCGTCGAAGGCCGCCCTCGTGGGCTTCGCCCGCTCGCTGACCCGCGAGCTCGGCGCCCGCAACATCACCGCCAATGTCGTCGCTCCCGGCTTCATCGAGACCGACATGACCGCGGAGCTCTCGCCGGAGCAGCAGGCGGAGTACCGGAAGAGCATCCCGCTCGCCCGCTACGGCACCGCTGCCGAGGTCGCGAAGGTCACGCGCTGGCTGGCCTGCGACGAGGCGGCGTACATCTCGGGTGCCGTGATCCCGGTCGACGGCGGCCTCGGGATGGGCCACTGACCGATAAGCCCTGGGCTTATATCCGACAGATATAAGCTCTAGGCTTATGCGATGACCTCCTCCGATGTCGTCGCCGTGCTCCTGGACCTGGTGACCTCCCGCTCCCTCGTCGACCGCGCGGGTGCTCAGCGCGAGATCGAGCGGGGCTTCGCCGAGGTGGAGGCCGCGGTCCCGGCGATCCAGCCCCTGCACCCGACGGTCGGCGACGAGTTCCAGGCGATCTACCCCTCCGTCCACGCCGCGCTCCGGGCGACGCTGCAGGCGCGCCTCTCGCTCCCGGCCGGCGTCGACTGCCGCGCGGGCATCGGCCTGGGCGAGGTGCGGGTGGTCGGGTCGGGGATCGCCGGGGACCTCGAGGACGGGTCCGGCTGGTGGCACGCCCGCGAGGCCATCGATCGCGCCCACGCGCTCGAGGACGGTGCCGTGCCCACGGCCCGCGGATGGTTCGTCGCCGGGGACGCCGACGGGGACTCCGGCGAGGCGGCGGTCAACGCCTACCTCCTCTCCCGCGACGCCCTGGTCGGAGCGCTCAGCGCGCGCGATCGCCGGCTCGTGCTGGGGAGCCTGCGCGGAGCGTCGCAGAAGGAGCTGGGCGAGCAGGAGTCGATCTCGCAGCCCGCCGTCTCGCAGGCGCTGCGGCGTGCGGGAGCGGGCGCCCTCCTCGTCGGCGCGCGCCTGCTGGAGGAGACGTGCTGACGGCGCTGCTGCTCGCCGTGATCGGCCTCGGCGACCTCGCGCGCACGCACCTCCGCCGCCGTGGGGCCCTCCTCGCGATCCCCGTGCTCGCCGCCGCAGCCGTGACCGCAGCGCTCCTCGTCGGAGCCCCGCCGCTCGGTGCGGCGATCGTCGTCGTCCTGGCCGGAGCCTGGCTGCTGACGACCACGACCGTCGAGAACGCGCGGCCGCCCGGGGGTCTGCGTCCGGCCGTCGCCCTCGTCGCGGCGGTCCTGGTGCTGACCGCTGTCGACCGCGCCACCGGCGTCCCGACGGGGCCGCTCGCGCCGACCATCGTCGCGAGCACGCTCCCTCCGATCGAGCAGCTCGCTCTGGCGGTCGGAGCCGGGCTCTTCCTGCTGGAGAGCGGCAACGTGATCGTGCGGGCGGCACTGTTCCGCGAGCTCCCGCAGGCCGAGCCCGCGCCGCGTCCGCGCTGGAGCGAGCGGTTCGCGCGTCGGGAGCCGGCCGACGCCCGCCTGCCGGACCTCCAGGGCGGGCGCACGATCGGACCGCTGGAGCGGCTGCTGATCGCCGGCCTCACGCTCGCCGGAGCGATCGGCCTCGCCGGTGCCGTGCTCGCGGCCAAGGGGATCGTGCGCTTCCCCGAGATCTCCCGCGACGGCGGCAGCGGCGAGAAGGCGGAGTACTTCCTGGTGGGCTCGCTCGTCAGCTGGGCGCTGGCGCTCGGCTGCGCCGGACTCGTCGCGATCGCGGGCCGCTGACCTTCCTGAGGCCGGGGGAGGCGGGCCTCAGCCGCGGAGGCCGAGGACAGGCAGCAGCTGCGACAGGTCGAGGCCGCCGACGACGAGGTCGGCGCGCTCCCGCACCAGGGGCTTGGCGTTGAAGGCGACCGCGAGGGAGGCGACCGCCATCATCTCCAGGTCGTTCGCACCGTCGCCGACGGCGATCGTGCGCTGCGGCGGGACGCCCGAGACCGCCGCCCACTCGCGGAGCGCCTCCGCCTTGGCCGCGGCGTCGATGACCGCCCCGTCGACCGCTCCGGTCAGCAGGCCGTCCCCGCAGCAGAGGCGGTTGGCCCGGACGAAGTCGAGGCCGAGCGCACCGGCGACCGGGTCGAGGACCTCGTGGAACCCTCCGGACACCACACCGACGCGGCCGCCGGCGGCGTGGACGCCGGCCACGAGCTCGGCGGCGCCGGGCGTGACGCGGACGCCCGAGCTCACACCGGGGAGCACCGACTCCGGGACCCCGGCGAGAGTGGCGACCCGCTCGCGGAGGCTCTCGCCGAAGTCGAGCTCGCCGCGCATCGCCCGCTCCGTGACGGCGGCGACGCGCTCCTCGGAGCCGGCGTGCACCGCGAGGAGCTCGATCACCTCGTCCTGGAGGAGGGTGGAGTCCGCGTCGAGGACGACGAGGAAGCGGGCAGGCGTCGCAGGACGCTCACTCATGGGTCGGTCCGATCGGTCGGGTGGGCGCGCCGGGGCGCAGAGCTCGACCCGCGGGGGTGCTACGGGTGGACGACGACGCCCTTGCCGACGACGGTGATGCCCGACTCGGTGACGGTGAACCCGCGCTCGCGATCGCGGTCGTGGTCCACGCCGACTCGAGCACCGGGCTCGACGACGACGTCCTTGTCGAGGATAGCGCGGACGACCAGCGCGTCCGGGCCGATGCGGACCTTGTCGAAGACCACCGAGTCGGTGACCGTCGCGTTCGACTCGATGACCGTCCAGGGCCCGACGACGCTGCGCTCGATGTGCGCGCCCGAGATCACGGTGCCGAGCGAGACGACCGAGTCGACCGTCGATCCCATGTTGCCCTTGCCGTCGCGGACGATCTTGGCCGGCGGGGAGTTCAGCTGCGACGAGAAGATCGGCCACTGCTGGTTGTAGAGGTTGAAGACCGGCAGCGCCGAGATGAGGTCCTGGTGGGCCTCGAAGAAGGAGTCGATGGTGCCGACGTCCCGCCAGTAGTAGCGGTCGCGGTCGGTCGAGCCGGGGACGTCGTTGAGCTTGAGGTCGTAGACGCCCGCCTCGCCGCGCGCGACGAAGTCGGGGATGATGTCGCCGCCCATGTCGTGGTCAGACGTGGAGGACTCGCCGTCGCGGATGACCGCGTCGATCAGGGCGTCCGCGTCGAAGACGTAGTTGCCCATGGAGGCGAGGACCTCGTGCGGGGAGTCGGCCAGGCCGACGGCGTCCTTGGGCTTCTCGAGGAACTCGGAGATCATCGTCGGGACGATGCCGTCGCCCGCCTCGTCACCGGCGAGCTGGATGACGCCGAACTGGTCCGCGAGCTCGATCGGCTGGCGGATGGCCGCGACGGTCGCCTTCGCACCGGACGTGATGTGCGCGTCGATCATCTGCGAGAAGTCCATGCGGTAGACGTGGTCGGCGCCGACCACGACGACGATGTCGGGCTTCTCGTCGCGGATCAGGTTGAGGCTCTGCAGGATCGCGTCGGCCGAGCCGCTGAACCAGCGCTTGCCCAGGCGCTGCTGCGCGGGGACCGAGGCGACGTAGGAGTTCAGGAGCCCGGAGAGGCGCCAGGTCTGCGAGACGTGGCGGTCGAGCGAGTGCGACTTGTACTGCGTCAGCACGACGATCTGAGTGAGACCGGAGTTGATCAGGTTGGACAGCGCGAAGTCGATCAGCCGGTACTGCCCGCCGAACGGCACCGCGGGCTTGGCCCGGTCCGCCGTGAGGGGCATGAGGCGCTTTCCCTCGCCGCCGGCGAGGACGATGCCGAAGATCTTCTTTGACTGCATGGCACCACAGTAGGGGCTCGGGCTTCCCCGTGGACCCCGGCTGTCGCCGGGGGAGCGCCCTGTACTACGGTTCGGGGGTGCGAGTCGATCTGCTGACCAAGGAATACCCGCCCGAGGTGTACGGGGGAGCCGGTGTCCACGTGGCCGAGCTCACCAAGGCGCTGCGCAGCGACCTGGAGGTCGTGGTGCGCTGCTTCGGCGCGCCGCGCGAGGAGGAGGGCACGTTCGCGTACTCCGTCCCCGCGGAGCTCGCCGAGGCGAACGGCGCGCTGCAGACCCTCGGGGTCGACCTGCAGATCGCGCAGGACGCGGCGGGGGCCGACCTGGTCCACTCCCACACCTGGTACGCCAACGCCGCGGGGCGTCTCGCCCAGCTCCTGCACGGCATCCCGCACGTGGTCTCGGCGCACAGCCTCGAGCCGCTGCGTCCGTGGAAGGCCGAGCAGCTCGGCGGCGGCTACCGCGTCTCGAGCTGGATCGAGCGGGAGGCGTACGAGAACGCCGACGCCGTGATCGCGGTGTCCGGCGGCATGCGCGAGGACATCCTCCGCTCCTACCCGGCCCTGGACCCGGCGAAGGTCCACGTGGTCTACAACGGCATCGACCTCGACGCCTGGCACCCGGTCGAGGACGAGGCCGTCCTCGCCGAGCTTGGCATCGACCCCTCGCGCCCCTCCGTGGTCTTCGTCGGCCGCATCACCCGGCAGAAGGGCCTGCCCTACCTGCTCCGCGCCGCGGCGACCCTGCCTCCCGAGGTGCAGCTCGTGCTCTGCGCGGGCGCCCCCGACACCCCCGAGATCATGGCCGAGGTCACCTCCCTCGTCCGCAGCCTCCAGGAGGAGCGCACCGGCGTCGTCTGGATCGACCGGCACCTGCCGCGCCACCAGCTCTCCGCGGTCCTGACGAACGCGACCACGTTCGTCTGCCCCTCGATCTACGAGCCCCTCGGCATCGTCAACCTCGAGGCGATGGCCTGCGGTGCGGCGGTCGTCGGGACGGCGACCGGCGGCATCCCGGAGGTCGTCGACGACGGCGTGACCGGCCGTCTCGTCCCGATCGAGCAGGTCACCGACGGCACCGGCACCCCCGTGGACCCGGAGCGCTACGTCGCCGATCTGGCCGCCGCCCTCGCCGAGGTCGTCGCCGACCCGGAGACGGCGAAGCGGATGGGCGCCGCGGGCCGCGAGCGCGCGCAGAGCCACTTCAGCTGGACGCAGATCGCGCGGGACACCCGGGCGATCTACGACTCGCTCGTCTGAGCCTCCCGGCCGCCTCCTTTAGAATGGCTCCCATGCCCAGCGTTGTCTCGTTCGTCGATGTGTCCTTCGTCCGGAACGGCAAGCGGATCCTCGACCACGTGTCGTGGGACGTGGCCGAGGACGAGCGCTGGGTGATCCTCGGCCCCAACGGGGCGGGCAAGACCTCGATCCTGCAGATCGCCGCCGCGCAGAACTACCCCTCGACCGGTGCCGCACACCTGCTCGAGGAGACCCTCGGCCGGGTCGACGTGTTCGAGCTGCGCCCGCGCATCGGCTACGCCTCGACCGCGATGGCGCGCCGCCTCCCGGCCGGCGAGAGCGTGCTCGACGTCGTGATGACCGCCGCCTACGCCGTCACCGGCCGCTGGAACGAGGGCTACGACGCGATCGACGAGCGCCGCGCCCGCCGCGTGCTGTCCGAGTGGAAGCTCGAGCACCTCGCCGAGCGCACCTTCGGGACGCTCTCGGACGGCGAGCAGAAGCGCGTCCAGATCGCCCGCGCGATCATGACCGACCCCGAGCTGCTTCTGCTCGACGAGCCGGCCGCGAGCCTCGACCTCGGCGCCCGCGAGGAGCTCGTCCAGCTGCTGGGCGGCTTCGCGAAGGACCCGGCGTCGCCCGCGATCGTGATGGTGACCCACCACGTCGAGGAGATCCCCGACGGCTTCACCCACGCCCTGCTCCTCCGCGACGGAGCGGTGGTGGCGGCGGGCCCGCTGGCCGAGTCCCTGACCGAGGCGACGCTCGCCGAGACCTTCGGGCTCGACATCGCTCTCACCCGCGAGAACGGGCGCTTCTCGGCCCGCGCCCGCGGCTGACCCCGGCTCCGGGGTCCGGGCGCGGCGCGACTTCTGCGCGCGCTGCCGGTCTGGTATTCTCGGTAGCTGGTTCGGGCCCGTTCGCGGTGCGCCCGCCCTCATCCACCCGTTCCCGTCGACGACAGGTGCGGTTCAGGACCATCGACGACAGGACACGACCATGAAGACCGACATCCACCCCGAGTACTCCGCGATCGTCTTCCGCGACCTCGCGTCCGGTGAGACCTTCCTCACCCGCTCGACCGCGAAGAGCAGCAAGACGATCGAGCTCGACGGCGTGACCTACCCCGTCATCGACGTCGAGATCTCCTCCGCCTCACACCCGTTCTACACGGGCAAGCAGCGCATCATGGACTCGGCCGGCCGCGTCGAGAAGTTCAACAGCCGCTACAAGAACTTCGGCAAGTAGCACTCCTCGAAGGGCCCTCGACCTCACGGTCGGGGGCCCTTCGTCGTTCCCGCGGGGCGGTCCTCAGTAGCGGTAGAAGCCCTCTCCGGTGGCCGTTCCGAGGCGGCCGCGATCGAGGTACTCCGTCTTCAGGTGGGCGGCGAACGCCTGGGAGGCCTCGTCCGGGGCCGCGGCGGCGATGTTGTAGGCGGTCCGCAGACCGACGACGTCGAAGATCTGGAAGGGTCCGAGAGGGGCGCCGGTGCCGATCCTCCAGGTCTTGTCGATGGTCTCGTGGTCGGCGTAGCCGCCCATGAGCAGACCCGACGCGGCGTTGAGGAGCGGCACCAGCAGCGAGTTCAGGACGTAGCCGGCCTTCTCCTTCTGCAGCCTGATGGGCTCGAGGCCGCTGGAGACGGCGAACTCCACGACGGCGTCGACCGCGGCGGGGTCCGTGTCCGCCGTCCCCATGATCTCGGCCGTGTTCTGCGCCCAGACGTGGTTGGCGTAGTGCAGCGCGAGGAACCGGTCGGGTCGGCCGGTCGAGGCCTTCAGGTCGCTGGGGAGCAGCGTGGACGAGTTGGTCGCGAAGACCGTGCGCTCGGGAGCGAGCGCACCCAGGCGGCCGTACAGCTCCTGCTTCAGGCCCAGGTCCTCGGGGACGGCCTCGATCACGAGGTCGGCGTCGGCGACAGCCTCCGCGAGGTCGGAGGTGAGGCGGAGGGAGTCGAGCGCCTCCTGCGGTCCGCCGGCGACGCCGCCGGGCAGCGACTCGTAGACGCCCGCGAGACCGCGGAGCCGCTCGCGCGCCGACTCGAGGACGTCGTCGGAGAGGTCGTAGACGGTGACGGCGAAGCCGTGGAAGGACGACTGGAAGGCGATCTGGGAGCCGAGCACTCCGCTGCCGAGGACGGTGACCGTGCGGATCGTGGGCATGACTTCTCCTTGCGAGAGGGGGGAGGGGGAACACGTGCTCACCCGATCCCACAGCGCCGCGGTCCGCGGAGCGAGGGCTTGCGCCGACGGGCGGGCCGTGGCCGTCGGGGAGCCGGCGCGGTAGCGTCCCGGCATGGTGTCCTTCGCCGACAAGCCGATCCTGCCGTTCACGACTCCTGAAGAGTGGGACGCCTACCTCCGCGGCGAGCCCGACCCGGACGGAGTCCGGCTGAAGCTGCGGAAGAAGGCCGCCGTCGATCCGGGGATCACCTACGCCGAGGCGCTCGACATCGCGCTCTGCCACGGCTGGATCGACGGTCAGGCGGGAGCCTTCGACGAGCAGTTCAAGCTCCAGGCCTTCACCCCGCGGCGTCGCGCGAGCCCGTGGTCCAAGGTCAACCGCGATCACGTCGCACGGCTGCTGGCGGAGGGCCGGATGCTGCCGGGCGGGCGGGCCGAGGTCGAGCGGGCACGCGCCGACGGGCGCTGGGACGCGGCCTACCGGCAGCGCGATGCGGAGGTGCCGGACGACTTCCAGCGGGCGCTCGACGCGGATCCGCAGGCCCTGGCCTTCTTCGCGACCGTCGGCGGGCAGAAGCGCTTCGCGTTCCTCTTCCGCCTCTCGCAGCTGAAGCGGGCGGCGACGCGGGAGCGGCGGATCGCGGAGTACGTGGCGCTCCTGCGCGAGGGGCGCACGCTGACCTGAGGGGTCAGTGGCGGACCGGCCAGCCCCCGTCGGCGACGAAGGACTCGTCGCGGACGCGGCGCATGTACTCCTGGAAGGACTCGGCCTGGGTGCGGCACCAGTCGACCTGGAGCGCGTGCAGGGCCTCCGCGCCGACTCCGAGCTCGTCGGCGAAGGCGCGGCCCAGCGCCTGGGCGACCCGACCCGCCGCGATCGCGTCCGCGCCCGCGTCGTGCGCCTCGGTGAGGGCGACGCCGTAGTGCTCGGCGGCGAGGGTCAGGGTGCGCTTGCCCTTGCGGTAGCGGTCCACCGCCTTGTCGATCACGAGCGGATCGACGACGGGGCTCGGGTCGAGCAGCACGGGCACGCCCCAGCGGCGCGCCTCGTGGGCGAGGAGCGAGAGGTCGTAGGGGGCGTTGTAGACGACGACCGGGATGCCGCGGGCGAGGAGCGAGCGCAGCGCCTCGGAGATCTCGGCCACGACCTCGCCGGCGGGGCGGCCGTGCGCGCGGGCGTGCTCGGTGCTGATCCCGTGGACGGCGGAGGCGCCGGCCGGGATCTCGACCCCGGGATCGGCGAGCCAGGTCATGCCCTCGATCGGCTCGCCCGCCGCGTCGATCACGCCGACGTGCGCGGTGACGATGCGGCTCGTGCGGACGTCGATGCCGGTGGTCTCGAGGTCGAACACGGCCAGCAGGTCGAACCACCGCGCCCCCTCGGAGGGGACGAGCGCCCGCTCGGCGTCGTCGAACAGCATCGGCTCGGTCTGCGTCTCGGTCGTTCCGGTGGTGCTCACGCCGACAGCCTAAAGGGGGCCTCTGACATCGGCCGGAGGCCCCTCGGCGTGCTGCCGGGTCAGCGGGCCTCGTGCGCCTTGGCGACGTGGAGCCAGAAGAAGCCCTGCGTGCCGAGCGTCATCGTCAGCGTGCCGTCGTCCGAGAATCCGGGGAAGCGGCCGCCGCCGAACAGGTCGCTCAGCGTCGATCCGGGATTCTCCGGGTCGGTGATCGTGACCGAGACCGGGTTGTGGTTGAAGCTGAAGACGCAGAGCACCTCCTCGGGCTGGTCGCCCATCTCGGAGCCCGAGCCGGCGTAGTCCCGCACGAAAGCGAGCACCGACTCGTGGTCCGTCTCGAGGACGCGCATCGACCCGAGGCCGAACGCCGGGTGGCCGCGGCGCACGTGCAGGACGTTCCGCATCCAGTGCAGCAGGGAGCGGGACTGCGCCAGCTGCGCCTCCACGTTGACCTGGTTGTAGTGGTAGACGAGCGACTGGACGATCGGCTGCACGAGCTTGCCGGGGTCGGCGGCCGAGAAGCCGGCGTTGCGGTCGGGCGTCCACTGCATCGGCGTGCGCGACGCGTCGCGGTCGTTGAGCCAGATGTTGTCGCCCATGCCGATCTCGTCGCCGTAGTACAGGAACGGGCTGCCGGCGAGGGAGAAGAGCAGGGCGTTGATCAGCTCGAGCTCGGCGCGCGAGTTGTCCAGCAGCGGCGCGAGCCTGCGGCGGATGCCGATGTTGGAGCGCATCCGCGGGTCGTAGGCGTACCAGCCGTACATGGCCTGGCGGTACTCCTCGGACACCATCTCGAGCGTGAGCTCGTCGTGGTTGCGGAGGAACACGCCCCAGGCGGCGCCGCTGGGGATGTCGAACGTCTCGGAGAGCACCTTCTTCAGCTCGTTCGCCGTCTGCGCGCGGAGGGAGTAGAAGATGCGCGGCATGACCGGGAAGTCGAACGCCATGTGGCACTCGGGCTCCTCCTCCGTGCCGAAGAACGCGGCGACCTCCCGCGGCCACTGGTTCGCCTCGGCGATCAGGATGCGGCCGGGGTAGTCGCGGTCGACCATGGTGCGGAGGTTCTTGATGAACTCGTGGGTGGGCGGCTCGCCCTCTCCGTTGCCCTCGTCGGACTCGTAGAGGTAGGGGATCGCGTCGAGCCGGATGCCGTCGACGCCGAGGTCGAGCCAGAACTTGACCACGTCGTGGATCGCCTCGTGCACGGCGGGGTTCTCGAAGTTGAGGTCCGGCTGGTGGGAGAAGAAGCGGTGGAAGTAGAACTGGCGGCGCTCGGCGTCGAAGGCCCAGTTCGAGTCCTCGGTGTCGACGAAGATGATGCGGATGTCCGGCCACTTGTCGTCGGTGTCGTTCCAGACGTAGAAGTCGCCGTAGGGGCCGTCGGGGTCGGACCGGGACTGCTGGAACCATTCGTGCTGGTCGCTGGTGTGGTTGAGCGGGAAGTCCATCACGATGCGCATGTTGCGCTCGTGGGCCTTCCGGACGAGGTCGCGGAAGTCCTCCATCGTGCCGAACTCGGGGAGGATCGCCTTGAAGTCGGAGACGTCGTAGCCGCCGTCGCGCAGAGGCGACATGTAGAACGGCGGGAGCCAGAGGGCGTCGATCCCGAGCCACTGCAGGTAGTCGAGCTTGGAGGCGAGCCCGTTGATGTCGCCGGCGCCGTCGCCGTTGGAGTCGTAGTACGACCGGATCATCACCTCGTAGAACACCGCCCGGCGGTACCACTGGGGGTCGAGGGCGAGTCCGGGGAGTTGGATCGGCGACGTGAAGCTCACGGTGCTCCTTCTGCTGCTGCCTGAGCGGATGACCGTCTCGCGAGACGGGTGGGCGGTGCGCCGTGTTGCGAGCGCGTGATCATGCTCCCGGCTCGGATCGAGGCCACGCAAGGCGTTGCGGCCAGATCTTCGACGGGCTTTCCCTACGATAAGGAACGCGATGACCACTCCCTCCCCCTACGCCTCCGATCTCGGCCGTGTCCCCGTCCGCGAGGCCGCGGTGGACGTCGCCGGATCCCGCACCGCCTACTGGACCTACGGCGCTCCGGACGCCTCGACCGTCCTCGTGCTGGTGCACGGGTTCCGCGGCGAGCACCACGGCCTCGAGCCCGTCGTCGCCCGTCTGCTCGCCGGGGGAGCGGACGTGCGGGTCGTCGCTCCCGACCTGCCCGGCTTCGGCGCCTCGACCCCGATGACGCGCCTGCCGCACGACGTGGACGGCTACGCCTCCTGGCTCGGCTCCTTCCTCGACACGCTGGGGCTCCGCGGCGAGGCGGCCGTCCTCGGCCACTCCTTCGGCTCGATCGTCGCGGCCGCGGCCGTCGCCGACGGGCTGCCCGCTCCGCTCCTGGTGCTGGTCAACCCGATCGGCGCGCCCGCCCTGCAGGGTCCGCGCGGCGTCCTGACCAGGCTCGCCGTCCTCTACTACCGGCTCGGCGCGCTCCTGCCGGGGCCCCTCGGACGCCGCCTGCTCAGCGACCCGCTGATCGTGCGGGTGATGAGCCTGGCGATGGTGAAGACGAAGGAGCCGGCGCTGCGACGCTTCGTGCACGACCAGCACGACCGCTACTTCAGCGCCTTCGCCTCCCGCGACACGGTCCTCGAGGCGTTCCGCGCCTCCGTCTCGCACGACGTCGGCGAGTACGCCTCCCGGATCGGCGTGCCGACGCAGCTGATCGCCGCGGCGCAGGACGACATCACTCCGCTCCCGGCGCAGTACCGCCTGCTCGAGAGGCTGCCGCACGCCCGCCTGCACGTCATCGACGGAGTCGGCCACCTGATCCACTACGAGACGCCGGACGAGGCCGCCGCCGTGCTGCGGACGGCCCTCGAGGAGGGGATCGACCGATGAGGATCGTCGTCGACTGCCGGTACACCCGGCTCGAGCGGCACGACGGGATCAGCCGCTACACCGCGGAGCTCGTCCGCGAGCTCGCGAAGCTGCACGACGTGACCATGCTGATCAGCGACCGCCGCCAGCTCGCGATGCTCCCGTCGCTCCCGTGGGAGCGCGTGACCGGGCCGACCAGCCCGTTCGAGCCGTTCGTCGCGCTGCTGGTGAACCGGCTGCGGCCCGACGTGGTCTTCTCGCCGATGCAGACCATGGGCTCGCTCGGCCGCCGCTACCGGCTCGTCCTGACCGTGCACGACCTCATCTACTACCGCCACCGCACCCCGCCGCGCGACCTGGCCGCTCCCGTGCGCGCGCTCTGGCGGCTCTACCACCTCGCCTGGTGGCCGCAGCGGAGGCTCCTCCAGCGCGCCGACGCGGTCGTCACCGTCTCGGAGACGACCCGCGACCTGATCCGCTCCCACCGCCTCACCACCCGGCCGGTGGTCGTCGTCCCGAACGCGGCGACCGAGCCCGACGAGGCGAGCGCCGCTCTGGCGGGATCGCTGCCCGACCGGTCGGCCGCGCGCTCGCTCGTCTACATGGGCTCGTTCATGCCCTACAAGAACGTCGAGACGCTCGCGCGCGCGATGCGGCTGCTGCCCGACTACGAGCTGCACCTGATGAGCCGGGCGAGCGACGAGACCGTCGAGACGCTCCGGGCCCTGGCGCCGACCGCGAAGCTGGTGTTCCACCAGGGGGCGCCGGACGCGGAGTACCGTGCGGTGCTCGCGCGGGCGACCGCTCTCGTGACGGCGAGCAGGGACGAGGGCTTCGGGATCCCGCTGGTCGAGGCGATGGCGCTCGGGACGCCGGTCGTGGTGAGCGACATCCCGATCTTCCGCGAGATCGCCCAGGACGCCGCCGTGTACGTCGACCCGTCGAGCGCGAAGGGCATCGCGGACGGCGTGCGGTCGCTCGAGGACGGCGCCGTGTGGCGGACGCACTCGGCCCGGGCGACGGAGCGGGCCGCGGCCTTCTCCTGGCGCGACTCCGCCCGGGTGCTCTTCGGGCTCCTGCAGGATCTCGGCCGGCGCTGACGCGGGGCCGGCGATCGGACCGCCGCCGGGAGGCGGGGCCGTCAGGCTCCCGGGGCCGGGCTGAGCACGTCGTCGAGGTCGACGTCCGCCACGACCACGTCGCCGGAGTCGTCGACGCCGACGATGCGCAGAGCCCCGTCGACGATCGCGAAGTCGTGCCGGGAGCCGTTGCCGACCGAGACGCCGTGCGCGGGGAGGTCCTCGCTGCTGAGCGCGCGGATCAGGCTGCCGATGACCGCACCGTGCGTGGCGACGACGACGGACGCGTCGGGGAAGCGCTCGGCCACCTCGAGCAGCGCGGCGGTCGCCCGCTCGACGACCTCGGCGCGGGTCTCGCAGCCGGGGATCGGCGCGCGCTCGATGCCTCCGGGGAAGCGCTCGGCGAGCTCGGGACCGGTCATCCCCTCCGCCTCGCCGTAGGCGCGCTCGGCCAGGCCCGGCGCCGCCAGCGGCTCGTCGAGGCCGAGACCGCGCGCGATGATCGCTCCGGTGTCGAAGGCGCGCTGCAGCGGACTGGCGACCACGGCGTCGAAGCGCCGGTCGGCGAGCAGCCGCGCCGCCGCCCGCGCCTGGGCGCGCCCGGTCGCGTTGAGCGGGATGTCGCTCCTGCCCTGGATGCGCCGGGCGGCGTTCCAGTCGGTCTGGCCGTGGCGGACGAGGGTGAGCTGGGTCACAGGGGCCTCTCGGGAGGTCGGGTGCGGAGCGGGCGGGAGCTCAGAGGGCGGCGGTGCGGCGCGCGGGCAGGCGCTCGGCGAGCTCGCGGAGCACCTCGCTGGTGCCTCCGTCGATCTTGATGCTTGCCCGCGAGTCGCCCTTGGTGGTGCCGCGGTTGACGATCACGATCGGCATCCGGGCGCGCCGGGCGATCTCGAGGAAGCGGATGCCGGAGTTGACCACGAGCGACGAGCCGGCGACGAGCAGGGCGTCGGCGCCCGCGACGATGGCGCGCGCCTCCTCGAACCGCTCGGTCGGGATGAACTCGCCGAAGAAGACGATGTCCGGCTTCAGGATCCCGCCGCAGACCGTGCACTCGGGGACGGTCATCGCCGAGACGTCGTGGACCTCGGCGTCGCCGTCGGGGTTGAGGGAGGAGACGTCGGGGTCGTCGAGCCAGGGGTTGAGCGCCTCGATCCGCTCGGCCACCGCGTCGCGCGCGAAGTACTGGCCGCAGGTCATGCAGCGCACGCGGTCCGCCGAGCCGTGCAGATCCACGACGCGGCGCGAGCCGGCCCGGACGTGCAGGCCGTCGACGTTCTGGGTGACGACGCCCGTGAGCAGGCCGCGCTCCTCGAGCCGGGCCAGGGCCCGGTGGCCGTCGTTGGGGAGCGTGCTGGTGAAGCGGCGCCAGCCGAGCTGGCTGCCGGCCCAGTACCGGCGGCGGTAGTCGGGATCGGCGACGAACTGGGAGTAGGTCATCGGGCTGCGCACCGGTGCCCCGGCTCCGCGGTAGTCGGGGATGCCCGAGTCGGTGCTCATGCCCGCGCCGGTGACGGCGGCGATGCGGCGCCCGCTGAGGAGTTCGATGGCCTGCTCGACCGCGAGCGCCTCGGGGCCCTCGGCGACAGGTGTCGGACTCGACTCCATCCGCGCCTCCTTCGAGGGCCGTTCGAGCGGCCCCTGGACGAGTTTAGTCCGCGCCGTGCCCTAGATTGCCGGGATGCCGATCGTGCACATCACCGACCTCGACCACCCGCTCCTCGCCGACTACCACCGCCTCACCGACGTGGCGCTGCGGCGGGTGCTGGAGCCGGAGGGCGGTCTGTACATCGCCGAGTCCGCCAAGGTGATCGAGCGGGCGCTCGACGCCGGGCACCGTCCCCGCTCGGTCCTGGTGCAGGAGAAGCGGCTGCCGGACGCGGCCGGGGTGCTCGAGCGTCATCCCGAGGTGCCGGTCTTCGTGGCGCCGGATCCGCTGATCGAGGAGCTGACCGGGTTCCACCTCCACCGCGGAGCGCTCGCCTCGATGCACCGTCCGCCGGTGCGGCCGATGGCCGAGCTGCTGGAGGGCGCGCGCCTCGTCGTGATCCTGGAGGACCTGGTCGACCACACCAACGTCGGCGCCGTCTTCCGCGCCGCGGCCGGCATGGGCGCGGACGCGATCCTCGTGACGCCGCGGTGCGCGGACCCCCTGTACCGGCGCAGCGTCCGGGTGAGCATGGGAACGGTCCTGCAGGTGCCGTGGACGCGCACCCCCGAGTGGGCACCGGCTCGCCGCGCTCTGGAGGAGGCCGGCTTCTCGGTCGCCGCGCTGGCGCTCGCTCCGGACGCGGTGCCGCTCGACGAGTACGCGGCGGCTCGCCCCGAGCGCGTCGCGATCGTCCTGGGCGCCGAGGGGGACGGGCTCAGCCGCGCGGCGCTGGACGCCTCGGACACCGTCGTCACCATCCCGATGCTGCACGGCGTCGACTCGCTCAACGTGGCCTCGGCGAGCGCCGTCGCACTGTGGGCGCTGACCCGCGGGCGCTGACCGCCCGGCTCCGGCGCTCGGCGGCCCCGCGGTGACCTGCTGCTGACGCTCCCGACGCTGGATCGGGGTCGGTGCCGCGCGTCACCCGCCGCGTCCGACGACGGGGCGGCGTCCGGGACGGGTGAGAGGCCCGCCCGTACGATGACGGGGTGACCTCCCCGACCCGATCCGACGACGCCCTCGACCTGTTCGGGGAGCCCGCCGCGCCGGAGCCGCGACCGCGTCGACGGCGCGGGGCGGTCGTCGCCGGTCTCGTCGCCGCGACCGTGCTGGTCGGCGGAGGCGGTGCCTACGCGACCAACGCGGCGACCGCGGAGCTGCCGACGGCGAGCGCCGTCGCGGTGGACCCCGTCTCGAGCACCGTCGACGCGCCCGCTCCGGCCTGGCCTGCCTACGGCTCCGGCGCCGTGGCGGCCGTGGGCATCGACGGGACGGAGGAGGACGGGCTGCTCGCCCGCTACGGCTCCACCGGAACCGTGCCGACGGGGAGCATCGCCAAGGTCGTCACCGCTCTCGTCGTCCTCGCGGCGAAGCCGATCGCGGCGGGGACGGACGGGGAGACCATCACCTTCACGAGCGCGGACGTGCAGTACTACAACGACACCCTGGCCGAGAACGGCTCGAACGCTCCGGTCACCGCGGGTCTGCAGCTGACCGAGCGGGAGGCGCTGACCGCCATGATGCTCCCGTCCGCGAACAACTACGCGAAGTCGCTCGCGATCTGGGCGTACGGCTCGGAGGACGCCTTCCTCGCCGCGGCGCGCGGCTGGCTCGACGGGCAGGGGCTCGAGCGGACCTCCCTCGCCGACACCAGCGGGCTCTCGCCGGCGACGGTCAGCACGACGGCCGAGATGGTGCGCCTGGGCGAGCTGCTGATCGCGGACCCGGTGCTCGCTCCGATCGTCGCGATGCCGACCGCGGTCATCCCGGGGGTCGGCGAGGTCGACAACACCAACTCGCTCCTCGGCCGCTCGGGAGTGGACGGGATCAAGACGGGGACGACCGACGAGGCGGGCTCGTGCCTGCTGTTCTCGCTCGACTCGACCGTCGAGGGCCGGCCGGTCACCCTGGTCGGCGTGGTGGTGGGCGCGCGCACGCACCCGCAGCTCGCCGCGGACGTGCTGACCCTCGTCCCGACCGTCGAGGCGGGCTTCCGGACCGTCCCGCTGACCGTCGAGGGCCAGGACTACGGCACCCTCACGAGCGCCTGGGGGGAGACGGCGACGGCCGAGACCGCGGAGGCGCGGTCCGTGCTGGTGTGGGGCGCGGTCTCGACGACGACCACGGTCGCCCTCGATCCGCTCGAGACCGTCGCCGACGGCGAGCGCGTGGGGACCGCGACCGTCGACGTCAACGGCACCCCGTACGAGCTTCCCCTCGTCGCCGACGGGTCGATCGAGGACCCGGGCTTCGCCTGGCGCCTCGGCCACCCGGCCGAGCTGTTCGGCTGAGCGCGGGGCGAGCCGCCGCCTCCCGGGAGCGGATCAGGCCAGGGGATCCGCGGCCCTATCGCCGATGATCCGCACGCCGGCGGTCGCGATGTCCTCGGCGACCTCCTCCGGCGTCGCGTTGCCCGGCACGACCGAGCCCGGCTCCGAGGCCGCGGGATCGATGCTCCAGCGCTCGGCGGAGGGCCGCTTGGCGGTGATGAAGTCGCCGGAGGACTGGTGGCGGACTCGGCGCAGCACCCAGGGCACGAGGTACTCCCGCGCCCACTGGATGTCCTCCGTGCGGGCGGCACGCCACGTGCGGGCGTGCAGCGGCTCCGGGGCGAGGGGGCGCAGGTCGTTCTCGACGTTCAGCGACTCGAGGACCATGCGCGCGACCTCGTGGTGGCCGTGCGGGTTGAGGTGCAGGCGGTCCGGCGCCCACATCCGCACGTCCTGGATCTCCTGGAGGGACCACTGGTCGGCGACGATGCAGTCGTACCGCTTGGCCAGCGCCCGCAGGTTCTCGTTGTAGATCGCGACCTTCCCGCGGATCCGCCCGAACACGGGGGAGAAGCCCACATCCACTCCGGTGAAGAGGACGACGGTCGCCCCGTCGGAGCGGAGCCGGGCGAGGCCCGACTCGAAGCGGGACGCGATGTCGTCGGGGTCGGTCCCCGGGCGGATGACGTCGTTCCCGCCCGCGGAGATGGTGATGAGGTCGGGGCGCAGCTCCAGGGCGGGCTCGACCTGCTCGTCGACGATCTGCTGCAGGAGGCGGCCGCGGACCGCCAGGTTGGCGTAGGCGAAGTCCTCGTTCTGGCTGCCCAGGACCTCCGCCACGCGGTCCGCCCAGCCGCGGTGCCCGCCGGGGCTGCCGGGCTCGGGATCGCCGATCCCCTCGGTGAAGGAGTCGCCCAGGGCGACGTAGCGGGACCACGGATGACGCTGCTCGACCATCCCTCCATCATGCTCCGCACCCGGCCGCCGGTGGCACGGCGCGACACGCCGTGCGCCTCCCGGCGGGCCGCGGAGACCGAGCCGCTGTCGGAGGCGTCGGCTAGATTCGGTCCACGTGAACAGTCCCTCGAGCTTCGGTCATCAGGTCGGCACCTCCGCCGCTGAGCACCTGTCCCCGTCGTTCCCGGGCAGGGCGCCGTGGGGTACCGCGAACAAGCTCCGCGCCTGGCAGGCGGAGGCGCTCGAGGCCTACTTCCAGCACGAGCCGCGCGACTTCCTGGCCGCCGCGACCCCGGGCGCGGGCAAGACCACCTTCGCGCTGCGGCTGGCCGCCGAGCTGCTGCACAACCGCACGGTCGACCGGATCACCGTGGTCGCGCCGACGGAGCACCTCAAGCGCCAGTGGGCCGAGGCCGCGCACCGCGTCGGCATCCGCCTGGACCCGACCTTCACCAACCGCATGGGCCGCCACGCCCGCCACTACCACGGCGTCGCCGTCA
Organism: Rathayibacter sp. AY1C9; assembly: GCF_002932315.1. Classification (NCBI taxonomy): domain Bacteria; kingdom Bacillati; phylum Actinomycetota; class Actinomycetes; order Micrococcales; family Microbacteriaceae; genus Rathayibacter; species Rathayibacter sp. AY1C9. The sequence goes on from NZ_PSVZ01000003.1 coordinate 101,166, forward strand.
CCTACGCGCAGGTCGCCGTCCGCGCCGAGCTCCACCGCGAGCTCACCCTGTCCGGGCGCACCCTCGTCATCCTCGACGAGGTGCACCACGCCGGCGACGCCCTCAGCTGGGGCGACGCGGTGCGCGAGGCCTTCGAGCCCGCGGTCCGCCGGCTCTCGCTGACCGGGACGCCGTTCCGCTCGGACACGGCGGCGATCCCGTTCGTCAGCTACCTGCCGGACGAGGAGGGCATCCGCACCTCGCTCACCGACTACGCCTACGGCTACGGCCGCGCGCTCGCGGACGGCGTCGTCCGGCCGGTGCTGTTCATGGTCTACGCCGGGCAGATGCGCTGGAAGTCGAAGGCCGGCGACGAGATGGAGGCGCGGCTCGGCGAGGGCAACACCAAGGACATCACCTCGCAGGCCTGGCGGACCGCGCTGGACCCGAAGGGCGACTGGATCCCCTCGGTCCTCCGCGCCGCCAACACCCGCCTCACCGAGGTGCGGCGCGCCGTGCCCGACGCCGGCGGCCTGGTCATCGCGACCGACCACTACACCGCGCGCGCCTACGCCGCGATGCTCCGCGAGATCAGCGGCGAGACCGTCACCGTCGTGCTCTCCGACGAGAAGGAGGCGAGCGACCGGATCGAGGAGTTCGCGAAGGACACCAGTCGCTGGATGGTCGCGGTCCGCATGGTCTCCGAGGGCGTCGACGTGCCGAGGCTCGCCGTCGGCGTCTACGCGACATCGGCGTCGACTCCGCTGTTCTTCGCCCAGGCGATCGGCCGCTTCGTGCGCGCGCGGCGCCGCGGCGAGACCGCCTCGGTGTTCCTCCCGAACGTGCCCGGCCTGCTCGCGCTGGCGGGCTCGATGGAGCTGCAGCGCGATCACGCCCTCGACCGCAGGACCTCCGACGACGAGGAGTACCCCGAGGCCGACCTGATGGCCGACGCCGAGCGCAGCGACAAGGCGTCCTCCGATCTCCTGGAGGAGGGCCGCTTCGAGTCGATCGGCTCGGCCGCCACCTTCGACCGCGTCGTCTACGAGGGCGCCGAGTTCGGGATGGAGGTCGAGGTCGAGAGCGAGGAGGAGCTCGACTTCATCGGCCTGCCGGGGCTCCTCGAGCCCGACCAGGTGCGGGAGCTGCTCCAGCACCGGCAGCAGCGGCAGGCCAAGCGCGCCGGCAGCCGCGCGGGGGCGGCGGCCCCGGCCGAGCCGGCGAGCGAGATCCCGGCGCCGCTCTACCGCACGCTCAAGGAGCAGCGCAGCCTGCTCAACTCCCTGGTCGGTCTGTGGGCGCGGGGGACGGGCGAGTCGCACGGCCAGGTGCACACCGAGCTGCGCCGGCTCTGCGGCGGACCCGCGGTGGCGCAGGCGAGCGTGACCCAGCTGCAGGCGCGGATCGACCTCCTGCGGCGCAGGCTCGGCTCGCACTGATCGCGGTGCGGCGCCCCGGTGCGTGGCGCCGTGGCCCCGACGACGGGGCCGATCGCTGCTCCTGCCCAGCCCGGCCGTCCCCTCCGCGTGCACCGGACAGTCCCCCCGCCGCGTTCTAGCCGATGCACCCGGCGCGGCGCCAGCCCTCCCCGGCGGACCGGGCGCGACCGTACTGTTCGAGCGTGACCCACCGGAACGACCTGCCCGCTTACGCGCCCGCAGGACGAACCGGACGGCGGTTCCGGCCGCCGGTCGTGACCACCGGAGGAGGACCGCGCGATGAGCGCTGACCGTCAGGGGAATGCTCGAGACACGCTCGCTAAGCTGAGCAGTCGGTCCGTCGCGGAAGTGACGGACCATCACCCCCGACGTCGGGCATCCGCAGACCGCACATCGGCGTCTCCCGGACTGCCCGAGAACAATCCCCTGAGGAGTCTCGTGGAGACCTGGCCCGGAACCGCCTACCCGTTGGGCGCGACGTTCGACGGAAGCGGCACGAACTTCGCCCTGTTCAGCGAGATCGCCGAGCGCGTCGAGCTGTGCCTCTTCGAGGAGGACGGCACCGAGACGCGCGTCGAGATCCAGGAGTCGGACGCCTACGTCTGGCACTGCTACCTCCCGCAGGTCCAGCCGGGCCAGCGCTACGGCTTCCGCATCCACGGACCGTACGACCCCGATGCCGGCCACCGCTGCAACCCGAACAAGCTGCTGCTGGACCCCTACGCGAAGGCGATCTCGGGGGAGATCGACTGGGACCAGTCCCTCTTCTCGTACACCTTCGGCGACCCGGACTCGACGAACGACGAGGACTCGGCGCCGCACATGATGATGGGCGTCGTCATCAACCCCTTCTTCGACTGGGCCGGTGACCGCCGCCCGCGCACCTCCTACGACAGCACCGTGATCTACGAGGCGCACGTGAAGGGGCTCACCAAGACGCACCCCGACGTGCCGGAGGAGCTCCGCGGCACCTACGCCGGAGTCGCCCACCCCGCGGTGATCGACCACCTCAAGCACCTGGGCGTCTCGGCGATCGAGCTCATGCCCGTGCACCAGTTCGTGAACGATTCGACGCTGATGGACAAGGGCCTCTCGAACTACTGGGGCTACAACACGATCGGCTTCTTCGCTCCGCAGAACACCTACTCCTCCACGGGCGACCAGGGCCAGCAGGTCCAGGAGTTCAAGAGCATGGTGAAGGCGCTCCACGCTGCCGGCATCGAGGTCATCCTCGACGTGGTCTACAACCACACGGCGGAGGGCAACCACCTCGGCCCCACCCTGTCGTTCCGCGGCATCGACAACGAGGCGTACTACCGCCTCGTCGACGACGACAAGCGCTACTACATGGACTACACCGGCACCGGGAACACCCTGAACGTGCGACACCCGCACTCGCTCCAGCTGATCATGGACTCGCTGCGCTACTGGGTGACGGAGATGCGCGTCGACGGCTTCCGCTTCGACCTCGCCTCGGCGCTGGCACGCGAGTTCTACGACGTCGACCGGCTCTCCACCTTCTTCGAGCTCGTCCAGCAGGACCCGGTGGTCTCGCAGGTGAAGCTGATCGCCGAGCCGTGGGACGTCGGGCCCGGCGGCTACCAGGTGGGAAACTTCCCGCCCCAGTGGACGGAGTGGAACGGCAAGTACCGCGACACGGTCCGCGACTTCTGGCGCGGCGAGCCGTCGACGCTGGGGGAGTTCGCCTCGCGCCTCACCGGCTCGGCCGACCTCTACGCGCACTCGGGCCGCTACCCGGTCGCCTCGATCAACTTCGTCACGGCGCACGACGGCTTCACCCTCCGGGACCTGGTCTCGTACAACGAGAAGCACAACGACGCCAACGGCGAGGACGGCAACGACGGCGAGTCGCACAACCGCTCCTGGAACCACGGCGTGGAGGGGCCCACGGACGACTCGCGGGTGCTCGCGCTCCGGGCGCGCCAGCAGCGGAACTTCCTCGCGACGATGCTGATCTCCCAGGGCGTCCCGATGATCCTCCACGGCGACGAGCTGGGCCGGACCCAGAACGGCAACAACAACACCTACGCCCAGGACAGCGAGCTGACCTGGATCGACTGGGCGCACGCCGACCGGCCGCTGCTCGAGTTCACCGCGGCGCTCATCCGCCTGCGCGCCGAGCACCCGACCTTCCGCCGCATGCGCTTCTTCGACGGCCGCCCCGTGCTGCGCGGCGACGGCGAGCCCCTGCCCGACATCGTCTGGTTCACCGCCGCCGGCACCGAGATGTCCCCGTCCGACTGGGACTCCGGTCTCGGCCGATCGGTGGGCATCTACCTCAACGGCAACGGGATCCGCGAGCGCGACCAGCGCGGGCGCCCCGTCACCGACGTCAGCTTCCTCCTGTACTTCAACGCCGACGACGTCGACGTCGAGTTCGCGATCCCGAGCGACGAGTACGCGCTCGAGTGGAGCGTCCTCGTCGACACCGCCGGCGCCGAGGCGGACTCGATCCCGCGTCCGGCGGGGGCGATGCTCACCGTCCAGGCGAAGTCGCTCGTCATCCTCCAGGAGCACAGCACCCCCGAGCCCGAGGTCGACCACTCGGTCGCCGCCTCGCTCGCGTCCCTGGCGGCCACCTCGGCCATCCCGATCGTCTCCTCGACGGGACCCACCAGCCCCCACGCCGAGTCGACCGACTCCGCGACCGCACCCTCGACAGGAGCCTGACGTGCGTCTGCCCGCCTCCACCTACCGCCTCCAGATCCGGTCGGCGTTCGACCTCGACGACGCCGCCCGCGTCGCCGACTACGTGCGCGCGCTCGGAGCGGACTGGCTGTACTTCTCGCCGCTGCTGAAGGCCGAGCCCGGCTCGGACCACGGCTACGACGTGGTGGACCACACCGAGGTCGATCCCGACCGCGGTGGCGCGGCCGGCCTGGCGAACGCCTCGGCCGCGGCGCGGGCGGAGGGCCTCGGCGTCCTCATCGACATCGTCCCCAACCACATGGGCGTCGCGACCCCGAGCGAGAACTCGTGGTGGTGGGACCTGCTGAGGAACGGGAAGTCCTCCCGCTACGCCACCGCCTTCGACATCGACTGGGAGGCGGGGGGCGGGAAGCTGCGCGTGCCGATCCTCGGCGACGGTGCGAGCGAGGGCGACAGCGACAGCGAACTCGACGCGCTCGAGGTCGTCGGCGACGAGCTGCACTACTACGAGAACCGCCTGCCGATCGCGCCCGGCACCGCCGAGCCCGGCGACTCCGGCCGCACGGTGCACGCGCGCCAGAGCTACGAGCTCGTGAACTGGCGCCGCGCCGACGCCGAGCTGAACTACCGCCGCTTCTTCGCGGTGAACACCCTCGCCGCCATCACGGTCGAGCGGCCCGAGGTGTTCGACGCCTCGCACGCCGAGATCGTCCGCTGGTTCACCGAGGGGCTCGCAGACGGCCTGCGCGTCGACCACCCGGACGGCCTGGCCGACCCGGGCGGATACCTCGACGACCTGGCCCGCGCGATCGGCGGCGCCCCGGTCTGGGTCGAGAAGATCCTCGAGGGCGACGAGGAGCTCCCGCCGCACTGGGCGACCGTCGGCACCACGGGCTACGACGCCCTGGCCGACGTCGACCGCATCCTGGTCGACCCCGACGCCCGCCCCGTGCTGGAGGGCCTCGACGCCGAGCTCACGGGGAAGGGCGCCCCGCTGCAGTGGGCCGACCTCATCCACGACACCAAGCGCGGCATCGCCGACGGCATCCTCCGCTCCGAGGTCCTGCGGCTGGCCCGCCTGATCCCCGGCATCGAGGGAGCGGACGACGCGCTGGCGGAGCTCCTGGCGACCTACCCGGTCTACCGCAGCTACCTCCCCTACGGAGCGGAGCACCTCGAGCACGCCCGCGTCGACGCCGTGCGCCGCCGTCCCGAGATCCGCGCGACCATCGACGAGGTCGCCGCGGCGCTCGGCGAGACCGGCACGCCGGTGTCCGTGCGCTTCCAGCAGACCTCCGGCATGGTGATGGCGAAGGGCGTCGAGGACACGGCGTTCTACCGCTTCAGCCGCCTCACCTCGCTGAACGAGGTCGGAGCGGACCCGGACGAGTTCGCGATCGACCTGGTCGAGTTCCACCGCCGCCAGGCCGTGCGCCAGGCCTCGTTCCCCGCCTCGCTCACCACGCTCTCGACCCACGACACGAAGCGCGGCGAGGACACCCGTGCCCGCATCACCGCACTGGCCGAGGACCCGGAGGCGTGGGCGGCGACGCTCCGCGAGCTCCACGCCCTCGTCGGCTTCGGCGACGGCCCGATCGAGCACCTGCTCTGGGAGGCCGTCGTGGGGACCTGGCCCGCGAGCCGCGAGCGCCTGCACGCCTACGCCGAGAAGGCGTCGCGCGAGGCCGACGACTCGACGCACTGGACCGCTCCTGACGAGCAGTTCGAGAAGCGGATGCACGCGGCGATCGACGCGGCGTTCGACGAGCTCGCCGTCCGCCGGCTGGTCGAGCAGACCGTCGAGCGGGTGTCGGCCGCCGGCTGGTCGAACGGCCTCGCCGCGAAGCTCGTGCAGATCACCGCCCCGGGCATCCCGGACGTCTACCAGGGCAGCGAGCTCTGGGAGACCTCCCTCGTCGACCCGGACAACCGCCGCGAGGTCGACTTCGGGCAGCGTCGGGCGCTGCTGGAGCGGATCGACGGCGGCTGGAAGCCCGCGATCGACGCCGAGGGAGCCGCGAAGCTCCTCGTCACCTCGCGCGCCCTCCGGCTCCGCCGCGACCGCCCCGAGCTGTTCACCCGCTACGCCGCCGTCCCCGCGATCGGGCCCGCCGCCGAGCACGCGATCGCCTTCGACCGCGGCGGCGCGCTGACCGTCGCGACCCGGCTCCCCGAGGGCCTCGCCGCTTCGGGCGGGTGGAACGGCACGGTCGTGGTCCTGCCCGGGCACCCGATGGAGGACGTCCTCACCGGCCGCACCTTCGCGGGAGGAGTGACTCCGGTCGCCGAGATCCTCGCCGACTACCCCGTGGCACTGCTCGCCCCGGTCTCCTGACCGGTTCCGCCACCGCACCGCAGACCGATACGACCCCTCCTGGAGACAGCAGTGATCAGCACGACTCCCTACCGCTACGCACTCCCGACGACCGGTCCCGAGCGGTTCGACGTCTGGGCCCCCGAGGCCTCGACGGTCGAGCTCCTTCTCGGCGACGACTCGTCGCTGACGATGACCCGCCACGGAGACGACGGATGGTGGCGGGCGCCCGCGTCGGCCCCGGCCACCGGCGAGGTCGACTACGGGTACCGGGTGGACGGCAGTGGTCCGCTGCCGGACCCCCGCTCGCGCCGCCAGCCGAAGGGCGTGCACGAGCTCTCGCGCACGTTCGACCCCTCGGCGCACGAGTGGGGCGACTTCGCCTGGACCGGGCGCGAGCTCGCCGGCGCCGTCATCTACGAGCTGCACCTCGGCACGTTCACACCCGAGGGCACCCTGGACGCGGCGGCGGAGCGCTTCGAGCACCTGCGCTCGATCGGCGTGGACTTCGTCGAGCTGCTGCCGGTCAACGCGGTGAACGGAACGCACAACTGGGGCTACGACGGCGTCCTCTGGTACGCCGTGCACGAGCCGTACGGCGGACCCGAGGCGTACCAGCGCTTCGTGGACGCCGCCCACCGCGCCGGCCTCGGCGTGGTCCAGGACGTCGTCTACAACCACCTCGGCCCGAGCGGCAACTACCTGCCGGAGTTCGGCCCCTACCTCAAGAACGAGAAGGCCAACACCTGGGGCAGCTCGATCAACCTGGACGGCGAGGGTTCGGACACCGTCCGCGGGTACATCATCGACAACGCTCTGATGTGGCTGCGCGACTACCGCGTCGACGCCCTGCGCCTGGACGCGGTGCACGCCCTCTCGGACGAGCGGGCCGTGCACGTGCTCGAGGAGATGGCGAGCGAGGTGGCCGTGCTGTCGGCCCACGTCGGGCGCCCTCTGACGCTGATCGCCGAGTCCGACCTCAACGACCCGACGCTGATCACTCCGCGGGAGGCGCACGGCTACGGGCTCGACGCGCAGTGGAGCGACGACTTCCACCACGCGGTCCACGTCGCGCTGACCGGGGAGACCACGGGCTACTACGAGGACTTCGCGCCGCTCGGCGCCCTCGCGAAGGTGCTGACCCGGGGCTTCTTCCACGACGGCACCCTCTCGACGTTCCGCGGCCGTCAGCACGGCCGTCCGGTGGACACCGAGCACATGCCGACCTGGCGCCTGGTGGTCTGCAGCCAGAACCACGACCAGATCGGCAACCGGGCTGTCGGCGACCGTCTGACGGCGTCCCTCGACGAGGGCCGTCTCGCGATCGCCGCTGCTCTGACGCTGCTGGGCCCTTTCACTCCCATGCTGTTCATGGGCGAGGAGTGGGCGGCGTCGACCCCGTGGCAGTTCTTCACCTCGCACCCGGAGAAGGATCTGGGCGAGGCGACGGCGAAGGGCCGCATCGAGGAGTTCGCGAAGATGGGCTGGGATCCGGAGGTCGTGCCCGACCCGCAGGACCCGGAGACGTTCCTGCGCTCGCGGCTCGACTGGTCCGAGGTCGGGGAGGGGCGTCACGCCCGCACCCTCGAGGTGTACCGCGAGCTGGCGGCGATCCGCCGCCGCTACCCCGAGCTGACGGACCCGCGCTTCGGGTCGCTCCGCGTGGAGTTCGACGAGGATGCCCGCTGGCTGACTCTCGGCCGCGGTCGGGTGACCGTGGCGATCAACGTCGGCGAGTCCGCCGCCCGCATCGCCCTGCCGGAGGTGGCGGAGACGCTGCTCGGCGTCGGGGAGTACGCGGTGCAGCCCGGGGACACCGAGGTGGATCTCGGCGCCTCCTCGCTGCTGGTGACGCTGAGCGCCTGAGCGCCTGAGCGCCTGAGGTCAGTGGCGGCCGGCTGTTCAGGTGGCCGGCCGCCGCTGTCCTGAACGGCCGCCTCGGGCCCGAGCGCTCAGAGCGTGACCGCGGCGTACTCCGTCGCGGTCACGACCCGCACTCCCTCGTCGTGGACGAGCAGGAGCGCGCGGAGGGGGATGGCCCGCTTGTGGCACGCCGCCGCCAGGTGACGGGCGAGGACCCGATCGGTCTCGCCGAGGAAGGCGCGCCCGGGACGTTCCAGGGCGAAGGCGAGCGAGCCCACGTCCTGGTGCGCCACGGCCTTGGCGAGGGTGGCGACGATCCGCTCGGTCTTCTCCTCGTCGGGGTGCACGGGGAGTCCGTCCACCGGGTAGAGGATCGGCAGCTGCACGCCGTCGCGGTCGAGGAAGATCGGCCACAGCGCCCGGCGGTAGGCCGGTCCGATCAGCGAGGAGACGCGCTCGCGCAGCTCGCGGTCGTTCAGGAGCGGCGCATCGAGGTGCGGAGCGGGAGCGGCGTGGTCGAGAGTGGTCATGGTGTCGCTTTCTCGTGGGGCGAGCGGGCGGTGCCGCTGAGGGGTCATCGAAAGTTGCGGGAGGTGGTGCGAGCGCCGACCGTGAGGGTCTCGAACCTGTCGGCGAGGAGGTTCGTCACCCCCTCGTCGGAGCGCTCGAGGATCCCCCTGACCAGCAGGGCGGGTGCCTCGCGGGCCACGCGGCGGTAGCGGTTCCATACTCCGACGGAGCAGATCACGTTGAGGATCCCGTGCTCGTCCTCGAGGTTGAGGAAGGTCACTCCACCGGCTGTGGAGGGACGTTGGCGGTGGATCACGACCCCGCCGACCTCGATCCGGGTCCCCGAGGGGATGGCGGGGAGATCGGCCGAGGAGCGGGCGCCGCGGCGAGCGAGTCCCTCGCGGAGGTGGCGCAGCGGATGGTCGTCGGGCGAGATGCCGGTGGCCCAGAAGTCGAAGACCACGCGCTCCTGAGGGGAGAGCATCGGCAGGAGCGGGGGCTGCACGACGACCGTGGAGCCGGCGAGGAACTCCTCGCGGTCACCTGCGGCGGTGCCGGCCTCCCAGAGTGCCTGCCGGCGCTGCAGACCGAGCGTGTCGAAGGCGCCCGCGGCACCGAGGGCCTCCAGCTGAGCCGCGGTCGTGCCGACCCGACGCGAGAGGTCGGCCATGCTCGCGTAGGGTCCGCCGCGCTCGCGCTCGGCGACGATGTGCTCGGCGAGCGAGGTGCCGATGCCCTTCACCCCGGCCAGCCCGAGCCTGATCACGAAGCCGCTGTCGCGCCTGTGGTCGTCCGTGTGGAAGTGCTCGGTGCGGTCGAACAGCCCCGTGGGCGGCTGATCGGCGCGGAGGCAGTCGTCGCTCCCGTAGGCGGCACCGCCCCTCCGGCGTGCGGGGGTGTCCTCCTTCGCCTCGAGCCCGGGAGGCGCCAGCGAGCGGTTGACGTCGGGCGAGACGACCTCCACTCCGTGACGCCGGGCATCGGCGACCAGGGTGTGCGGGGCGTAGAAGCCCATGGGCTGCGCCCTCAGCAGCGCGGCGGTGAACGCGGCGGGGTAGTGCAGGCGGAGCCAGGCGCTCGCGTAGACCAGCAGGGCGAAGCTGATCGCATGGCTCTCGGCGAAGCCGAAGTTCGCGAAGGCCTGGATCCGGAGGTAGATGTCGTCCGCGACCTCGCCCGTGATGCCGTTACGGGCCATCCCCTGGTAGAGCCGCTCGCGGAGGGTCTCGATCTTCTCGGTCCCGCGCTTGGACCCCATCGCCCGGCGCAGCAGGTCGGCGTCCTCCGCGTTGCAGTCGCCGACGGCCACGGCCACCTGCATGAGCTGCTCCTGGAAGAGCGGCACGCCGAGGGTGCGCTTGAGCGGCGTCACGAGGAGGGGGTGCTGGTACGTCACCGGCTCCTCGCCGAGCTTGCGGCGGATGTAGGGGTGGACCGCACCGCCCTGGATGGGGCCGGGGCGGATGAGCGCTACCTCGATCACCAGATCGTAGAAGCGGCGCGGCTGCAGCCGGGGGAGGGTGCCCATCTGCGCCCGGCTCTCGACCTGGAACACCCCGATCGAATCGGCGCGGCAGAGTTGGTCGTAGACGCCCTTCTCCTCCCGGGGGAGGGTGGAGAGGTCCCACTTCTCGCCGACGTGCTCGGCGACGAGGTCGAACGTGTACTGCAGGGCGGCGAGCATCCCGAGCCCGAGGAGGTCGAACTTGACCAGGCCCATCCAGGCGCAGTCGTCCTTGTCCCACTGCAGGACGGTGCGGTCCTCCATCCGGGCGGGCTCGATCGGGCAGACCTCGCCCACGGGCCGGTCGGTCAGCACCATGCCGCCGGAGTGGATGCCCAGGTGCCGGGGCGTGCCCAGCACCCGGGTGGTCAGGGCGACCACGTCCTCGGGGATGTCGTGGTCGGTGCTCTCGGTGACGGACCCCCACCGCTCGACCTGCTTCGACCAGCCGTCCTGCTGCCCGGCGCTGTATCCGAGGGCCTTGGCCATGTCGCGCACGGCGAACTTGGGCCGGTAGGTGATGACGTTGGCGACCTGGGCCGCGTTCAGACGTCCGTACTTCCGGTAGACGTACTGGATCACCTCCTCGCGCCGCTCCGAGTCGAAGTCGACGTCGATGTCGGGCTCCTCGTCGCGGATGCTGGAGAGGAACCGCTCGAACGGCAGGTCGTAGAAGATCGAGTCGACCGCCGTGATGCCCAGGACGTAGCAGACCGCCGAGTTGGCGGCCGAGCCGCGTCCCTGGCAGAGGATGCCGTTCCGCTTGGAGTAGTGGACGATGTCGTGGACGATCAGGAAGTAGCCCGGGAAGTCCTTCTGCTCGATCACCGCGAGCTCCTTCTCGAGGCGCGCGAGGACGTCGGCGTCGGTGCGGGGGTACTTGGCCGGCACGGCCTCGCGCACGAGCGCGCGCAGCCAGCTCATCGAGGTGTGCCCCTCGGGGACCTCCTGGCGCGGCAGCCGGGGCCGGACTCGGCCGAGCTCGAAGGCGATCTCGTCGGCGACGCGCACCGTGTTCTCCACGGAGCCGGGGTAGCGGCCGAAGCGCTCGGCCATCTCGGCTCCGGAGCGCAGGTGGGCGCCGCCCGCGGCGGGGAGCCAGCCGTCCATCTCGTCGAGGCTCCGGCGTGCTCTGACCGCGGCGAGGGCCGTCTGGAGGGGGCGCTCCTCCGGCCGGGCGTAGTGCACGTTCCCGGTGGCGACCGTCCGCAGCCGGAGCTTCTCGGCGATCGCCGCCAGCTGGTCGTTGGCGCGCGAGGCGAGGGGATCCCCGTGGTCGTACAGCTCCACGAGGACGTTGGCGGGACCGAAGAGCCGGACGAGCTCGCGGACCTCCTGCTCGGCCGCGGCCACTCCTGCGGCGGCGAGCGCTTGACGGACCGCTCCCTTGCGGCAGCCCGTCAGCACGATCCAGTGGCCGTCGGCGGCGCGCGCGAGCTCCTCGAGGTCGTAGCTCGGCTTGCCCTTCTCGGCTCCGGCGAGCTGGGCGGTGGTGATCGCACGGGCGAGGCGGTGGTAGCCCTCCTCGCGGCGCGCGAGGACGAGCAGGTGGGTCCCCTCCGGATCGGCGACCCCGTTCTGAGGCGAGGTGAGCCCGATCGAGAGCTCGGCTCCGAAGGCCGTGCGGACGGCGTGCCCCTGCGCGGCCTCGGCCATCCTCACGATGCCGTAGAGGCCGTCGTGGTCGGTGAGCGCGAGAGTGTCGATGCCGAGCCGGACCGCCTCCTCGACCAGCTGCTCCGGCTTGCTCGCCCCGTCGAGGAAGCTGAAGTGGGAGTGGGCGTGCAGCTCGGCGTAGGGCACCGGATGAGCCGGCGGCCGGACGTCGTCCCCTGCCACGTAGGCGGGGCGCTTGTGCGACCAGGCCGGACTGTCGCCGCCGTCGCCCCGGACGACGGTGCCGTCGGCGCGCTTGCCGCTGGAGAGGCGGCGCTCGAACTCCGACCAGGGGATCGGCGGGTTGTTCCAGCCCATCGGGGCTCCTTCGATGCTCGTTCGCGGTGGTGGAGGGATGCTCCGGTTCAGTCGTAGCGGGCCTCGGCTGCCCAGACCCCGTCGAGGCAGAGCAGCAGCCAGGCGACACCGGCGGCGTCGACCACCTGGAAGCGGTCGTAGCGGACGGCGGTGCTCGGATCCCACCAGCGCTCGTCGATCGGCCAGGGACCCGCCCATCCGGCGAGGGGCTCCAGGCGTGCCTGAGAGGTCCCGGGGGTGAAGTAGGCGGGCACGGAGCTGAGGGCGCCGCGCTCGTCGACCGCGACGGGTTCGCCCCTCGGTCCGCGGACGAGCACGGCCGCGGGCTCCGCGAAGACCGTCGGCGGGAGGGGCGGCGGCAGGGAGCCGGGCCAGGGCAGGGTCCTCGGCCGTGCGTCGCCCGGCTCCCGGTCGCCCCAGGGGATCAGGTGCTGGCGGTCGCGGAGGGATCGACCCCCTCCGATCGACGCGGTCATCACGGCCTCGTGCCCGAGCATGCTCTGCACGCGGCTCAGCCCGTGGTGGACGCGCTCCTCCGGAGCGGTGCCCCAGAGACCCTGCTCGTGGTTGCCGATCGCGTCGACCGCCTCGGGCTCGACGCACAGCCGCGAGATCGGCGCTCCGAGACCGGTGTCGATCTCCCCGCTGCCCTGCAGCTGCCAGCGGACCCGGTCGAGCACGTCGCCCGGGGTGAACCATCTCGGGTGCAGCCAGCTCCGGGAGGAGACCTCACCGCGCTCGCTGACGACCTCGATGCGGATGGCGGTCGCGACCAGCTGTGCGCGGGTGAGCCCGGCGACGAACTCCTCCGCGGGGACGCGGAAGGCGAAGGCGGCCTGGTCGATGCGGTCCAGAGGGGGCTCGAACTCCATCGCCCGGTCGAGACGCCCCGGCGGGAGCCGGGGCACCACCGTCTCCGACTCCGCACCGGCGGCGAGGAGGTGCGCGTGGGCGCCCTCCGGTCCGAACCGGGCGGCGACGTCCTCGCGAGGGAGGGCGGCGAAGGCGCCGAGGGTGCGGACGCCGAGTCTGCGCAGGAGCGCCACCAGGTCGTCCCCCCGGCGGGGAACACGGGCAGGGGCTGCGACGGACTCGGTCTCGAGGGCGTCGAGCGGGAGAGGAGCGAGGAAGCCTGCCGCTGCTCCTGGGGGCACGACGGCGACGGGGCGGCCGGAGTGCTTCGCGGCGAGCTCGGAGGCGAAGAGCCCGTCGGCGATCCCGATGCGGGCGTCGGGGAGACCCAGCTCGGCCAGGCGCTGCAGGATCGCCTCGGCCGCGCTCTGCTCGCTCCCGTAGTAGCGGCGCGGACCGCGGGCGCGGATCGCGCACAGACCGGGCCGGATCAGCTGGACGCCCGGGGTGATCTCCTCGAGCGCCTGGATGAGCGGCTCGAACGCCCGGTGGTCGAGCACCGGGTCGTACGGGAGGACGGCGAGACCCGTGCAACGGGACTGCGCCTCGCGCACGCGCATGCCCCGCCGGACCCCCTCCGCCCGGGCAGCGGGGGAGGAGGCGAAGACCAGGCTCTTCTCCGTGAGAGCCAGGGGGTGCTCGTCGCCGAGGCCGGCGTCGGCGGCGGCCGCGAGGAGGGGCCAGTCGGGGCACCAGACGAGGATCGTCCGCCGCAGCTCGGGTGCGCTCGCCATCTCAGACCGCCCGCTCGTGCAGGCGGCCGTGCTCGACCCGGGAGCCGAAGGCGCTCTCGACGCCGGGCATGCTCATCCGCACCGTGCGCACCCGGGTGCCGGCCCGGCCGACCACATCGACCATCGCCTCCCGGGAGCGCAGGTAGCCGTGGCCGTCGCCGAGCCCCTCCCAGCGGCTGCTGCGGATGCTGAGCCGCGCCTCGGCCTGGGGCCACTCGCCGAGGACCACGAGCGCGGCACCCCGCTGGCGCAGTCGTGCTCCCAGACGCGAGACGTCGGCCGAGGAGACGGAGGCGGGCGGACGGGTGAGCACGACGGTCAGCACATCGACCAGAGCGGCGGTGACGGTGAGCCAGTGCTCGGCCGGTGCGGGCACGAGCACCAGACGCTCGAGGTCGATCCCCATGCCGGCCGCGGCCTCGGCCCCGAACTCCGGGACGCCCACCACGCCGCACCACGAGCCCTCGGCGGACGGGCCGGCGAGCAGCCCCATCGCCAGACTCATCGAGCCCTCTACCGAGTAGGCGGCACCCTGCTTGAGCGAGCCGCCCGGGAGCACGGAGGAGAAGGCCGGCAGGGTGGCGAGGCTCCTGGTCTCGAGAGTGGTCGCCTGCATGTCCCGGATGCGGGACTGCAGCTCCTTCACCGACGCGAGCTGCCGCAGAAGGGGCTCTGCGGCCTCGGCCGTCTCCGCGGAGACGAGGGGTGAAGGGGGGCTCATCTGCCCATGTTCGAACATGTGTTCGAGTATGTCAATCGCCACCGACATCCACCGGCGAGCCGCTCGGACCCTTCCGCGACCGCCCGGCGAGGCGCACTGAGGAGGAGGTAACAGACGTCCCGGGCAGTCTCGCATCCGCCCCCGACATCCCCGTCCGGGGGCGTTCTCCACCGGGTCTCGGCGAGGAAGGGCCTCCTGCCGCGCCTCTACCATGGGAGCCATGTCCGACGCCCTGCTCGACCCCGCCGACTCCGACGCCACCGCCCCGGCCGCGCCGCGCAGAAGGACCCTCGTGGTCAAGATGGGGTCCAGCTCGGTCACCAAGCAGTCGGGTCCGGATCCCGTTCTCCTGGCCAGCGCGCTCGAGAGCGCCTTCGCCGCCCGCGCGCTGGGCTGGGACGTCGTGCTGGTCTCCTCCGGCGCCGTCTCCTCGGGCCGGGCGCTCTTCGCCCGCTCGCAGGAGGAGCCGATCAGCGCCCGCCTGGCGGCAGCGGTGGGCCAGACCGTCCTGATGGGCTTCTACCGCTCGGTGGCCGAGCTCTCGGGCGCCCTGGTCGCGCAGATCCTCATCGGCGAGTCCGACCTCGCCTCTCCCCGGCAGATGGCACACGTCGCCGAGGCGATCCGCCACGCCCTCGACGCCGGAGTCGTGCCCGTGGTCAACGGCAACGACACGATCGACTCCGCCGGCTCGGACAACGACGGCGTCGCCGGCGGATTGGCGATGCTCCTCGGCGCGGACCTGCTGCTGCTGCTCACCGACGTCCCCGGCGTCTTCGCCGGCAGCATCGCCGAGGGCGTGCACCTCGAGGAGCTGGGCATCTCGGAGCTGCGCCGCATCGGCGTGCAGAAGGGCGGTACCGGCCGAGGGGGCATCCGCTCCAAGCTGCGGGCCGCCGAGCTCGCCGCGCACAACGGCGTCTCGACCAGGATCGCCGGGGCGCGCACCCCCGAGGTCATCCTGGGCGCCCTGGGAGGGCCGGGCCCGGGCACCCTCGTCCGCGCCGTGCACGCGCATCCGCCCGTGGAGCAGCGCTGGATCTCCGGAGTGGCCACCGGCCGCGGCCGCGTCGAGATCAACCTCGAGGCCGAGCGGAGCATCGGAGCCGGCTCGAGCCTGTTCGCCTCGGGCATCAAGCGCGTCTCCGGCGAGTTCGGCGGCGGCGACGTGATCGAGGTGCGCGCCCTCAGCGGAGAGCTCCTCGCGCGCGGCGTCTCCCGCGTCTCCTCGCGTCTGCTGACCCTGGTCCGCGCACTCCGGGTCGACGAGATCGCCCGCGTCTTCGTGGCGGTCCTCGGCCATGCCGCCACGACGGCGCCGTCGGCGAGTCCGGAGGGGGAGGAGAGGCCGCAGCTGACCCGCGCTCTGGAGTACGCGCGCACTCTCTCCTCCGAGCACGCTCGGGCCGTCGCGATGGAGATCGTCTCCCTCTTCCCCGCCGAGAGCATCTCGGCCCTGCTGGGGCAGGGCGCGGGGGAGGGCGAGCTCGTCGAGCGCTACACCCGCCTCGTCCGCACCCTCGCCATCGTGGAGAACGAGAACCTGGCCGTCTTCCGCTCCTGACCGCCGGTGGCGCGCCACGTCTCAGTGCATTTCGCGCCTTCGCGTCATGATCGCCGTTCTCCGGTGTCTTCCTGGTGATGGCGCCGCTCCTGGGCGCCCCCGACGGAACGGATCATCGATGAGCGTCCCCACTTCCACAGCCGGCCACTTCCGCGAGTCCGACATCACGCCCGAGAGCTTCGAGATCGAGCGGCTCGAGCGGCGGCTCGCCCTGCTCGAGGCCTCGATCGCCCAGGGGGAGCGGGCACTGCTGGGCCGGGTCGACCCGAGCACCGGAGATCCCCTCCCAGGCGCCTGCGGGGGGCACCGAGCCCAGCTGGTCAGCAACCTGACGACGGAGCGGGCCCTCGCCGACCGCATCCGGGAGATGCTCGCCGCTCGGAGCTGACGGGGTGCGTACGGCACGATGGGGCCATGGTCACCATCACCGTCGCCGGTCTCGCCCAGCACTTCCACCCCGCCGAGCGGGGCACCGTCCGCCTCGAGATCCGGCGTGAGTCGCGATCCCGGCCCCAGGCGCTCGCCGAGGTCACCGCCCTGCACGCGCGGGTCCGTGAGGAGGCGGCCGCCGAGCAGGCGTCCGGCGCCGCCACCTGGTGGTCCTCCGATCAGATCTCGGTCTCCTCGATCCGCCGGTACATCAAGGACTCGGACGTCACGCAGCTGTTCCATGTCGCGGCCGCCGGGGTCCGGGTGAAGTACCGGGACTTCGCGGCTCTCGGGCGCTGGGTCGGCTCGATCTCGGAGGTGCCGGGGATCCAGATCTCGGGGATCGACTGGGACGTGACGGCGGCGCGACGGGCGGGCATCGAGCGCGAGGTCCGCACCGCTGCCGTGCGCGACGCGCGCGAGCGGGCCGAGGCCTATGCGGCGGCCCTCGGCCTGACCGAGGTGCGGGTGCTGACCCTCTTCGAGCCGGGACTGCGGCCGCACACGCGCATCGAGGGCGGCTCGGCGATGATGAGCCGCGCCAAGGCGTTCTCCTCTCCTGAGGAGCCGCTGGCCCTCAAGCCGGAGGACATCGAGGTCACCGCCTCGGTCTCCGCCGACTTCGAGGCGCACTGACGCGGAGACGCGACCGGGCGACCGGTTCCGCTGCGGACGGAGAGCGCATGCCTGCACCTGCGACCCGCTGATCGTCTGCATGGCGACCCCGAGAGTCGCCCCGAGGCGACCGACCATCGGCTCCACGACGACCCCTCTCCGCCCCGATCAGCGGGCACGCGACCACCATACGTGTATTGAGGACTCCTCGGGAGCGCTGTCGCGGTTCGGCGTCCGCCGTGCACACCCTCCGGGAATAGCGGGGGACCCCCGAGCGCTGAGGCAGGCATGGTCTCGCGCATCGGCTTCCTCTCCTTCGGCCACTACCAGTCCGTCCCCGGGTCTCAGACCCGCTCGGCTCGCGACGTCCTCCTCCAGACGATCGAGCTCGCGGAGGCGGCGGAGGAGATCGGCATCGACGGCGCCTACGTCCGCGTGCACCACTTCGCGCCGCAGCTCGCCTCGCCGTTCCCGCTGCTGGCGGCGATCGCCGCGCGCACCCGCCGCATCGAGATCGGCACCGGGGTCATCGACATGCGCTACGAGAACCCGCTCTACATGGCGGAGGAGGCGGCCGCCACCGACCTGATCTCCGACGGCCGGCTCGAGCTCGGGGTCAGCCGGGGATCGCCCGAGACCGCCCTGCGCGGGTCCGAGGCGTTCGGCTTCGTCCCCCCGGAGGGGATGACCGACGCCGACCTCGCCCGGCAGAAGGTGCGCATCCTCCGGGAGGCGCTCGCCGGAGCGCCGGTCGCGCAGTCGGATCCGGCGATGACGCGCCAGTCGCTCCCGCTCTCGATCGAGCCGCGCTCGCCCGGCCTCGAGGACCGGATCTGGTGGGGTGCCGGCAGCTTCGCGACCGCGCGCTGGGCAGCCGAGCAGGGCATGAACCTGCAGTCGTCGACCCTGCTCCTGGAGGAGGAGGGCGTGCCCTTCGACGAGCTGCAGGCCCGCCAGATCCGCGAGTACCGCGCCGCGTGGAGCGAGGCGGGCTGGGAGCGCACCCCGCGCGTCTCCGTGTCGCGCAGCGTCCTTCCGATCACGACCGATCTCGACCGGCTGTACTTCGGCGGCCGCGGCGAGCAGGACCAGGTCGCCACCCTCGAGGGCGTCCGCGCCCGATTCGGCCGCAGCTACACGGGCGAGCCGGACGCCGTCGCCGCCGAGCTCGCTGCGGACGCCGCCGTGCAGGAGGCGGACACGCTGCTGCTCACCCTTCCCAACCAGCTCGGGGTCGAGTACAACGCGCGGCTCCTGCGCACTGTCGTGGAATCGATCGCTCCGGCTCTCGGCTGGTCGCCGGCGACAGCAGGCGTCTGACGCCGAGGCACGGTCTGTGCAGGAGGGCCCTGCGGTGCAGGAGCGCCCGTGCGGTGCAGGAGCGCCCCTTTACTGCAGGAGCGCCCGTTTACTGCAGGAGACGCCCCGCCTCTTCGGGAAAGAGCGGGGCGTCTGCTCTCTCCGCCCGCCGCATCCCTCCCACCGACACGAGGAGGGAGGTGCCGGAAACGACGGAACCCCCCGCCTCTCCGAGGAGAGACGAGGGGTTCCGATCAGTGTGTCCGAGGGGGGACTTGAACCCCCACGCCCTATACGGGCACTAGCACCTCAAGCTAGCGCGTCTGCCATTTCCGCCACCCGGACGAGTGTTTCCTTCGACCTGCGTTTCCGCGGCCGAAGAAGACATTAGCACGGTTCCGGGGCCTCTCACGCCACCTCCCGGCCCACCGGCCTCCGCGCGCCGTCGAGCCCGCGCCGGTACCGTTGCCCGCATGTCCGACAGCATCGACAGCGCGCCCGTGACCGACAGCACCCTCGACGAGACGGCGCTCATCGCGCGCGATCTCATCCGCTTCGACACCAGCAACTACGGCGACGGGAAGGCGGAGCCGGAGCGCCCGGCCGCGGAGTACGTCGCGGCGAAGCTGCGCGACCTCGGCCTCGAGCCCGAGCTGATCGACTCCGACCCGGGACGCACGAGCGTCGTGGCGCGGGTCGCCGGGGAGGACCGCGAGCGCGGCGCCCTCGTCGTCCACGGGCACCTCGACGTGGTGCCCGCCATCGCCGACAACTGGAGCGTCGACCCGTTCGGCGGCGAGATCAAGGACGGCATGCTCTGGGGCCGCGGCGCGGTCGACATGAAGAACATGGACGCGATGATCCTCGCCTCGCTCGGCGACATCCTCCGTGAGGGGAGGCGCCCCTCCCGCGACCTCGTCATCGCCTTCTTCGCCGACGAGGAGGCGGGCGGTGTGCGGGGATCGGGATTCCTGGCCCGTGAGCGGCCCGAGCTGTTCGCCGGAGCGACCGAGGCGATCAGCGAGGTCGGCGGCTACTCGATCGAGCTGGCCGGCAAGCGGGCCTATCTCGTGCAGACGGGCGAGAAGGCGCTGATGTGGCTGACCCTCCGCGCGCACGGCACGGCGGGGCACGGCTCGCAGATCAACTCCGAGAACGCCGTCACCCGGCTGGCGCAGGCGATCGCCCGCATCGGAAGCGAGGAGTGGCCCACCCGCCTCACCGACACCACGCGCGAGCTGCTCGACGAGGTCGCCCGCCTGCTCGGCCACGACCCTCAGCGCAGCACTCCGGAGGAGCTGGCACTCGCCACCGGCACCGCCTCGCGCTTCATCGCCGCGACGCTGCGCACCACCGCCAATCCGTCGATGCTGTCGGCCGGCTACAAGGCCAACGTCATCCCGGACACCGCGGACGCCACCATCGACGTGCGCGTCCTCCCCGGCGAGGAGGACGCGGTGCTCGAGCGCCTGAAGGTCCTCGCGGGCGAGCACGTCGAGATCCTCGTCCAGCACCGCGACATCGGACTCGAGGTGCCCTTCGCCGGCCCCCTCGTCGAGAGCATGGCCGCCTCGATCCGCCGCTTCGATCCGGGCGCCGAGGTCCTCCCGTACCTGCTCTCCGGAGGCACCGACAACAAGGCGCTCTCGACGCTCGGCATCACCGGATACGGGTTCGCGCCGCTCCAGCTGCCGTCGTCCCTGGACTTCCCGGCGCTGTTCCACGGGGTCGACGAGCGCGTTCCACTGGACGCACTAGTGTTTGGCAGGAAGGTCCTGACCGATCTCCTGCTGAGCTCCTGACGGCGCCGCGGACCGGGTCAGCACCGACCGATCCCGACCGACTGCTGGCCGACGACGCCCCAGCCCTCCTCGAAAGTGACGCATGGGCCTGCTCGACGCGCTGATCCTGGGACTCGTCCAGGGTCTGACCGAATTCCTCCCCATCTCCTCCAGCGCCCACCTCCGGATCGTCAGCGAGCTGCTGCCCGGTCTCGGCGGCCGCGACACCGGAGCCGCTTTCACCGCGATCACGCAGCTGGGCACCGAGACCGCCGTCATCATCTACTTCTGGCGCGACATCGTGCGGATCGTGTCGCACTGGGCGCGCTCCCTCGTCGGCCGGATCCCGCGCTCGGACCCGGACGCCCGCATGGGCTGGCTCATCATCCTGGGCAGCCTTCCGATCATCGTCCTCGGCCTCGTCTTCCAGGACGCGATCGAGACGACCCTCCGCTCTCTGTGGGTGGTGGCCACCACCCTCATCCTCTTCGGCATCCTGCTCGGCATCGCCGACGCGGTCGGCGCGAAGAAGCGCCGCCTGCGCGACCTGGGCGTCCGCGACGGCCTGATCTTCGGAGGCGCGCAGGCACTCGCCCTGATCCCCGGCGTCTCGCGCTCGGGAGGCACCATCACCGCGGGCCTCTTCCTCGGCTACGAGCGCAAGGCGGCGGCGCGCTACTCCTTCCTCCTCGCGATCCCCGCGGTGTTCGGCAGCGGTCTCTACCAGCTGTACAAGAGCATCAGCGACCCGGTCGTGCTCCCGAACCAGGTCCAGGTCGGCGGGCTCGAGACTCTCGTGGCGACCATCGTCGCGTTCGTGGTCGGCTTCGTCGTGATCGCGTTCTTCATGAGCTACATCTCCCGCCGCAGCTTCCTCCCGTTCGTCGTGTACCGCATCGTCCTCGGCGTCGTCCTCATGGTCGCGCTCGCCACCGGCCTGATCGCCGCCTAGATGCGCGCCTGGACCGCCGCCGACGTCCCCGCCCTGCCCGGCCGGGGGAGCGCACCGCGCCTGCACGACACCGCGACCGCCGGCCCCGTCGAGCTCGACGCGCCCAGCGGAGTCGCGAGCCTCTACGTCTGCGGCATCACGCCCTACGACGCCACCCACCTCGGGCACGCGTCGACCTACCTCGCCTTCGACACGGTCCAGCGCGTCTGGCTCGACGCGGGCTACACGGTCGAGTACGCCCAGAACGTGACCGACGTCGATGACCCGCTGCTCGAGCGTGCGACGGCCACCGGTGTCGACTGGCGCGACCTCGCCGAGGAGCAGGTCGAGCTGTTCCGCGGCGACATGGCCGCCCTGCGCGTCCTGCCTCCGCAGCACTACGTCGGAGTCACCGAGACCGTGGATCCCATCGCGGAGGCGGTCGCCCGCCTGGAGCGCGACGGCGTCGCCTACCGCGTCGCTGCTCCGGACGCGGCGGAGGAGGGCGCGAGCGACCTCTACTACGACATCGCCGCGGCCGAGAGCGCCGTCTGGCACCTGGGCAGCGAGAGCCGGCTCGACGCGGAGTCGATGGCCCGCTTCTCGGCGCTGCGCGGGGGCGACCCGGAGCGCGCCGGCAAGCGCGACCCCCTCGATCCGCTGCTCTGGCGGGCCGAGCGCGCCGGCGAGCCCGCCTGGGACGCCGAGGTCGGCCGCGGCCGTCCGGGCTGGCACATCGAGTGCTCGGTGATCGCCCTCGACCGGCTCGGACCCGAGTTCACCCTGCAGGGCGGCGGGAGCGACCTGGTCTTCCCGCACCACGAGTTCAGCGCCGGCCACGCCGCGTCGCTGTCCGGCCGTCCTCTGGCCCGCGCCTACGCGCACGCCGGGATGGTCGCCTACCAGGGCGAGAAGATGAGCAAGTCGCTCGGGAACCTGGTGCTGGTCTCCCGTCTGCGGAGCGAGGGCGCGGACCCGCGGGCGATCCGCCTCGCGCTCCTCGCGCACCACTACCGCTCCGACTGGGAGTGGCTGCCCGAGGACCTGCCGTCGGCCGAGGCGCGCCTGGCGCGCTGGGAGGCGGCCCTCGCCGCCGTCGGACCGCGCTCGGCGCTCGAGGTGCTGGCGCAGCTGCGCGAGGCGCTGGCCGACGACCTCGGCACTCCGGCCGCCCTCGCCGTCGTCGACGCCGCACTGACCGAGGGCGTGGACGACCCGTCGCTCCTGCGCGACGCGGTCGACGCCCTGCTCGGGGTGCGCCCGGCCTGAACCCCGTCAGGCTCGAGTCCCGAATGGCTCGAGTCCCGTCAGGGCGGCCGGGAGGGGCATCGGCCGGCAGCGGTCCCGTGATCGACGACCGTCTCGGACGAGCGGGCGCCGGCGGAGGCTACGGCCGCCAGGGCTCCTCGCCGGAGCGGCCGTCGCCGCGGCGGCGCAGGTAGCGCTCGAACTCCTGGGCGATCGCCTCGCCGCTCGCCTCGGGCGAGTCGACGGTGTCGCGCGCCTGCTCGAGCTGGGCGATGTAGGACGCCATCTCCTCGTCCTCGGCGGCGAGGGCGTCGATGCCGCGCTCCCACTCCTCCGCCTCCTCGACGAGGTCGCCGCGGGGGATCGCCAGGCCGACGACCTCCTCGAGCTTCTCGAGCAGCGCCAGCATCGCCTTGGGCGAGGGCGCGTTGTGCACGTAGTGCGGGACGGAGGCCCAGACCGAGACGGCGGGGATGCCGACCTTCTGCGCGGCCTCGCCGATCACGCTGAGGATGCCGACCGGCCCCTCGTAGCTGGAGCGCTCGAGCTCGAACGAGCTCCGCAGCTCCGCGTTCTCGCTCGAGGCGAAGATCGAGATCGGCCGGGTGTGCGGGACGTCGGCGAGCATCGCGCCGAGGAAGACGACGGCGGAGATGTCGATCGCGAGCATGGCGTCGACGACCTCGGCGGCGAAGCTCTTCCAACTGCGCGAGGGCTCGGTGCCGATCATGAGGTACAGCGCGCTCTCGGCGTCGACCGAGGTGTCGGCCGGGCCGAAGATCTGGGTGCCGGGCCAGGCGAGGCTGCGGCGGCCGTCCTCGCCGATCGAGAGCATGGGGCGGGTGTACTGGAAGTCGTAGTACTGCTCGGCGTCGACGGCGAAGAGGGGCACGTACTCCCCGGCGTCCTTGACCAGCCGCAGCGCGCCGCTGGCGGCGTCCCCGGCGTCGTTCCAGCCCTCGAAGGCCACGACCAGGACGTTCCCCGTGATCACGTTCATAGGCAGGATCTCCGCGTTCGGCTCGATGTGCGGGGAGCGCACACCGCGCCTGTCCCTCCGTCCAGGATAGGACCGCCCCCGGCCGCGCCCGTCCCGTCCGGCGGGATCGGCCGCGCTGTTCGCTCTCGGCCCGCGGCCGGGGAGGGGCGCGGCCCTGCCGGTACCATGGTCGCTCGTGACTCCCGAGACCTCCGCCCGGCCGCTGTCCTCCGAGCCGCTCGGAGGAGCGTCCGCCCCCGCCGCCGTCCTCTGGGACATGGACGGGACGCTCGTCGACACCGAGCCGTACTGGATGGCGTCGGAGCACGCGCTCGTCTCCTCCTTCGGCGGAGTGTGGACCCACGAGGACGCGATGGGACTCGTCGGCTCGGGCCTGCCCGCCGCCGCCCGCATCCTGCAGGGCAAGGGCGTCGACCTCTCCGTCGACGCGATCATCGACCGGATGACCGACGAGGTCGTCGACCAGCTGGCCGTGAGCATCCCGTGGCGACCGGGCGCGCTCGAGCTGCTGCACGCGGTGTCCGAGGCGGGTGTGCCGCAGGCGCTGGTCACGATGTCGATCTCGCGGATGGCCGCGGCCGTCGTGGACCGGATCCCGTTCCCCGCCTTCGCCGCCGTCGTCAGCGGCGACATGGTCGAGCGCAGCAAGCCCCACCCCGAGGCGTACCTCCTCGCCGCGAGCACCCTCGGTGTCGACATCACCGCATGCGTCGCGATCGAGGACTCCCTCACGGGCCTCGGCGCGGCCGTCGCCTCCGGAGCCGCGGCGATCGGCGTCCCGCACCAGCTGGAGCTGGATCCCGCCGCCCCCTACGCCCTCTGGCCCACTCTCGCGGGCCGCACCGTCGCGGACCTCGCGACGGTGTCCTCCGAGCACCGCGGCTCCGGCCCGGCCACGACCGAGACGGAGGCCCGCCGATGACCGGTGAGGCACTGCAGCATTCCGGACCCTTCCGCGCGGGGGACCGCGTCCAGCTGACGGGACCCAAGGGGCGGATGAACACCATCACGCTCGTTCCCGGCAAGGTGTTCCACACGCACCGGGGCGGCATCGAGCACGACACGGTGATCGGGCTGCCCGACGGCTCGGTGGTGACCAACACCGTCGGCGTCGAGCACCTCGCGCTGCGCCCTCTCCTCGCCGACTTCGTGATGTCGATGCCCCGCGGCGCGGCGATCGTGTACCCGAAGGACGCGGCCCAGATCCTCGCCCTCGCCGACGTCTTCCCCGGCGCCCGCGTGGTCGAGGCCGGTGTCGGCTCCGGCGCGCTCTCGCTCTGGCTGCTGCGGGCGGTGGGTCCGACCGGCCGGCTGTCGTCGTTCGAGCGGCGCGAGGAGTTCGCGGATGTCGCACGGGCGAACATCGAGACCTTCCTCGGCTACACGCCCGACAACTGGAGCGTCACCGTCGGCGACCTCGTCGAGGCGCTGCCCGGCACGGTCCCGTCCGGCGAGGCCGACCGCGTCGTGCTCGACATGCTCGCGCCCTGGGAGTGCCTCGACGTCGCCGCCGAGGCTCTCACGCCCGGGGGAGTGCTCCTCTGCTACGTGGCCACCGTCACGCAGCTCTCGCGGACGGCGGAGGCGATCCGCGCCTCGGGCCTGTTCACGAACCCGTCGTCGAACGAGACCATGGTCCGCGGCTGGCACGTCGAGGGCCTCGCGGTCCGGCCGGACCACCGGATGATCGGCCACACCGGCTTCCTCATCACCGCTCGCCGGCTCGCTCCGGACACCGTGCTCCCCGAGCTCAAGCGTCGCCCGTCGAAGACGGACTTCAGCGACGAGGACGTGGAGGCCTGGACCCCCGGCGCGCTCGGCGAGCGCGCCGTGAGCCCCAAGAGCCTGCGCAAGCGGGTCCGCGAGTCCGCCACCAGCGCCGAGCTCTCCCGGGCCCGCGGGTTCGGCGAGGAGACCGCGGAGCCCGACGACGAGGGCATCCTCTAAGCTGTTCCCGGCCTCCGGGCCGTCTCCACCCCGGGCGTCACCGCTCCCCTTCTCTCGAATCG
Source organism: Rathayibacter sp. AY1C9 (assembly GCF_002932315.1). Lineage (NCBI taxonomy): Bacteria > Bacillati > Actinomycetota > Actinomycetes > Micrococcales > Microbacteriaceae > Rathayibacter > Rathayibacter sp. AY1C9. Next base: position 126,662 of record NZ_PSVZ01000003.1, read on the forward strand.
AGGACCCGTGCGCAGGACCACCGCGCTCATCGCCGGCATCGGCATCGTCGCCGCTCTCACCGGATGCACCGCGTCCTCCTCGCAGGCGGACTGCGACGCTCCGTTCTCCTCCGGCGACTCCTCGGCGGCGGTCAGCGCCACGGGCGACTTCGGAGCGAAGCCGGACGTCAGCGTCCCGACTCCGCTGAAGGCGGATGGCACGCAGGTCAGCACCCTCATCGAGGGCTCGGGCGCACCGCTCGAGAAGGGCCAGCTCGTCACCATCGACTACACCCTGGTCAACGGCGCGGACGGCACGGTCCTCGAGACCTCGCCTTACGACGGGTCGAGCACCGCCCGCTTCGGCGTCGGCGGAGCCGGGCTCGTCGGCCTGAACGAGGGCCTCCTCTGCACGCAGGTCGGCTCGCGCGTCGCCATCGCGATCGCCCCCGAGGACGGCTTCGGCCAGTCCTCGTCGCAGCTCGGCATCTCGGAGGACGACACGCTCGTGCTCGTCGCGGACGTCCGCGAGGCCTCGCTGGCCCGCGCGAACGGCGCCGCCCAGCCCGCGCCCGACGGCTTCCCGACGGTGACGCTCGGCGACGACGGACGCCCGGGGCTCGCGAAGCCCTCGGGCGACGCACCGTCCGACCTCCGCATCGCCCAGCTCAAGAAGGGCGACGGCGACGTCGTCGCCGAGGGCGACCAGGTCGTCGTGGCCTACACCGGCTGGCAGTGGAGCGACGGGAAGGTGTTCGACTCCAGCTGGGAGAAGGGCGCTCCCGCCGTGTTCACTGCCGCCGACGGCTCGACCACCCAGGGCGGAGTCATCGCCGGATTCGCCGACGCCCTCATCGGCCAGCCCGTCGGATCCCAGGTCATCGCGGTCATCCCGCCGGACCAGGGCTACGGCGACCAGGGCTCCCCTCAGGGCGGGATCCCCGGCGGCGCGACGCTGATCTTCGTCGCCGACATCCTCGGAAAGGTCTGACCGGGCCCGGCCCTAGACTGGAGGGCGTGCCTTCCGACGCCCCGTCCTCGAGCCGCGTCCCGGCCGAGGAGCGTCTGTTCAACCTCGTGCTCGCGCTCGTCGCGGCCGAGAACGGACTGACGAAGGCCGACGTCCTCTCCACGGTGCAGGGCTACCGGCAGCGGGTGGGCCGGGGCGACCGGACCTCGCTCGAGCGCCAGTTCGAGCGCGACAAGGACGACCTGCGCGAGCTGGGCATCCCGATCGAGACGGTCGACGCCCCGGGCGACCCGGGCAACACCCAGACCGTCCGGTACCGCATCGCGAAGCGCAGCTACGACCTCCCGGCCGACCTGACCTTCGACCCGGAGGAGCTCGCGCTGCTCCGCCTGGCCGGGGCGGTCTGGCGCGAGGGGACGCTCTCGGCGGAGTCGCGGCGCGCGCTGATCAAGCTGCGCTCGATCGGGGTCGAGTCCGTCGACCCCGTCATCGGCATCAGCCCCTCGATCCGGGTCCGCGAGGCCTCGTTCGAGCCGCTCAACGCTGCGCTCGACCGCGGCCAGGTCGTCCGCTTCCCCTATCTGAAGCCCGGCGGCGAGGAGCCGCGCGTGCGCACCGTGCAGCCCCGCGCCCTGGTGAACCACCAGGGGCGCTGGCACCTCCACGGCTGGGACGAGGGCGCCGAGGGCACGCGGACCTTCCTCCTGTCGCGGATCGTCGGGCCGGTCGCGTCCACCGGCCGCACCGCGCCTCTCGTGGAGGGGGACCACGCGGCGACCGCTCTCGCCCAGCTCGACGAGATCCTGCAGCGCAACAGCGCGCTCCTGCGCGTCGCCCCCGACTCCGACGCCGCCCTCCGTCTCGGCGGGCGTGCCGAGGCCGAGGGCGAGGGCCAGGGCCTGCTGCGCCTGCACTACACCGACCCGGACGTGCTCGCGGACGAGCTCGCCGGTCACGGTCCCGAGGTGCGGGTGCTCGAGCCGGAGGAGCTCCGCCGCCGCGTCCTCGACCGCCTCCGCCGCACCCTGGACGACCATGGAGGGGATCCCCGTGGCTAGACCCCGCTCCCTGCAGGCGCGCGACCGCCTGGCCGTCCTCCTCTCCCTCGTTCCCTACCTGCTCGACCGGGGCCGCGTCTCCGTCGCCGAGGTCGCCGCGCACTTCGAGATCCCGGAGGAGGAGGTGCGCCGCGCGGTGCGCCTCATCGCCGTCTCGGGCATCCCCGGCGAGACCGCGCAGTACCAGGCGAACGACCTCTTCGACATCGGCTGGGACGACTTCGAGGAGAACGACCACGTCGTCCTCACCCACCAGGTCGCGATCGACGACTCGCCGAGGTTCTCGGCGCGGGAGGCCGCCGCCCTCATCGCCGGCATGCAGTACCTCGCAGCGCTGCCCGAGAACCAGGGCAACGACCGGATCGCCTCGCTGATGGGGAAGCTCGCACGCGGCGCCTCCTCGGCCCCGAGCGCGGTCGCGGTCTCGCGCGGCACGGGCGCGGACAGCGCTGTGGCGCTCCTGCGGACAGCGATGGGCTCGGCGACGCAGGTCGCTTTCGACTACCGCAGCGCCCGCGGCGAGACCGAGTCCCGGCTCGTCGACCCCTTCGTGCTCGAATCGGTCGATCGGGACTGGTACCTGCGCGGATGGGACCACCTCCGCGAGGGCGTCAGGACGTTCCGGGTCGACAGGATGCGCTCCCTCCGCGACACGGGGACGCCGATCGTCCGGCGCCGCAACGAGGTGACCCTCTCGGAACGGCTCTTCGAGGCCTCCGCCTCCGATCTCGTCGTGGACCTGCGCGTCGCCCCCAGCGCCGTCGTGCTGCTGGGCGACTACGCGGCCGACGCCGAGTTCCCCGATCCCGTGCCGGGGGAGGAGGACCACGGTGTCCTCGTCCGTCTCCGCGTCGCCCATCTGGAGGGATTGACGCGCCTGGTGGCGTCGTTGGCGGGTCTCGTCACCGTGGTGGCACCCCCCGAGGCGCGCACCGCGGTCGCGCTCTGGGCGGCCTCCGCGCTCGCCGCGAACGAGGGGGAGCCGTCGTGACCTGGTGGTCGTGGATCCTGATCTGGCTCGGCCTCGCGCTGGGCGCTCTGGCGATGCTGGTCCTCTTCGCCCTCTCCTACTGGCGCAAGGGGAAGGTGCTCCTCGGACAGCTGTCCGAGGTCACCGCGAAACTCGAGACACTGAGTCCTGGAATGACGGACGACCTGCCGCCCCGGCCGTCCTCGTCGCTGTTCGCCGATCGCGACGACGTGAGGCGTGCGCACGAGGGCCGGCGTGACGCACGTCGCGACAGGATCGATCTCCGCCGGTCAGAACGGGTCGAACAGGGTAAGCTCCTCGTACACCGCAACCGACAAGTGAAGTGAGTCTGCAATGTTCGCTGGCCTCCAGGGGTGGCACCTCCTCATCATCCTCGCCGTGATCCTCCTCCTGTTCGGTGCGCCCAAGCTCCCGCAGCTGGCCCGCAGTGTCGGGCAGTCGATGCGGATCTTCAAGAGCGAGGTCAAGACCATGAAGGACGAGGACGGCACCGAGCGCCGTGAGTCGACCGAGGGGACCACCGGCACCGTCGCCGGATCCACCGGCACGACCACCGGCACCGGCACCACCACGCCGCCCGAGTCCCCGCTCAAGTAATGACGTCCGTGGCACCGAAGAAGCCACGGACGAAGCGGACGAAGAACCCCGACGGGCGCATGTCGCTCGGGGCGCACCTCGTCGAGCTTCGCAACAGGCTCTTCAAGTCGGCGATCGCGATCGTCATCGCGTGCGTCGCGGGGTGGTTCGTCTCGGAGTGGGTCTTCGAGGCCCTCAAGGCTCCGATCTCCGAGGTGGCCTCCACCCAGGGCAAGGAGGCGATCCTCAACTTCCCGACGATCGCCGGTGCCTTCGACCTGCGGCTGCAGATCGCCATCACGGTGGGCATCGTCCTGGCAAGCCCGGTCTGGCTGTACCAGATCTGGGCGTTCCTCGTCCCGGGCTTGACCCGCAAGGAGATGCGGTACGGCCTCGGCTTCATCCTCACCGCCATCCCGCTGTTCTTCGCGGGCTGCGCGGCCGGCTGGTTCGTGTTCCCGCACATCGTGGAGCTCCTGACGAGCTTCACCGGCAGCAACGCGGCGAGCTTCCTCGACGCCAAGATCTACTACGAGTTCGTTCTCAAGCTCGTGCTGGTCGTCGGCATCGCCTTCGTGCTGCCCGTCTTCCTGGTGCTCCTCAACTTCCTCGGCATCCTCCCCGGCATGCTGATCCTCAAGTCGTGGCGCATCGCGATCATGGCGATCGTGCTCTTCACGGCGATCGCGACCCCCGCGGCCGACCCGATCTCGATGTTCCTCCTGGCCATCCCGATCATCTTCCTGTTCTTCCTCGCCTGCGGGATCGCGATCCTGCACGACCGGCGCGCCGCCAAGCGCCAGCTGGTTTTCGACGGCAGCCCCTCCGACCTGCCCGCGTGACCGGACCGTCTCCCGCCGAGCGGTTCGCCGCGTTCCGGACGCGCCAGGGCCACGCGAGGGTCGAGGCGTTCCGCTCGACCCTCGCGTTCGACCTCGACCCCTTCCAGTACGAGGCCTGCAGCGCGCTCGACGACGGCCACAGCGTCCTCGTCGCCGCGCCCACCGGCGCCGGCAAGACCGCGGTGGCCGAGTTCGCGATCCACCTGGCCATGCAGGACCCGACGGCCAAGGTCTTCTACACGACGCCGATGAAGGCGCTGAGCAACCAGAAGTTCCAGGAGTTCGTCGAGGACTACGGAGCCTCCGAGGTCGGCCTGCTGACCGGCGACTCGAACGTCAACGCGCGCGCCCGCATCGTCGTGATGACGACCGAGGTGCTGCGCAACATGCTGTACGCCGACTCGGACCTCCTGCGCGACCTCGCCTACGTCGTGATGGACGAGGTGCACTACCTCGCCGACCGCTTCCGCGGCGCCGTCTGGGAGGAGGTCATCATCCACCTCCCGCAGCGCGTGCGGCTGGTCTCGCTCAGCGCGACCGTGTCGAACGCCGAGGAGTTCGGCGACTGGCTCCAGACCGTCCGGGGCGAGACCGAGGTCATCGTCTCCGAGGAGCGGCCCGTCCCGCTCGACCAGCACGTCCTGGTGGGCGGCAAGCTGGTCGATCTCTTCGACTCCTCCGGTCGGGCGGCGACGAACCGGGTGAACCCCGAGCTCGCCCGCATGGCCCAGGGCGGCTCCCGGGTCGAGCGCGGCGGCAGGGGCGGCCGCAACGGCCGAGGCGGTCGCGGCCGCTACCCGGAGCAGCGCACCGAGGAGCTCGTGCTGCGCTCGGAGGTCGTCGAGATCCTCCGCGGCAAGAACCTCCTCCCCGCGATCTTCTTCGTCTTCAGCCGTGCGGGCTGCGACCAGGCCGTGCGCCAGGTGCTGCGGTCGGGCGTGCGCCTCACCGAGCGCCACGAGCGCGACGAGATCCGCGCGATCGTCGAGGAGCGGTGCCGGACGATCCGCGACGAGGATCTCGCGGTGCTCGGCTACTGGGAGTGGCTCGACGGACTCCAGCGGGGCGTCGCCGCGCACCACGCCGGGATGCTCCCCGCCTTCAAGGAGGTCGTCGAGGAGCTGTTCCTGCGCCGGCTCGTGCGCGTGGTCTTCGCGACCGAGACGCTCGCGCTCGGCATCAACATGCCGGCCCGCACGGTCGTCCTCGAGAAGCTCGAGAAGTTCAACGGCGAGGCGCGCGTCCCGATCACACCGGGGGAGTACACCCAGCTCACCGGCCGGGCGGGCCGACGCGGCATCGACGTCGAGGGCCACTCGGTGATCCAGTGGCGCGGCGGGATGGACCCTCAGGCGGTCGCGTCCCTCGCCTCCCGGCGGACCTACCCGCTCAACTCCAGCTTCCGCCCCAGCTACAACATGGCCGCGAACCTGATCGAGCAGTTCGGGCGGGTGCGCACGCGCGAGATCCTCGAGTCGTCGTTCGCGCAGTTCCAGGCCGACCGGTCCGTCGTCGATCTCGCCCGCCGGGTCCGCCAGCAGGAGGAGTCGATGGCGGGCTACGTCACGGCGATGCAGTGCCACCTGGGCGACTTCGAGCAGTACGCGGCGATCCGCCGTGAGATCGGCGACCTCGAGCGCCGGGGCGCGGTGCGCGGCGAGTCGGCCTCCCACGCCGAGCGCGAGAAGCGCCAGGGACAGCTCACGAGCCTGCGGCGTCGGATGAAGGCGCACCCGTGCCACGCCTGCTCCGACCGCGAGCAGCACGCGCGCTGGGCCGAGCGCTGGTGGAAGCTGCGCCGCGAGACCGACGAGATCGAGCGCCAGATCCGCTCGCGCACCGGCGCCGTCGCCCGCATCTTCGACCACATCACGGACGTGCTGCTCGAGCTCGGCTACTTCCGCCGGGACGAGGTCGGCGAGCTCTCGCTGACGCCCAACGGTCGCACGCTCCGCCGGATCTACGGGGAGCGGGACCTGCTCGTCGCCGAGTGCCTCCGGAAGCAGGCGTGGACGGAGCTCGATCCGGCCGGCCTCGCGGCGATGGCGTGCTGCCTGGTCTTCGAGCCGCGACGCGAGGAGGGGACGCTCGGCGAGCAGTTCCTGCCCCGCGGCGCGTTCCCCGAGGCGCTGGAGAGGACCCAGCTTCTGTGGGCCCGGCTCGACGACGTCGAGCGGGAGCACCGCCTGCCGGGCAGCAACCCGATCTCGACGAGCCTGGCGCTGTCGATGAACATGTGGGCCAAGGGCATGCCGCTCGACATGGTGCTCCGCGAGTCCGACATGGCCGCCGGCGACTTCGTGCGCTGGGCGAAGCAGACCATCGACCTCCTCGACCAGCTCTCCGTCGTCGCCGAGGGCAAGGTCGGCCGCGCGGCCCGGACCGCCCTCGACCTGGTCCGCCGCGGCATCGTCGCGTACTCGACGGTCGCATGACGCCGATCGCTCCTCCGCCCGACGGGCGGACCGTTCCGCTGTGGGTGGCGCTGCCCCTCGCCGCCCTCGGCGGCGCCGTGCTCGACCGCGGCTTCCCCGACTCCGACGTCTGGCCGCTGGCGATCGTGGGCGCCGCGGCGATCCTGTTCGCGCTGGGGGGGCGCGGCTTCTGGAGCGGAAGCCTCGTCGGCCTCGTCGGCGGAGCGGTCTTCTGGGGCGTCCACATCGAGTGGCTGACCCTCTACCTCGGCCCGGTCCCGTGGGCGGCCCTCGCCGGCCTGCAGGCGATCTTCTTCGCGCTCTCCGCGGGGCTGATGGCGGTCGTCTCCACGCGCGGCCACCGCGTCTGGACGGGACCGCTCGGCCGGATGGTCGGCCTCCCCGCCCTCCTGGCGGCGCTCTGGATCGGGCGCGAGTCGATCACCAGCGTCTGGCCCTACGGCGGCTTCGCCTGGGGCCGCCTCGCGATCTCGCAGTCCCTCGGCCCGCTCGCCGGTCTCGCGGCGTGGATCGGCTTCGCCGGCCTCGGCTTCGTGGTGGCGTTCCTCGCGGCCGTGCTCGCGCAGGCCGTCCGCGAGATGTCCGTCCCGGCCTTCTCTCGCGTCAGCGCTCTCGCGGGCTTCGCGATCGTGGCGCTGGTGTTCCCCGCCTGGCCGGCACCGACGGAGGGCACGACCCGGATCGCCGCCGTCCAGGGCGACTCCGATGCGGGCCTGTTCTCGCAGAGCTACCGCGGGCAGATCCTCGAGGACCACACCTCGGCGACGCTGCCGATCCTCGATCAGGACGTCGACATGGTGGTGTGGCCCGAGAACGGCGTCGACATCGATCCGACCCGGAACGCCCAGTCGGCCGCCGTCCTCGACTACCTCAGCCGGACGATGGACGCGCCGTTCGTCGTGGGCACGATCACGAACCCCTCGGACGACGTCTTCTACAACAGCTCGCTGCTCTGGAAGGCGGGGGAGGGGGCGACGCAGGTCTACGACAAGGTGCATCCCGTCCCGTTCGCCGAGTACATGCCGGACCGGGCGTTCTGGCGGATGTTCGCTCCGGACCTGGTCGACCTGGTGAGCCGCGACTACTCGATCGGCACCCGTCCCAACGTCTTCGACGTGAACGGCGTCCTCGCAGGCATCGCGATCTGCTTCGACATCTCGGACGACGCGCTGACGAACGCGATGGTCGACGGGGGAGCCCAGGTCATCCTCGGGCAGACCAACAACGCCGACTTCGGCCGGACCGACGAGAGCGTCCAGCAGCTCGCGATCGCTCGCCTGCGGGCCATCGAGACCGGGCGCAGCGTGGTCAACATCTCGACCGTCGGGACGAGTGCGATCATCGGGCCGGACGGCGCGACGATCGACTCCCTGACATGGTTCGAGCCGGGTGCCATGGTGGACGAGGTCCCCCTCAGCTCCACCACGACCCCGGCTCTGGTGTGGGCGCGAGACCTCGGCTGGTACTTCCTGGCCGCCGGTCTCATCGGCATGGTCTCGTTCGTCCTCAGGACGCGCGAGCCGCGACGCCGTTACCGCTGACCGGCGCTACGCGCCGATCTTGTGCTCGCCGCGCCTGGCGCGCAGATAGGCGAGCCGCTCCTCGAGCAGCTCCTCCAGCTCCGCGCGGGTCCGACGCTCGAGCAGCATGTCCCAGTGGGTGCGCGGAGCCTTCTGCTCGCCCTTGTCCACGACGACCGGCTTCGAGTCCACCATCAGAGTGGCCTCGTGACCGCAGGAGCGGCACTCCCAGGTCTCCGGTGCTTCCGCGTCGGCCGAGAACACCATGTCGGTGTCGTGGCCGCAGTTCGCGCAGTGGTACTCGTACGTCGATCGCGGGGAGAAGACGACGCCTTCTTCGCTCTGCAGGCTCTGGGATCCGAGCCGCATTCCTCGCAAGCTTCGATCTGCCATTGTGTGGTCTCCTCTCGCTGTGCTTCCCCAGTGTCAACGTCGTACCTGGAGGTGGTCTTCCCGTCCCTGCCATTGCCAGAGAACCCTCAGGTCGGAGGCGTATTCCGCGGCTCCTGAGGGCGTGGCCGACGGGCGCTGAGGAAGGCGTCGACGGCCGCTCGGGCGAGGTCGGTGCGGTCGGTCACGAGCCCGTCGATCCTGAGCGCGAGGAGCTGCTCCATCCGCTCCGGATCGTCGATGGTCCAGAGGTGGATCTCGCAGCCTGTCACCCGCAGCCGGGCGAGGATCCGCGGCTCCGCGACGCGGAGGCCGAGCGCGCTCTCGGGCACCTGGAGCGCGTCGATGCCGCGGAGAGCGAGACGCACGGGGAGGGCGGCGCCGAGGTGGGCGGCGACCAGGGCGACGACGAAGCGGACCGCCGACGCCGAGGTCGCGGCGCCGGGAAGACGGCGGAGGGCCGCTGCTCGACGGATCTCGGAGAACGAGGTGATCAGGACGCGCTCCGAGGCGGCGGCGCCGGACACCGCCGCGACAACCGGACCGATCGCGTCCCGCGACTTCACATCGACATTGAAGCGCGCGCGGGGGAGTGCGGCGAGGGCCTGCTCGAGAGAGGCGAGCCGGGCGCCGCCCGCCAGCCGGAGGTCCGCGAGCTCCTCCCACCGGGTGGCGGCGACGACGTGGCGGCGGCCGGAGCGGTCGATCACCTCGGCGTCGTGGACGAGCACGGCGACCCCGTCGAGGGACGCGCGCGCGTCCGTCTCGAGGAGGTCCGCACCCGCGGCGAGGGCGCGCTCGAAGGCGGCGAGCGTGTTGCCCTCGGCCGGCGGGCCGAATCCACGATGCGCGATCACCCGGGGCATCGGCCCGCTCAGGACGAGGGGTGGCTCGGAGGCGCGCATCGCGGACCGGGTCCGCGGCTCAGACGGCCGGCGGCGGGGGAGTGGGCGCGGAGTCCGGGGTTCCGTCGGTCGTCGCGGGCGCCGCGGGGGCGGACGTGTCGGATCCGGGCACGACAGGCGTGGAGCCGACGGACCCGGATGCGGCAGGCGCGGAAGCCGCAGGCGCCGACGTGGGTACCGCGTCCTGCGGGCGGACCGCCGGGGCGGACTGGCCGCGCTGGCCGAGCGCTCCTCCGATGCCCTTCAGCGCCTCGGTGAGCTCGCTCGGGATGACCCAGAGCTTGTTCGCGCTGCCCTCGGCGATCTTGGGGAGCGTCTGGAGGTACTGGTAGGCGAGCAGCTCGCTGTCGGGGCGGCCCTCGTGGATGGCGTGGAAGACGGTGGTGATCGCCTTGGCCTCACCCTCGGCGCGCAGGACCGCCGCCTTCGCCTGGCCCTCCGCCGCGAGGATCGCGGCCTGGCGCTGACCCTCGGCGTTCAGGATCTGGGACTGCTTGGTGCCCTCGGCGGTGAGGATCACGGCTCGACGGTCGCGCTCGGCGCGCATCTGCTTCTCCATCGAGTCCTGGATGGAGAGGGGCGGGTCGATGGCCTTGAGCTCCACGCGTCCGACGCGGATGCCCCACTTGCCGGTGGCCTCGTCGAGGACGATGCGCAGCTGCCCGTTGATGTTGTCGCGGGAGGTCAGCGCCTCCTCGAGGTTCAGGCCGCCGACGACGTTGCGGAGCGTGGTGGTGGTCAGCTGCTCGACCGCGCCGAGGTAGTTGGCGATCTCGTAGGTCGCCGCCCGGGCGTCCGTCACCTGGAAGTAGACGACCGTGTCGATCGAGACGACGAGGTTGTCCTCCGTGATCACGGGCTGGGGCGGGAACGAGACGACCTGCTCGCGCAGATCGATCAGCGGGCGGACCCGGTCGATGAACGGCACGACGAGATTGAGGCCCGGCAGCAGGGTCTTGTGGTACTTGCCGAGGCGCTCCACGACCCCGGCGGTGGCCTGGGGGATGATGCGGACCGCTCGGAAGAGGACGACCAGGGCGAAGAGGACGACGGCGGCGACGACGACGATCGTCACGACGGAGGACGGTGTCACGGTGTGCTCCTTTCGGCGGGGACGACGACCGCGGTCGCGCCCTCGATGGCGGTGACGACGACTCTCTCGCCGACTCCGAGTGTGCGGTCCTCGACGAGCGGGGACAGGCGGACGGTCCAGGTCTCGCCGTTGGCGAGCTTGACCTGGCCGGCTCCGGGGCCGGCGAGGACGACGCTGCCGGAGAGCCCGAGGAGAGCGTCCGCTCCGCTGGGGGTGGGATCGCCGCCCCGCTTCAGCAGCCGCAGCAGCGGCGGACGGACGGAGAACAGCAGGAGGGCGGCGAGGACGGCCGCGACGGGGACCTGGACCCAGAAGGGAGCCCCGACCAGCCCGGTCAGCAGTCCGCCTATGCTGCCGACGGCGAGCATCAGGAACGTGAACTCGAGAGTGATCATCTCGACGATCACGAAGATGAGGATCAGCGCGAGCCAGAGGATCCATGCATACTGGGTGACAGCGTCCATGCTGTGTGCTCCTTCCCCTCGACGAGCATTCCCAGGCTATCAACGCCCCCCGGACGAGGGCTGGGAGAGGGGGTGCGCCGACGATCTCGAGGCCCTTGGTAGACTCCTCCGTCGGGCCGTGGCCCGTCATCGTGCCCGATCCGGTCTCCGAGCCGGCGTTCTGGAGGAATACCCGTGTCCAATCCCCTCGCCCCCGGCTCCTTCGACGGCAAGCGCGCTCTCGTCACCGGGTCGTCCCGCGGCATCGGCGCCGACACGGTCCGCTACCTGGCCGAGGCCGGAGCCCGCGTCGTCGTCAACTACCGCTCGAAGGCGCCGCGCGCCGACAAGCTCGTCGCGCAGATCGTCGAGGCCGGCGGCACCGCCATCGCCGTCGGCGCCGATCTCACCGACGCCGACTCGCGCGCCGAGCTCTTCTCCCGCATCGAGAAGGAGTACGGAGGACTGGACGTGCTCGTCCTGAACGCCTCCGGCGGCATGGAGAGCAACATGGGGGAGGACTACGCGATGGTCCTCAACCGCGACTCGCAGGTCGCCGTGCTCGACGCGGCGCTGCCGCTGCTCTCCGAGGGCTCCCGTGTCGTGTTCGTCACGAGCCACCAGGCGCACTTCATCCGGACCACGCCCACGATGCCCGAGTACGAGCCCGTCGCGCTCTCCAAGCGCGCCGGCGAGGACGCCCTGCGCGAGCGGATCGGTGAGCTCGCCGAGCGCGGGATCGAGTTCGTCGTCGTCTCGGGCGACATGATCGAGGGCACCATCACCGCGACCCTGCTGGAGCGCGCGAACCCGGGCGCGATCAGCTCGCGTCGCGAGTCGGCCGGCAAGCTCTACAACGTGCAGGAGTTCGCGGCCGAGGTCGCTCTGGCGGCCGTCGAGCCGATCCCCGCGGACAACACCCGCCTCGTCGGCGACATCTCCGACTTCGCCTGATCGCCTTCGCGGAATGACCCCGGCGCGCGGGTCTGCGATCCTCGACGGATGACTCCGATGGACGGCAGCGGACCGGCATCGGGGGAGTCCGTCCGCGCCGACGGGTTCCGCACATCGGTAGCGGCGGCCGCCGGGCGGAGCGGCGATCTCGACAGGGACGGCGAGACGAGCATCCTCCTCGACGCCGTCGCGGTGATGGCGAACTGGAGGAGGCGCTCGCCCTTCCGGTGCCGCGCCTTCCGGCGGACGCCCGAGAGGACCGAGACCTACCGACTGGAGGTGCGGCCCGTCGGGGCGTCGTTCTCCTGCGTCGACGAGCGCACCGGGACGGTCGACGCGTACGACGCCCCGACCGGCCGGTACGTCTCCGGGGGCGAGGAGCGTCCGCTGGACCGATGGCAGCTGCTGCCGGAGCCGCTGGCGGCCCGCCTGGCCTTCCCGCTGAACCTGCCGGTCTGGGGACGGCCGAGCGACGGGTACCGGATGACCGGCGCGTCGATCGACGGCGCGCTCACCGTGATCCGTCTTCGACACCAGGCCGACGACGGTGTCCGCGGCACGGTGACCGTCGATCCGCGGCTGCGGCTAGTCACGCGCTTCGACACTCCGACCGAGACGTGCTGGTACGAGGACGTCGAGCCGTGGGTGGAGCATTCGCCGTTCCGCTGATGACGTGCCGGACCGTCGGGCGGCCTCAGTCCCGGTCCGTCCGGCCCTTCCGCCGTTATCCGATAATGCACATTATGTCAGTTCGACCGAAGTCCCGTTCGGCAGGGATGGCGATCGGCTCCCCTCAACGCTCCTGCGACAGGACGTCATCGATCGCCGCCGCGCTCCGATGGCAGACCGGGCGCTTCGACGGTGAGGCCTCGGATCACCGCGGCGACGACCATGCGCTGCGTGAGTTCGGCGCTGGTGTCCACGGGCCACTGGCTCACCGACCCGACGTGCGCCGCGACGACCGCCTTCGCCAGGACGGCGGACTCGACGGCGGGGACGCGGCCGTGCACGGCCGCGAGGGTGGCGAAGCGCTCGCCCAGCTCGCGCGAGACGCGGTCGTCGTCGATCATCATCCGCTCGGCGAACTCCGGGTCCGCGGCAGCGCGTGCCAGGAGCACCGACCGCAGGGAGAACCACTCGCGGCTGGACGGGAGCGCGTCGAGGAGGGAGCGGACGGCGCCGTCGAGGGTCGCCGCGCGGTGCTCCTCCTGCAGCTGGACGTCGAGGGCCTCCTGCAGGCTCCCCCACACTCTCGCGGCCTGCTCCTCGTGGAGTGCGAGGAAGAGCTGGTCGACACCGGCGAAGTTCGAGTAGAACGCGCCGCGGGTGAAGCCCGCCTGCGCGCAGATGTCCTCGACGCGCTGGCCGATGGTGCCCGTGCTCTCGAAGAGCTCGGCGGCCGCGGCGAGGAGACGTCGTCGCGTCTCGCTCCTCCGCCGGACCGGAGCCTGCTCGCCTGTGACCACGCCCCCAGCCTATTCGGATCCTTGCGCTGAATGGGCCTTTTCAGTACGTTTCGTTTTCAATGCATACCGTATCGAAAACTGAAACGCCCGAACCTCGACGGCGACGGTCCCCGTGGCTGCCGACCGCAACCGTCGTGCTCATCGGGGCGGTCCTCGCCTGGCTGAACCGGGTGGAGTGGTGGGGGTGGCTCGTCGTCGCGGCGGCCGCGGTCCTGATCGCGGCCGTCTCGAGGAGCTGGCGGCACCGGCACTGGATGCTGCGTACGGCGGCCTGGGTCGCGTCCGCAGGGCTCGTCGGAGCCGTCGCGCTCGCCGCGGGTCCTCTCCCGGCGACGCGGACGCTCGCCGGTCCGCACACCGCCCCGGTCACGACCCGGCAGGGCGACGTCGTCGGTGTGCATGACGCCGCGGCCGGGGTCGACGCCTTCGCGGGGATCCCCTACGCCGCTCCCCCGGTCGGCCCGCTGCGTTGGGAGGCGCCCCGCCCGGCCCCGCAGCGGTCGGCGACCCTCGTGGCCGACGACTTCGGCCCCTCCGCCGTTCAGCCGGAGCCGACGTTCCTCTCCCGAGCGGCGACCCGCGTGCTCGACCTGCCGCTGGAGGAGACGCTCCTCGGCGGGTACGCGACGGACGAGGACAGCCTCCGCCTGAACATCTGGACGCCGGCCGGCGGGGCGGGCGACTCCAGCCCGGTCCTCGTCTACCTCCACGGCGGCGCGTTCGTCTCGGGGTCCGGCGCCCTCCCCGCCTACGACGGCGCGGCGCTCGCCTCCCGGGGCGCGGTAGTCGTCACCGTCGCCTACCGTCTGGGCGTCCTCGGTTTCCTCGCCGGTGATGTGCTCGGCGGCGGCACCCCGGGGAATCAGGGACTGCTCGACCAGGTCGCCGCTCTGCAGTGGGTGCAGGACAACATCGCCGCTTTCGGCGGGGACCCGGGGCGGGTGACGGTCGCCGGCCAGTCCGCCGGCTCCGGCAGCGCCTGCATCCTCGGGGCCTCGCCCCTCGCGGCCGGCCTCCTCCACGGGATCATCGGGGAGAGCGGAGGATGCCTGGGGTCGGCGGGAGATCGCGAGGCCGGCGACCTCTACGACGACGCCGCCACCGCACGGGAGGCGGCTGCGCGCCTGAGCGAGGCCCTCGGCGGGGCGAGCCTCGCCGAGATGAGAGCCCTGCCGGCCGAGCGCATCGTCGCGGCCGCCGCGGGCCTCTCGCAGCACTGGTGGCCCTCGATCGACGGCGTCGTCCTCCCCGACACGCCGCTCGCCGTCTACGAGGCCGGTCGGCAGAACGACGTCCCCCTCCTGCTCGGCAGCAACTCCGACGAGACCTCGCTCGATCTGCTGGGAGGCGTCGACCCGGATCCGGACGCCTACGAGCAGGAGGTGCGCCGGGAGCACGGAGACGACGCGGACCGATTCCTCGCGCTGTACCCGGGTGCCGTCGAGGACCAGGTCGTCGACTCCCGGCTGCGCGCCGACAGCGACCGGACGATGACCGCCCCGATGCGGCTCTGGGCGCTGACGGCCGCCCGGACCGGGCGGGCGGGCGTCCACGCCTACATCTTCACGCGCACTCCCCCGGAGAGCGGACTCGAGCGGTTCGGCGCGTACCACGGCGCCGAGGTGATGTACGCGTACGGGAACCTCGGGGCGGACGGCGACGCCGACTACACGGACGTCGACCGCCGGCTCGAGCAGGAGATGACCGCGCGCTGGCTCGCGTTCGTCTCCCACGGCGATCCGGACGCCGCCGGCCGCGAGCGGTGGCCGGCCGTCCAGGAGGATCCGGACAGAATGCTCGAGTTCGGCGACGTCGTCCGGGTCGCCGGGCGCCCGTCCCCCGACGCGGTCGACTTCTGGCTCGCGGGGACGGGCTGACGCGGGGCGCTCCTCCCGGCGGAACCCTCCGGTCAGCGGGGAGCCTCCGCTCAGAGCTGCCCGACGAGGTGCGCCTGCCGGCCGTCGCGCGCGAAGACCGGGATGACGGCCAGCGGCGCGTCGGCGACGATCCACTGCCCGCCCTCGTGCTCGGCGCCCGTCGAGAGCTCCGTCCAGCGCGCCCCGGCGGGCAGGTAGACCCGTCGGGAGACGTCTCCGGCGTGCGTGACCGGAGCCACCAGCAGGTCCGAGCCGAAGAGGTACTGGTCGGCCAGATCCCAGGCCTCCGGGTCCCCCGGGAACTCGTGGAACACCGCGCGCAGCACGGGCTGGCCCAGCTCGTGCGCCTCCCGCATCGCCTCGCGCGTGTACGGGCGCAGGGTCTCGCGCAGATGCAGCAGGCGGGTGAGGATCGGCGTGGCCTCCTCGCCGAAGCTCCACACCTCGTTCGCGGCTCCGGTCGCGGCGCGGCGGCTCCCGTCGGCGGCCGTGACCGGGGCCGACGGCGCGCGGTCGCCGTGGAGGCGCATCACCGGGCTGAACGCGCCGAACTGGAACCAGCGCACGAGGAGCTCACGGAACTCCGGATCCGACGGGTCTCCCCCGGCGAAGCCTCCGATGTCGGTCGTGAACCACGGGATCCCCGCGACGCCCATGTGGATGCCGGCCGTGATCTGGTGGCGCAGGTCCGCGAAGGTCGAGTGGATGTCGCCCGACCACACGAGCGCGCCGTAGCGCTGGCTGCCCGCCCACGCGGTGCGGACGAGGTTCACGATCGCGGTCTCCCCGCCCTCGCTCTGCCCCTCGAAGAATCCGCGGGAGAACGCCTGCGGGTAGAGGTTGCCGACCTGGACGGCGGGGCCGGCGGCGTAGCGGTAGTTGTCGAAGTCGTAGACGCCGTACTCGGGCTCGGCCTCGTCGAGCCAGAAGAGCCGGATCCCGTGCTCGCCGTAGTTGCGCCGGCACGCCTCCCAGACGAACCTCCGGGCGGCGGGGCTCGTCGCGTCGTAGAACGCGCTCGGACCCTCGAACTGCATGTGCAGGTCCAGGCCCCGCTCGGCCTTGACGAGGAGGTTCCCCTTCTTCATCGCGATGTAGTTCTCGGACTCGACCGACACCTGCGGCCAGACCGAGACCATCAGCTCGATCCCGAGCTCGCGCAGCTCGGCGACCATGGCGGACGGATCCGGCCAGAACTCCTCCTCGAAGCGGAAGTCGCCCATGTGCGGCCAGTGGAAGAAGTCGGCCACGATCACGTCCATCGGCAGGCCGCGGCGCCGGTGCTCGCGGGCGACCTCGAGCAGCTGCTCCTGGTTCCAGTAGCGCAGCTTGCACTGCCAGAAGCCGAGGCCGTGCTCGGGCATCATCGGGACGTGCCCGGTCGCGTCGGCGTAGGCCCGGGTGATGTCGGCCGGGGTCTCCCCCGCGGTCACCCAGTAGTCGAGCTGCTGGGAGGACTCGGCGGACCACTCCGTGCGGTTGGCTGCGAAAGTCGCGCGGCCGATCGCGGGGTTGTGCCAGAGGAACCCGTAGCCGCGGCTCGACAGCACGAACGGGACGCTCGACTGGGAGTTGCGGTGCGCGAGCTCGAGCGTGCAGCCCTTCAGATCGAGGATGTCCTGCTGGTACTGCCCCATCCCGTACAGCTTCTCTTCGGGGGACGTCTCGAACAGCGCGGTCAGCCGGAAGTCGCCGCCCAGGTGCGGACGCTGCTCGCGGGCGCGCAGCTTGAGCGCTCCCCCGCTCCCGAGCTCTCGGAAGAGCAGCTCCCCCCGACGGTCGTAGAAGGAGAGGGAGCAGGAGAGCTCGTGGTAGCCGGTCTGGTACCCGTAGCCCTCCTGCTGCTCGAGGACGACGGTGATGCCGCCGGCGCGCAGCGTCGCCCGCGGTCCCTCGATCGAGACCTCCGGCGCGCGGCGCTCGGGGGCGATCAGCGCCCAGTCGGTGTCGAGGACCTCCCCGGACCGGCGGGCGCGGACCCGGACGCTGTCCCTCCCCCACGGCTCGACGACGACGGTCTCGCCGTCGCCGCGCCAGACGAGGCGGTCCCCCTCGAGCGCGAACGCGTCGGTGTCCATGTGCTCCTGCTTCCTCGAGTCGGGCACGGCGCTCAGTCCTTGACCGCGCCGGCGGTGACCCCGGCGGCGACGTAGCGCTGGGCCACGATCAGCAGCACGGCGGCCGGGATGGAGGCGATCACGGCGGTCGCCATGATCCCGTTCCAGTTGGTGGTGGTCGATCCGATGTAGCGGTAGAGGCCGAGGGTGAACGGCACGATGCTGTTGCCCGAGGTGAGCGAGTTCGCGTTGAGGAAGTCGGCCCAGGCGAACAGGAACGAGAACAGGCCCGCGGTCACGATCGAGTTCCGGCTCAGCGGGATGACGATCGAGACGAAGGAGCGCCAGTTGCTCGCACCGTCGATCCGCGCGGCCTCGATCAGCTCGTCGGGGATGCCGAGCATGAAGGCCCGGAGGATGATCACCGCGAACGGCACGGAGGCGGTCGCGTCGGCGAGGATGAGGCCCGGATAGGTGTTGAGCAGCCCCAGCGCGTTGTAGATCGCGAACAGCGCGGTGACCAGGACGATCCCGGGGATCATCTGGGCGAGGAGGAACACGAACATCACGACGCCGGTCCCCCGCACCCGGAACTTCGCCATCGCGAAAGCGGCGGGCAGAGCGATCGCCAGGGTCAGGATCACGCAGCCGATCGAGATCACGAGGCTCGTGATGAGGTTCGGCAGCTGCGTCGAGAACGCCTGCACGTACCCGTCGAGGGTCGGGTCGCCGGGGAACAGGCTCGGCGGGGTCTGGATCAGGTTCTGCGGCTTGGTCAGCGAGACGTTGACCATCCAGTAGAGCGGGAAGAGGAGGAAGCCGCAGAGCACGATCGCGATGACCACGTCGATCCCGCGGCGCAGCCCTGTGGTGTGCCGGTTCATCCGAGGTCCTCCTTGCGCTGGGCGCGGATGTAGATCACGCCGAAGACGAGGGCGACGATCACGAGGATCTGGCCGGCCGCCGCACCGACTCCGAACTGCAGGTCGGTGAAGGACTGCTCGTAGGCCCAGGTCGCGAGGGTGTGCGAGCTGTTGGCCGGGCCTCCCTTGGTGAGGATCCAGATGACGTCGAACACCTTGATCGTGTAGACGAGGCCGAGGAGGAGCGTGACGGAGGTCACCGGTCGCAGCAGCGGCCAGGTGATGCTCCAGAAGGACCGCCAGCGCGAGGCGCCGTCCAGTGCCGCGGCCTCGTAGAGGCTCTCGGGGATGCCCTGCAGGCCTCCGTGCAGCAGCACCATGTTGAACGGGATGCCCAGCCAGATGTTGGCGATGATGACCGCCCACAGCGAGACGGACGGATCGGTCAGCCAGCCGACCGGCGTGCCGATCGCGGCGTTCAGGATGCCGAACTGCTGGTCGAAGATCCAGCGCCAGGCCGTCGCCGAGACGATCAGCGGCAGGAGCCACGGCAGCAGGATGAGGGAGCGGAACGTCGCCGAGAGCGGGAACCGGCGGCTGAAGAACAGCGCCAGGGCCATGCCGATCGTGAACTGGCCCACCAGCGAGACCACGGTGAAGACCACGGTGTGCCAGGCGATGCTCGCGAAGATCGGATCGGTGACGACCGTGACGTAGTTGTCGAAGCCGACGAAGGGGGCGATCCCGGTCACGAAGGACGACGGTCCGAAGTCCTGGAGGCTGAGGACGACGCCGCGGATGATCGGGTAGACGAAGAAGACGGCGAGGAAGATCACCACGGGCGCCATGAAGGCGGCGGCGGCGAGGCGGAGGTGGGAGCGGGGTCGGCGGCGGGCGGGCGGCCTGGTGGCCGCCCCGCCCGCGACCGGCGCCGTGAGCACGGCGGGGTCGGTCATGCGGCCGCTACTTCAGGCTCGCCGCGGCGTCGTCGAGGGCCGCCTGCGGCGTCTTCGAGCCGGTCAGCGACTCCTGGATCGCGGTCCAGAGCGCCTTCGAGGTGTCCGGGTAGGCGACGCCGAGGTCGCTGGTGCGTCCCTGCGCGACCGAGATGGCCTCGACCCACGGCTGGAGCGCGGGGTCCTCGGTCGCCTGCTCGGCGGCCGCGTCGGCGTACGGCATGATGTACGACTGGCCGGCCGCCCAGGCCTTCAGGCTGTCGGGCTGGATGACGCACTGCGCGAACTCCGTGGCGAGGGTCTGCTTCGCGGCGTCGGAGGCGACCACCTCGACGAACTCGCCGCCGAGCGGGCTCGGTGCCGCTCCCCCGTCCTTCGCCGGGATCGGCACGACGCCGTAGTCGATGCCCGCCTCGTCGAGGGCGGAGAGCTGCCAGGTGCCGTTGACCATCATCCCGAGCTTGCCCGCGAGGAACTGGTCGCGGACGTCCTGCTGGTTGGCGTTGACGTTCGCCTGCGAGGCCGAGCCGCTCTTCACCAGGTCGGTCCAGAGCGCGAGCGCCGAGACGGCGTCGTCGGAGGAGATGTCCTCGAGGGTCGCACCGGAGCCCCAGAAGAAGGGCAGGAACTGGAAGGTGCCCTCCTCGGTGCCGATCGCGGAGAAGCCGAGCCCGGTGACGTCGCCCGCGGTGAGGGCCTTCGCGGCGGTGGTCAGCTCGTCCCAGGTCGTCGGCGGAGTGACGCCGGCGGCCTCGAAGAGCGCCTTGTTGTAGAAGAGCGCGAGGGTGTTCGAGCCGATCGACGAGCCGTAGGTCTTCCCGGCCAGCTGGCCGGCGGCGAGCACGTTCGGGAGGACGTCGCTGGTGTCGAGCCCGGAGGCGGCGTTGTCGACGAGCAGGCCGGTGTCGGCGAACTTCGCGACGTTGGGGTTGTCGAGGACGACCAGGTTCGGCGTGGTCTTCGACGCGGCCGACTGCAGGAGCTTGGTGGTGAGGTCGGGGTCGGAGGTGCGCTCGAGGGTGATCCCGGTCGAGGCCTCGCAGCCGGCCAGAAGCTGGCCGTAGGGGGAGGACGCGTCGTACTGGGTGAAGCTGTCCCAGAGAGTGAGCGACTTCGACGAGTCGTCGCCCGCTCCCTGTGCGCTGCACGCGCTGAGGGCGACTCCGGCGATGAGGACGAGGGAGGCGGCGCCTGCGGCCCGTCGGATGCTGTTCTTCACGGTATTCCTCTCTGAATACGGTCGGGACGAGCGGAGCGCTCGCGCCGGGAAGACCCTCCGGGGGCGCCCGCTGAGGCGGTCCGTCCGGAAGTCGTGGCGAGCCTAACCGAGTCGGAGAACCGGTTCAATAGATTTCGGAGAACCGGTTCACCGATCGCCCGCGGAACGCCCCGGGCGACCCGGTCGTCGTCAGCCGCGCGCCCGCCGCCACGACGGGACGACGCCGCGGCTGGTGCCCGGCGAGAAGGGCGCGGTGGTGCCGAGGTCCACGACCACCGCGGGCAGCAGCTCCGTCACTCCCGGAGTCGCGGTGCCGGCGAGCTCGTCGAGCACCAGGTCGACCGCCCGCGAGACCATCTCGTCGCCGGGCAGGTCCACCACGGTGACCGGCTGGTCGGCGTGCCGCATCACCGCCTCCGGGGCGATGGTCATGATCGAGCAGTCCTCCGGGACGCGCAGGCCCAGGCCGCTGAGGCGCTGCAGGAACGGCTCGAGCACGCCCGGCCCGTGCGTGACCACGGCGCTCAGGCCGGGGAGCTGCTCCTGCGCCTGCTCGAACCAGTCGTCGACGTCGTCGGTGCTGGGGATGACGGCTCCCCGCACGCCGCGCAGGCGGCACTGGTCGAGGAAGCCCTCGCGGAACCGCAGGGCGAAGGCGTAGCCGCTCTCGTAGGCGTCGGGGCCCATCCCGAGGACCGCGATCTCGACGTGCCCGAGGTCGGCGAGGTGGTCGACGGCGACCCGCGCCGCGCCGTCGAAGTCGAGGTCGATCGCGCTGAACGGGCTGCCCTCGCCCGGGTAGCCGACCAGCGCGGTCGGCAGGCCGATGCTCGCGAGGACCGGCAGCCGGGGGTCGTCCCGGCGGATGTCCATCACGACGAGCGCATCGGCGAGGACGTCGCGCGCGAGCTCCCCCTCGCCCGTGCCCATCATCAGCAGGTCGAAGCCGCGGGCGCGGGCCGCGTACATCGCCGCCCGCACGAAGCGCATGAAGACGTCGACATCGGTCTGCCGCGACTCCGGATCGACGGAGGCGAAGAAGCCGAGGATGTTCGTGCGCCGCAGCGCCAGGGCCCGCGCCATCGGGTCGGGCCGGTAGCCGAGCCGCTCCACGCTCGCGAGCACGCGCAGGCGGGTCGCCTCCGGGAGCTTCTTGTTGCCGGAGAGCACGTAGGACACCGTGCTGCGGGCCACCCCCGCATCGGCCGCGACGTCGCGAATGGTCACCATGGGCTCAGCGTAGTGAGGGCGCGGCGACGGGAGGGCCCGCCGGCGACCCCCTCGACCGGTGGGCAGCAGCGTGCATACCAGGGCGGTCCGGCCGTCCCGCCGTGGGTGGAGAGCCGTCCGCCGCGAGCCGCGCGACGGCGCCGACGGACGCAGGCCGCGGACGAGCAGTCGGTCACGGTTGCGCGCGGGTCCGACGGGCACGTACGGTCGACCCGTACCTCGTCGCGAGCCGCGACGTCGGTGCGGCCGCCATACCGGCCGATCCAGCGGCTCGCGGTCACGGGGGCTCCCCGCACGGAAGACGGACTCTTGCGCTCCAGCACCGGTACTGCGTCCACGACGCAGCAGCTGCTCTCGCACTGACGTCCCCCGTGCCCGCCCCTCAGGGGCGAGCCGTTGCTCCCTCGGAGTCCGGTGGTCGTCGTGCGCCGACACCGACCCCTGGAGCACCGTGCCCTCCACTTCCCGCACCACCCCGCCCGCCGTCGTCCTCCACGACTGCACGTTCGCCTGGCCCGACGGCTCCGTCGTCCTCGACCGCGTCACCGCTGCGTTCGGACGCGGGCGCACCGGTCTCGTCGGCGCGAACGGCGCCGGCAAGTCGACCCTCGTCCGCCTCGTCACCGGCGGCCTCTCCCCCACCGCCGGGAGCGTCTCGACGACGGGACCCGTCGACCTGCTGCCCCAGCGCCTCCGGCGAGGGCCCGACGACACCGTCGCCGATCTCCTCGGGATCCGGCATCGCCTGGACGCTCTGCACGCGATCCTCCGCGGCGACGCGGATCCGCGGCACTTCGAGATGCTCGCGGACGACTGGGACCTCGAGGCCCGAGCGCTCGCCGCACTCGGCGACGCCGGTCTCGACCTGGAGGAGGCGGACCTGCTGCGGCCGGTCGCGACCCTCTCCGGAGGGCAGGCCGTCCTCACGGCCGTGACCGGCGTCCGGCTGCGCGGTCGGCCGATCGCCGTGCTCGACGAGCCGACGAACGACCTCGACCGGCGCTCCCGAGGGCTTCTGCTCGACCTGGTCGACCGGTGGCGCGGGACGCTCGTGCTCGTCAGCCACGACCGGGAGCTGCTCGAGCACGTCGACGAGATCGCGGAGCTGCGCGACGGGGCGGTCCGCACCTCCGGCGGGACGTTCTCGGCGTTCGAGGAGCGGCTCGCCCTCGAGCAGGCGGCCGCGGAGCGCGATCTGCGCGACGCCGACCGGCTTCTCCGCGCCGAGCGGCGGCAGCGCATCGAGGCCGAGACGACCATCGCCCGCCGCGCGCGGGCGGGGGCGCGATCGGCGGAGTCGATGCCCGCGATCCTCGCGAACGCGCGGAGAGGACGAGCCGAGGCGACCGCGGGACGGCTGCGCTCCGGGCACGGGGCCGCGGAGGCGCGGGCGCGCGAGCAGGTCGACGCAGCGTCGCGAGCAGTCCGGGACGACGACCGGGTCCGCCTCGACCTGCCGGACCCCGGGGTCGCGGCCGGGCGCCGGCTGGCGGAGGTGACGGTGCGCGGCCGGACGACGGTGCTCCAGGGGCCGGAGCGGATCGCCGTGGTCGGCGCGAACGGGACGGGGAAGACGACCCTGCTCGAGCACCTCGTCGGGGCGCCGGGTGCGCGGGAGCATCCGCTCGCCGGCACCACGGCCCGAGCGCTGACGGAGCGGGTCGGCTGGCTCCCCCAGCGCCGCGAGGGACTCCTCGACGAGGAGGCCACCGTGCGGGAGCACGTCTCCCGGGCCGCGCCGGATCGTCCTGCGGTCGAGCTGCGGAACGCCCTCGCGCGGCTCCTGGTGCGCGGCGACGTGGTCGATCGGAGGATCGCGTCGCTCTCGGGCGGCGAGCGGTTCCGCGTCGCGCTCGCCGGGCTCGTGCTGGCGCAGCCGGCTCCGCAGCTGCTCGTGCTCGACGAGCCGACGAACGACCTCGATCTCGCCACGACCGACCACCTCGTCGACGTTCTCGCCGCCTGGCGGGGCGGCCTGGTCGTCGTCAGCCACGACGAGGCGTTCCTCGACCGGCTCGGACTCCACTCCCGAGTGGTGCTCGACGCGGAGTGACGGCTGGTCCCCCGGCCCCCGGCGGTTCTGGCCTCGACCGGGCCCCTGCCGCCGGGGAGACTGGCCGGGCCCCTCCCGCCCCCAGCGAACGGACCGACGTGCTCACCGGACTCAGCGCCTTCCCCCTCACTCCGCTCCGCGACGACAGCATCGACGAGCGGTCGTTCGCCGCTCTCGTCGAGCGGCTCGCGCGGGCGGGAGTCGACTCGATCGGCGCACTGGGCTCGACCGGCTCGGCTCCGTACCTGGACCGCGGCGAGCGCCGGCGCGCCGCCGAGATCGCCGTCCGCAGCGCCGGCCCGGTGCCGGTCGTGGTCGGGATCGGGGCGCTGCGCACCTCGCAGGTGCTGGCGCTCGCCGAGGACGCGCAGAGCGCCGGAGCGAGCGCGGTGCTCCTGGCGCCGCTCGGCTACCAGCCGCTGACGGACGAGGACGTGCTGGGGCTCTACGAAGACGTGACGGCTCAGCTCTCGGTGCCGCTCGTCGTGTACGACAACCCCGGGACGACGCGCTTCTCCTTCTCCGACGACCTCTACGGGGCCGTCGCCCGGCTGCCGCAGGTCGCCTCCCTCAAGATCCCCGGCGTGCCGGAGGGACCGGGCGCCGCGGCGGCGCGCGTCAGCGAGATCCGGGCGCGGGTGCCGGAGGGGGTCACCGTCGGGGTCTCGGGGGACGCCGCGGGTGCGCGCGGGCTGCTCGGCGGCTGCGACGCCTGGTACTCGGTGATCGGCGGCATCTTCCCGCGGACGGCGCTGTCGATCGCCCGGGCGGCGCAGTCGGGCGATGAGGCGGCCGCGATCGCGGGATCGGCACGCCTGCAGCCCGTCTGGGACCTCTTCGCGGAGCACGGCGGCAGCTACCGCGTGGTCGCAGCGATGGCGGAGCAGCTCGGTCTCGCCGAGGCGCGCTGCCTCCCGCGTCCGGTCCGCGGGCTCGGTGCACGGGCGCGGGCCCGGGTCGCGGAGGTCCTGGCGGAGCTGGGGCCTGTGCTGGAGTGATGCTCGGGCGGGTCGACGGGAGGACGGCTCGGACGGCGTGGTCGTTCCGGACAGCTGGAGGGGCGGGCCGGGGATGTCCCCGACCCGCCCCTCCGGCGGAGCACGCGACCTCAGCAGGCCTTGGACGCGCGGTAGGTGTTGCGTCCCGCCGCCACGAACAGCGCGTCGAGGACTCGGGCCTTGCCCGGCGCCACGGAGTAGCAGCTGCCGTCGAAGTCGGCGATGATGTCGGCCTTGCGCTCGATCGTGCTCGACCCGCAGTTGCGGAAGACGAGAGCGCGCTGGCGCAGGACGCCCTCGGGTCCGAGGGTGGCGCCGGTGGCCACCTCCTGGGCTCCGCACGCGTAGTTCCCGGCGCTCACGTACTGTCCGTTCGCGACCTCGGCCGCGGAGGCGGGCGTCGCGACAGCGACGACGCCGACGGAGGCGATGGCGCCCGTGAGGGCGAGGGTGGCAAGAGTTCGTCGAAGAGTCATGGTCGTTTCTCCTTCTGCTTCTCGGTCCCTTCACGCTGGCACCGGTCCGCCGACGAGCGCGAGGAACCTGGGAGCCTTCACACCGGGGGGCCAGACCGGTGCGGGGAAGTGCTCCCGAACGGGGCGAAAGGGTCGGAACCGGCGGGGCGGACGATCAGGAACGGGCCTCTCCTTCGCCTCCTGAGCGCCTCGATCCGCCGCCGATGCGGTCGCCGAGCCGCCGACCGTTCCGTCCGTGCGGCGTCGTCCCTCCGCCGTCCCGCGACTGGCGCGCATCGACGGGTCGTCCGGCCGGTCCTCCGGCTAGCGTTGCAGGCACACCCCCCGCCTACCCGGACCGCTCCGCCGACCTCGTCGGTTCGCGGTCCCTGCACGAGGAGCCCCCGTGTCCCCCGACGATTCAGCAGTACCCCCCTCTCGAACTCCCGGCCTCCGGCGGCGCGCCGTCATCGGCGGCGCCCTCACGGGTGCTCTCGCTCTGGGCGCGGCGACGCTCCCGGCCGCCTCCGCCTCCGCCTCCCCCGTGCCCGGCCTGCCCGGGGAGAGGACCCGCACGATCAACGTGAGGACGAAGAACCGCGGCGTGCTCTACGACGTCCTCACGGTCTCGATCGCGGGCGACCTCGCGCGGATCTTCGTGCCGCAGACGGTGAAGCCGCGGCAGGCCGCGGCGGTACCGGTGATCTGGTTCATCCACTCCGCGCAAGCCGACCACACCTCGCTGTCCAGCGTCTTCGCGTACCCGGCCGAGCTCGCCGTCGAGCGGGGCGCCATCGCGATCTGCCAGACGCTCGGCGGAACGATCTGGACCAACGACACCGCGCAGAAGCACCAGCGGAACGGCTACGCCTACCTCTCCGGCCAGTTCCCGATCGCCGCCAGCTACCTCTGGGCGATGTCGGCCGGCGGCGCGCTCGCCTGCGAGGACTACGGCGCGCGGGTCTTCCCCGGCATCAACGGCGTCTACCTGGTCAACGGCGTCTACGACCTCCGCGACACCCACGACCGCACGACGCGGGGCCGCTTCTCGATCGGCGGTGCCTTCGGCGGCAGCACCGCTCAGATCGACTCCCACAACCCGAAGCGGCTGCCCGCCTCCGCCTGGGCCGGCGCGAACATCCGCGCGGTGGTGTCCGACACGGCCCACCCGGACCCGAGCGTGCCGCCGGCACTGCACGGGCTCGCCCTCGTGAAGAAGGCGACGGCCACGGCCAGGGAGGCGACCGTCCGGACGCACGCGCTCGGCCACAACGCACCGTCGTGGGTGAACCAGGACGGCATCGACGCGATCTTCCGCTGGCACGCCGGGCTGGCCGCCGCGCCGGCGCCGTCGGCGACGCCGACCCCGACGAAGACCCCCGTCGTCCGCCCGTCCACCGCGGGCCGCTGGGACTTCGACCAGGCGGACGCCCCGTACGCGGGAGAGCCGGGGTCCCCGTTCCGACCCCGCTGAGCGGTCCGGACGCGACGGCGTCCCTCGGGATGCGCTGACCGTCACGGGCCCGCGGCGGGAGCGCTCGGCCGCAGTGAGACCGGGCCTACGTCCCCTCCGCGGAGCTCCGCGGCGCCCTCTTCCGGACAGGGCCGCTAGAGGACATTGTCAGCGGCGGGACGGCCGTGCCACGGTTCGAGGACGGCCGATGAGGGCCGTCCCGATCGAAGGCAGCACATGCGCTCCAGCACCGTCCCTCGTCCGCCCGCCGTCCAGGACGGCACGTCGCAGCCGCGGGATCCAGGAGCGGCGCGGCGGCTCCGGCGGGGTCTGCTCGGGTTGACCGCGGCCGTCGCGCTCCTCGTCGGCACCGCCGTTCCTCTCGCGGCGGTCGCCGCTCCGTCCGCCCCTGTCCTCGGGGTGGCGGCCTGGGGAAGCGGCACCGACGGGAAGACCACGGTCCCGGCCGGGGTCGAGGGCGTCCTCTCCCTCGCCGCGGGCCGGACCCACAGCCTCGCCGCGAAAGGCGACGGCGGGGTCGTCGCCTGGGGCCGCGGGTCGTACGGGCAGACCAGCGTCCCCGACGGTCTCACGGGGGTCGTCGCGGTCTCCGCCGGCGACTACAGCAGCCATGCGCTGAAGAGCGACGGGACCGTCGTCTCCTGGGGCTACGACGGCGACGGGCAGGTGTCGAGGAGTGCCGCGCTGACCGGGATCGTTGCTATCTCGTCCTCCCGCGACAACAGCCTCGCGCTCGGCAACGACGGCACCGTCACGTCGTGGGGCAGCAACGGGCTGGGCGAGGGCCTGGTCCCGGCCGGCCTCGGAGGCGTCACGGCCATCGCCGCGGGCCAGCGCCACAGCCTCGCCGTGTCCGGCGGGAGGGTGGTCGCCTGGGGCTGGGACCTCTACGGGCAGACCGACGTCCCCGCGGGGCTCGAGGGCGTGGTGGCCGTCGCGGCGGGAGAGACCCACAGCCTCGCGCTGAAGGAGGACGGCACCGTCGTCGCCTGGGGCGCGAGCTCCGACTCGGTCGTCGTCGACTACGGCCAGACCACGGTGCCGGAAGGCCTGTCCGGGGTCGTGGCGATCGCCGCCGCGTCCGACTACAGCCTCGCGCTGAAGGGCGACGGCACGATCGTCGGCTGGGGCCGGAGCTCGGCCGGGCAGCTGCAGTCACCCGCCGGCCTCGCCGGCACGACGGCTCTCGCAGCCGGACCCGATCACGTGCTCGCCCGGGGCCCGCGTCCGGTCCTGACGGCGGATGCTCCTCCCGCGTCCGGGCCGCTCGGAGCGGCCGCCTCGTACACCTTCGCGGCCGACCGCCCCGCCTCGTTCGCGATCGCCTCCGGCTCACTCCCCGACGGCCTGACCCTCAGCGCGTCCGGGCTCCTCTCCGGCACGCCGACGACCGCGGGCACGTCCACCTTCGCCGTCTCCGCGCGGAACCCCTTCGGCGCTACCGTCGGGGCCCCGCACACGTTCGCCGTGGCGGAGACGACGGTCGCGCCGACCCTGGCCGGCGACCCGCCCGCCGCGACGGTGGGCACCCCGTACGACTTCGACTACAGCGTGACGGGCACACCGGCGCCGACGGTCTCGCTCGTCTCCGGAACGCTCCCCGCCGGCCTGAGCCTCGATGATCGTGGCGGCCTGACCGGGACGCCGACCGCCGACGGACGCTCCACCTTCACCCTGCGGGCCTCGAACGCTGCGGGGAGCGCGGAGACCACCAGCACCGTCGTCGTCTCCCCCGCCGCCGTTGCACCGGCGATCTCCGGCACCCCCGGGCCGGGCGTCGTCGGCACCCCCTACGACTTCGGCTACACCGTCTCCGGCTTCCCCGCGCCGTCGGTGGCCGTCTCCTCCGGTGCGCTCCCGTCCGGCCTCACCCTGACTCCGGCCGGGCGCCTGACCGGGACTCCGTCCGCGCCGGGCACCTTCACGTTCACGCTGGCGGCCCGCGCCGGCACCGCCTCCGCGGAGACCACCAGCACCGTCACCGTCTCGTCGCCGACGGTCGCGCCGACCCTCTCCGGGACGGTCGCGGCCGGCGTCGTCGGCTCGGCCTACGACTTCCGCTACGCGGTGAGCGGCACGCCCGCTCCGTCGGTCTCCCTGGTCTCCGGCGCACTGCCCGCCGGACTCACCCTCGACGCGACCGGGCGCCTCTCCGGGACGCCGACCACGGCCGGGACCACCACCTTCAGCATCCAGGCCGCGAACTCGGCGGGCACGGCTCGGGCGACGAGCACGCTGACGGTCTCGCCGAAGCAGGTCGCGACGAAGGCCGATCTGCGCGTCGACCTCTCCGGGCCGGCCTCGGCGGTGAAGGGGAGGACGCTCACTTACACCCTCATCACGACGAACGCCGGTCCGGCTGCGTCTGGGTCGGTCTTCTCGCAGGTCGTCCTGCCCGCGGGTGTGCAGTTCGTCTCGGCGACCGGCTCGTACACCAGGGTCGGGAACGTCGTGGTGTTCCAGCGGGCCGGCCTGGCGGACGGGCGGACCGTGTCGGAGAAGATCACGGTGAGGGCGGCCGTCTCGGGCACGGCGACCGCGCTGGCGGCGGCGTTCTCGACGAAGACGCCCGACCCGTCCATCCGCAGCAACGCGGACACGGCGAGCACGACGATCCGCTGACCGCGGGAGCGTGACGGCGGGCGGTCCCTCGAGGGCCGCCCGCCGTTCTCGGTGCGGGAGCGTCGAGGTCCGCCGCGTCCGCGCCTCGTCTTCGACCGCTAGCCGGCCCGAGGACGGTAGAAGCGCACGACCGGGAGGGCAGCCGTCGGCGCCTCGCGCACGACGATCTCGAGGCGCTGGATCAGGGCCGGGACGGTCGGCGTGGTCTCGAGCCGGCACTCGAGCTCTCCGTCGCGGCCCGGCAGGAGGAAGGCCGCCTGCGCCGCGGAGGCGCTCCAGAGCAGCCGCTCCACCAGCGGCCTCGCGGTCGGGTCCTCGGCGAGCCCGCCGATCTCCGCGATCGCCGTGGCGAGGCGGCGGGCGCGCACGTCGGCCGGCACATCGCTCAGCAGGTTGGGGCTGAACAGGGCGCCGCTGCCCGCCTCCCCCGCCCGGGTGAGGTCTCCCGCGACGATCGCGGCCTCGACGGCGGAGGCCGCGGCGAGCGTCGACGGGAGGAGGGTGATGGTCCGCGCCGGAGGAGCGGTGTCCTCGAGGGCGGCGCGGAGCAGTCCCGTCGCGGCGGCGGCGAGCTTCGCCCCGTTCGCGGTCGCGAAGACCACGGCCCCCAGGCCCGACTCCAGATGCCAGCGCATGTTCGACGACCAGCCCGGCAGGCCGCCGGAGTGGTGGGCGATCCCGCCGAAGCGGACGTCGTGCTCGACGACGAGGCCGAACCCGTACGCGGAGCCGTCGAGCGTGCTCTCGACGGCGCGAGGGCTCAGCGCGGGGACCGGCGTCCAGCCGCGCTGCATCTCGCGGCGGGAGGCGCGGCTCAGCACCGGGTCGTCGTCCGCGCCGTCCTCGCCCTCGAACGCGGAGGAGAGCCAGCCGCTCCAGCGGGCGATGTCGCCGACCGTGCTGAACATGCTCGCGGCGCAGGCGCCCGCTCCGGTGCCGGTGACGGGGCGGGGCACCCAGGTCGCTCCGTCGTCGAAGGTGCTGAAGCCGGCCGCGAGGTCGGTGCCGTCGGGGTAGTCGCCGCTGTCGTAGCGGGTGTCGTGGAGGCCGAGCGGCTCGAGGATCGTCCGCGTCGCGAAGGACGGGAAGTCCTCCCCGGTCACGTTCTCGACGAGCACGCCGAGCAGCCAGAAGCCGATGTTGGAGTACTGGTAGACCTCACCCGGCCGCTCCGTGAAGGTCAGCCCGCGGCTGACGACCTCGAGGAACTCCTCCCGCGTCAGAGCCATGACGTCGTCGGCCCAGCCGTTGTCCTCCGGGAGCCCCGAGCAGTTGCTGAGGAGCATCCTGACCGTCACGGGCAGCGGCCGGCCCGCGGAGTCGAGCGGGTCGGTGAACTCCGGCACGTGGTCGGCGACGCGGTCGTCGAGGCGGAGCAGCCCGCGGTCGCGCAGGATCAGCACCGCCGCCGCCTCGAAGCTCTTCGACATGGAGGCGATGCGGTGCACGGTCCCGGGCCCGGGAGCGGCGCCGTCGAGGCGGTGCTCGCCGCGGCCGTGGTGGACGAGCAGCCCGGTGCGGTCGAACAGGGCCCAGCTCACCGAGGGGGCCGGCGGCGCCTCCCCGTCGAACCACCGGGCCAGCCGGTCCTGGAGCGGCGGGGAGAGGAGCGTCGGCGGAGGGAGCGTCATGCCCTCATCCTCCCGCACGCGGCACAGGCCGCCGCGGTCCTGCGGGTCACCGCGGGAGGACGCCGTCGGGGCTCAGCCAGTCCGGGCGGCTCCCCTCGACCGCCTCCAGGACGTCCTCCTGCGGGCCGGTCGCCGATCTCCGCGGCGACGGCCGCTCCGGCGGGCTGACGGGTCCCGGCGAGAGCCCGAGCGACCGCCGGCACCTGCGAGCCGGACGAGGAACTTCTCAGGTCCTCTTGCGTGTCGCAGGCGCGGAACCTAGTTTTGTCGAACCGGTTCGAAGCACTGTTGCTCCGACCCCGGACCGACGCCCGCCGTCGTCCGGCCGGCTGTCCCCACAGAAAGTGACCAGCGTGACAACGATGTCCTCCCCGAGGCGCGGCACCCGCTCCCTCGCCCTCGCGCTGAGTGCCGCGACACTCGCCGCCCTCGCCGTCGCTCTCCCGAGCGCCGAGTCCGCCTCCGCGGCCGACACCTCCGTCCCCGCCGACGCGCTCATCCTCCAGTACGACTTCGAGCAGGGGCAGGTGTCCGGATCCACGGTCGCCGACCTCTCGTCGAAGAAGCTCGACGGCACCGTCGTCAACAGCGCGAGAGCGACGTACGTCGCGGGTCGGAAGGCCGGTACGACCGCGATCGACCTTCCCGGGGGCGCGGCGGACTCGACCTCCGCGCCGTACCTGACCGTGCCGAACGGGCTCTTCCAGGGCGTGACGCAGACCACCGTCTCCGCCTGGACGAAGTGGTCCGGCACCGGAGGCTTCCAGTGGCTGTGGTGCCTGGGCATCAGCCCCGACGCCGCGTCGGCCTTCGCTCCGTCGTTCGACGGCGGCAGCGCCCGCGCGATCATCAAGCAGCTGAAGGACGGCGGCGAGACCGGAGTCTCCAGCTCCTCGCCGCTGCAGAAGGACCAGTGGGTCAACGTCACCGCGACGATGGACGGCACGACCGTGACCCTGTACCTCAACGGTCTGCAGGTCGCGACGGCTCCCGCCTCCGTCGACCTCGCGAAGCAGCTCTACTCCGCCTCCGCCTCCAAGAGCGGCAACATCGGCCGGGCGCTCTGGAACGTGCACCCCTACTTCGACGGAGCGATCGACGACTTCCGCGTCTACAACCGGGCTCTGACCGCC
Source organism: Rathayibacter sp. AY1C9 (assembly GCF_002932315.1). NCBI lineage: Bacteria > Bacillati > Actinomycetota > Actinomycetes > Micrococcales > Microbacteriaceae > Rathayibacter > Rathayibacter sp. AY1C9. The sequence goes on from NZ_PSVZ01000003.1 coordinate 158,852, forward strand.
GCTCAGGTCCGGGGTCTGGCGGGCGACGCCGCGCCGGCCGTCACCGGCGTTCTCTCGACGAGCGTCGCGGTCACCACCGGCATCGGCGTCGCGCCGGCCCTGCCGGGGGTCCCCGCCACCTACTCCGACGGCGTGAACCGTGACGCCCCGGTCACCTGGGAGAGCGTCCCCGCCTCCGCGTACGCGAAGCGCGGCACCTTCACCGTGAAGGGCACCGTCACCGGCCTCGGCACCGCGGTCACGGCGACCGTCACGGTGCGCGCACTCGACGAGATGACCATCGACCTCGGCACGAGCACCGGGGAGTTCATGGGCGGCGCATCCGGCACCCTCTACGGGGTCTACGGCGAGGGCCTCCCCTCCGACAACCTCCTCGAGGGGATCGACCTGCGCACGGTCTCGACCAAGGCGCAGGACGGGCCGCAGCATCCGGGCGCGGACGCGCTGAGCGTCGCGAAGGCCGTCGCCGACACCTCGGACGGCGACACCTACATCTACATGACGGACATCTACCGCGGCTTCCCCTACGAGTGGCCGGGCAGCACTCCCCAGGAGAAGCTGGCCGACTACCAGGCGAAGATCGCCACGCAGGTCGACCAGGTGCTCGCGCTCCCCGAGGAGTACCAGGACAACATCGTGTTCGTGCCGTTCAACGAGCCCGAGGGCAACATGTTCGGCAACGGGAAGTGGAGCTACGACGGGAAGAGCTGGCTGGAGGACCCGACCGCGTTCTTCGCGGCCTGGGACAGCACCTACGCGCTGATCCGCGACAGGATGCCCGACGCCCGCATCGCCGGACCGAACACCAGCGTCCTCTACGACCAGGTCCGCGGATTCATGACCCACACGCTCGAGCAGGACACCGTCCCCGACGTGATGACCTGGCACGAGCTGAGCGCCCCGGGTGAGATCCGCACCAACGTCGACCGCTTCCGGGCCTGGGAGGACGAGCTGTACGCGGGCACGTCCTACGCCGGGAAGCACCTGCCGGTGAACCTCAACGAGTACGCCTTCAACTACCACACCTCCGTGCCCGGCCAGATGGTCCAGTGGATCAGCGCGCTCGAGGACAAGAAGGTCGACGGCGACATCGCCTACTGGAACATCGACGGCAACCTCTCCGACTCCGCGGTGCAGGCCAACCGCGCCAACGGCCAGTGGTGGCTCCTCAACGCCTACGCCTCGATGACCGGCGACACCGTCGCGGTCACGCCGCCCAAGCCCGGCCAGAGCTACACCCTCCAGGGCGTCGCGACCCTCGACACCGCGGCCAAGCAGGCGAGAGCCCTCTTCGGAGGCGTCGGCGGCTCGCAGAAGGTCGCGTTCGAGCGCATCCCGGCCGCCACCTTCGGCTCGAAGGTCCACGTGGAGGTCAGCGAGATCCGCTGGACCGGCCAGGTCGGCGACTCGGGAGCCCCGCAGACGGTCAAGGAGTTCGACGCGTCCGTCGTGGACGGCGCCCTCTCGCTCGACTTCGGCGGATCCCTCCCCGCACTCGACGTCGACTCCGCCTACGAGGTCGTCCTGACCCCGGGCGCCAACGCGTCGTCGCCGTCCGCCTCGCCCGTCGACTTCCGCCAGAAGTACGAGGCCGAGGACGCCCGCTACACCGGATCGCGGAACCTCAACGGACCCGAGGGCTCGCCGACCAACGTCGGTGGCTTCTACACCTCGGGCGGACGCAACGTCGGCGGGATCCGCACCGGCGGCGACCTGAAGCTCGACTTCGCGGTCACCGTCCCGAAGGACGGCGAGTACGACCTCAGCGTCTTCGCCAACTCCCTCAACACCTACGCCGCCAACGCCCAACAGGGTCCGATCAACGCGTTCCTGAGCGTCGACGGCGCTGCGGAGCAGGAGATCCTCCTTCCGCTGGCCTACAAGTTCGTGGTCTGGGACCACGCGGACACCAAGGTGAAGCTGACCGCCGGCACCCACACGATCTCGCTCGCCGCGAAGAACCTCGCCGGCACGAAGTCGACCGTGGGCGACGCGATCGTCGACAAGATCGAGCTCTCCCTCCCCAGCGCGGCCGCCGCGACCTCGATCCACGAGGCCGAGACCGGCACGCTCGACAACGGAGCGACGGCCGACTACTCCCGCGCCGGCGTCTCCGGCTCGGGCACGGCGAAGCTCACCAGCGGCGCCTCCACCACCGTCTGGGGCTACTCCGCGAAGGACGCGCCGTCCTCCGTGACCGTGGACACCCTGGGCGGCGGCACCGGCGACCTCTACGTGAACGATGTGAAGGTCGGGCCGGTGGGCGCGAGCTCGACCCGTCAGGTCTTCCTCTCGGGCGGCGTGAACAAGATCGAGGTCGTCGGCACGAGCGGCACGCTCCTCGTCGATCGGATCGTCATCGGAGCGAGCGCGAACCCGCCCGCGACGACGAGCTATGAGGCGGAGGCGGCCACGATCACCGGCCCCGCCACGGTCCGCGACCTGTCCTTCGCGTCGGGCGGCAAGGCCGTCGGGAACATCGGGGGCGGACGCGACGGCGACTCGACCCTGACCTTCGGCGACGTGAAGGCTGAGCAGGACGGGACGTACGCGCTCACGCTGCGCTACTCCAACGAGGAGCAGTCCCCCGCGACGCACTACAACCCCGACCCGCTCGCCCGCCACGCGGACATCACGGTCAACGGAGTGACGCAGCGCGTGCTCTTCCCGCACACGTTCCACCAGAACCAGCTGTGGAACCTGAGCGTGCCGGTCACGCTCAGGAAGGGCTCGAACACCATCGCGATCACCTCGAAGGAGCTCCCGGGCTTCGACGGGACGACCTACCTCTCCGACACCTTCCCCGGCGTCCTGCTCACCTCGCAGTACGCGCCCAACATCGACAGGATCTCGGTCACGCCCTTCGTCGGGCGGACCACGGGCCTGACGGTGAGCGGCACGGCGGCCTCGCGCTGCACCGCGGGGAAGGTCACGATCACGGGGACGGCGACCAACACCAGCGCGGTCGCCGCTGACGTCACGATCGGGTCGGCCTGGGGCACGAAGTCCTTCACCGGGGTCGCTCCCGGCAAGACGGTCTCAGCCGCCTTCAGCACCCGCGCTGCGAGCGTCGGAGCCGGCGCTCTCGACGTGCGGATCGCGGGGACGGTCGACGGCGCTGCGGCGAGCGGATCCACGGCACCGGCCTACGGTGCGGCGCGCTGCGGCTGATCCGTCCAGAACGCCCTGACGCGGCCGGGCACCTCGTGCGCCCGGCCGCGTCGGCGTGTCGTCGGGACCGGACGTTCCCCGACGGGGACGAGCGCGCCGTGGACGAGCAGAGCGCCGGAGCCGCAGCGTCCGGTCCTCGCTCCGGGGACGCGGCGCCCGAGTTGCGTGCGCCGCGCCGCACTGCCACTCTCGACACGGTTCGAGCGGGGGTGGAGATGGCCACGATCGGAGACGTCGCGAAAGCGGCAGGGGTCTCGCGCAGCACGGTGTCGTACGTCCTCTCCGGCAAGCGCAGCATCTCCCCCGAGACGCGCAAGCGCATCGAGGACGCGATCGCCGAGCTCGACTTCACGGTCAACGCCGGAGCACGGGCGCTCGCGACGCGCCGCACCATGGCGCTCGGCCTGCTCGTCCACTTCGACCCGGACGAGTTCGCGCCCGCGATGGTCGAGTACGTGCTCCCCATCACGGCCCGCGCCCGCGAGCTCGGCTACGACGTGCTGCTGGCCACCGAGGCCGACGGGGCGGCTGCCGTCCGCCGGCTCACGCGCTCCGGTCAGGTCGACGGACTGATCCTCCTGAGCGTCGCGGACGACGACGACCGGCTGCCCGTCCTGCGCGCCTCGCGGCGGCCCGGTGCCGCCCTCGGCGTGCCCGCGGACGCCTCCGGGGTGGACGTCTTCGACCTCGACTTCGGCGACGCGGCCCGCCTGCTGATCGAGCACCTGGGCGCCCTCGGGCATCGGAGCATCGGTCTCGTCACCCCTCCTGAGCGCGTCTTCGACCGCGGAGGGACCTACGGGCTCCGGTTCCGCGAGTCGGCTCTCGAGACCGCCGGTCGGCTCGGGATCGAGCTGGTGCTGCGCCCGGCCGCCACCGCCGCCGACGCCGTCGAGCCGATGGTCACGGCGTTCCTCGACGACAACCCCGGTCTCACGGCGCTGGTCGTCCACAGCGACCGGACCATCGCGATGCTTCCCGCGATCCTGGGCCGACGCGCTGTCGCCGTGCCCGGGCAGCTGTCCGTCGTGAGCCTGTACTCGGCCGAGTTCGCCCGCGACTTCTCGCTCCCCTACAGCTACGTCGAGACGGGTGCCGCCGAGCTCGGCGCGCACCTGGTCGACACGCTCGTCGAGCGGATCGAGCAGCCGTCCCGCGGCGAGGAGCCGTCGATCCGCCTCCTGCCCGCGCGTCTCGTCGACCGCGGGAGCGCCCGCGCGGTCTGAGGACCGCTCCGGAGCCCCCGAGGCCCGGTCAGAATCGCGAGGCGACCTCGTAGAGGACCTCGTCGTCGCCCGCGTAGACGCCGTCGCGCCGCGGCCAGTGCGCGATCACGTCCGTGAAGCCGAGCTCCTCCGCCCGGCCGGCCATGTCCTCGAACCGGGCGACGCTCTCGAGGGAGTAGTCGCTCCCGGAGTCGAGCGAGAGGTGGCGCTCGACGGTGCGCGGGTCGCGCCCGGCCGCCTCGAGCGCCGCATCGAGCCGCCGGGAGAGGGACGCGACCGCCCGCCACCACTCCTGGCTCGACACTCCCTCCGGGCCGGTGGTGACCCATCCCTGCCCGCGCTCGGCGACGAGCGCGAGGCCCTTCGGCCCGTTCGCGGCGAGGACGAACGGGACGCGGGGGCGCTGCACGGGCTCGCCCACCATGCGCGCCGAGCGGGCGGTGAACCACTCCCCCTCGAGGTCCGCTCCGCCCGAGCCGGGCTCCTCGAAGCGCAGCAGCGCGTCGAGGGCTGTGACGAACTCGGTGAAGCGCTCGTGCCGCTGCCGGGGCGAGTAGTCGGGCTGCCCGAGCACGCGCGCGTCGAAGCCCGTGCCGCCCGAGCCGACCCCGAGGATGGTCCGACCGCCCGAGATCTCGTCCAGCGTCGCGATCTCCTTCGCGAACGGCACCGGATGGCGGAAGTTCGGGGAGGCCACGAACGTGCCCAGGCGGAGCGTCTCGGTCACCATCGCGGCAGCGGTGAGGGTGGGGACGGTCGCGTGCCACGGCTGGTCGGCGAGGGAGCGCCAGGAGAGGTGGTCGTAGGTCCACGCGTGGTCGAAGCCCAGGCCCTCGGCCGACTGCCACTTCCGGCGGGCCTCGGCCCACGGGTCCTGCGGGAGGATGACGATGCCGTGTCGCATCGTCCGAGTGTACGAGCGCCGTCGGGTCAGAGCGCGGCGGGCGGCACCGGGGGCGGATCGGGCACCTCGTCCACGACCGAGCGCGGGACCATCAGGGTCGGCATCCGCACGCGCAGGCGCAGCGGTTCCCGCTCCGACGCGCCGAGCAGCTCGCGGGCGGCGCTCCGCACCTGCCGCGCCAGCGCCGGGTGCACGGCCCCCGGATCCTCGAACGCGGCGACCAGCTCGCGCAGCACTCGGGTGGTGCTCCGCGGGTCGCCGTCCTGCCTGGGCATCGGATCGGCCCCTCACTCTCGGCACGGCCGTCAGGGTCCCGGCGGTGCAGCGGATGTCTCGCGCCGACGGTAGGGCCGGGACGGCGCCGTGGCACTGAGGTTGACAACGGGAGGACCCGGCGGATCGCGGTGCGCGGGGTGCGATCCGCGCGAGGGCGGTCCTGCTGGGGATCGACGGCCACCGCCGGGAGAACCCGCTTCCCACGATCGCGCCCGTCCGGTCGCGGCTGCTCTCGGGGCGTGATCACGACGACGGAGCGGGTGGACGACTGGGTCGAGGGCTGGTGCCGGGCACGCGGCGTGCAGCGCGTCCGCGAGGACGGGGCATGGTTGGTCGATGTCGGAGCGGAGTCGCGCACGCGGGAGCGGATCCTGGTCGATCCGTCGCCCTCCGCGCTGCAGGCGGGCGCCGAGCGGGTGGCCGGGCCCCGGGAGTGGCTGACGGTCATCGGCCTGGGCGACGACGCCCGCCTCGCGCCCGCCGCCGGGCTGGAGCTCGTCGCGGGCGACGAGAGCCTGATGGCGGCGCTCCTCGGCCCGGGCCGCACCGCCGAGGGTGCCCTGCTCGCGGGAGCCGTGCTCGAGGCCGCCGACGGAGTGGCGAGCGTCCGGCTGCTGGTCGACGGAGTCGTCGCCGCTCAGGGCACCGCCGCCGTGCACGGGACGGTCGCGGTTCTGGACCGGATCGAGACCGATGCGCGGTTCCGCCGACGCGGGCTGGGACGGCGGGTCGTCGACGCCCTCACCGCCTGGGCCCGGTCCGAGGGTGCACGGAGCGGTCTCCTCATCGCCAGCACGGACGGCCGCGCCCTCTACCTCACCCTCGGCTGGGAGGTGGTCGCGCCGGTGCGCATCTGGCGCGGGGCCGCACTCCGAGATCCGGGACAGGGCTGCGCGGCCGCCGGGCGATGATCCCCCGCCGTACGGCCCTCCGGGAGCGCACGTCCGCCTGAGTACGGAATTCCGCGCAGCGCATACAGGCGGCGGAGAACGGCGGAGCAGCCGTGAAGCGGCCGCCCGCCGATCTGTATTCAGCCGATAACACCACCCTCGAAAGAGGGACGCCCGCTATCGCTCGAACGGCCTTGTCCGAGAAGCGGATCATCCGCTTCTCGGACTCGTGTCACCGCCCTCGGATCGTCAGCCGAGAGCGCCCTTCTCGGCCGAGTAGAGCTGCTTCACCTGCTCCGCGGTCAGCGCCCGGTCCCACACCCGCAGTCGGGCGAGGGAGCCGGCGAAGCGGTTGATCATCGTGCCGTCCCGGCCGACCGCTCCGACCACGAAGTCGCCCGGAGCCGCGTTGAGGCCGTCGGGGTAGACGTAGGGGTTCTTGGCGTAAATCGCGCCGAGCTTGTCGGTGTACACCGGATACGCGGTGGCGGCGCCGTCGAGGTACGAGACCGCGACTGCGCCGTCATACGTCCCGACGTGCAGCTGCCACACGCCGCGCGTGATCCGGCGGGGCTCCACCGAGTAGTCGCGCGAGTACGGGTAGCCGGGCGTCGGCCCGCCGAGCTTCGAGACGTGCATGCACACGCGCTCCCAGCCGCCGTACTCGGGGAGGTTGTTGAACAGCGCATAGGAGCGCAGCGGCCCGACCGTCGACTCCTCCCAGACGCCCGCGATGCAGGCGCCGTCCGCGTCGGAGTTGAGCACCCACACCGCGATCGTCACCTGGCCGGTCGAGGCGCCCAGGTTGAGCGGGCCGACCTCGTCCTTGGGGACGACCAGGTGGTCCGTCGTCCCGTTGAGGGCGACTCCGGTGCCGAACGGCGTGGCGACGGCGCGGGCGGAGGAGCCCGCGCCCTGCCGGAGCGCCGGAGCGCCCGCGACGGCCGAGGCGAAGGGGGCGGCGCTCTCGGCGAAGGACCACTCCGCGATCGGCGTGGGCACGGTGACCGTGGGGACCGGAGCGGCGTCGCCGACCACGAACGCGTCGAGGATCAGGTTGGTGCCGCTCGAGGCCGGGTTGCGGCCGCTCCCGCGGCGGATGGTCACCGTGTGCGGCCCGGCCGCGAGCTGTCCGCTGCTCCAGACCGTCTGCTTCGACCGCGTCGCGGCGCTGTAGCGGTCGACGGACGCGACCTTGACTCCGTCGAGCTCGACCTCGTTGATGCCGGACGAGCCGGTGAGGCGGCTGATCCAGCTCACGCTGGTACCCGTGAAGGCGAGGGTGGCGGAGGCGCCCGCGGTGGTCGAGTAGGCGATGCTGCCGCCGCTGTCCGTGCTCGCCTTCAACGTCGACCAGGTGCCGGTCGTGACGATCGGGGCGGCGCCGTTCTCGTAGGTGCCCGCTCCGGGCAGCGTCGTCGCCGGCGGAGGCGTCGCGTCGCCGACCACGAAGGAGTCGAGCAGCAGGTTGGTCCCGGTCGAGGCCGGATTGCGGCCGCTCCCCCGGCGGATCGTCAGCGTGTGCGGCCCGGCGGCGAGCTGTCCGCTGCTCCACACCGTCTGCTTCGAGCGGGTGGACGCGCTGTAGCGGTCGACGGAGGCGACCTTCACACCGTCGAGCTCGACGTCGTTGATCCCGGAGGACGACGTGAGTCGGCTGATCCAGGCGATGCTCGTGCCGGTGAAGGCGAGCGTCGCGGAGGCGCCGGAGCTGGTCGAGTAGGCGATGCTCCCGCCGCTGTCCGCGGTGGCCTTCAGCGTCGTCCAGGTGCCGGTGGTGACGATCTGCGCGGCGCCGTTCTCGTAGGTGCCCGCGCCGGGCAGCGTGGACACGGGTGGCGTCTCGGGCTCGGGCTCCGTCTGCGGCACGGGGCCCTCGGTGATCCAGCGCTGGAAGGTGTCGAGCATCTCCTTGTTGGTGAAGCTCGGGACCTTGTGCCCGTCGGTGCCCTCCCCCGGGTGGGTGCGGACCGTCGCCTCCTTCGCCAGGGGCAGGGCCGCGGCGTGGAGGGCGGCGCCGTGCAGGGCGAACGGCACGACCTTGTCGTCGGGCGATCCGGTGATCCTCAGCCGCGCACCGCGCCACACCGACGCGGGCAGCCGCGCCGGGTTGGTGGCGGCGATGGCCGCGGCGTCGGCGTACTCGGGGCCGATCCGGTCCGGTTCGCTCGCCGCCCGCTCCTCCATGTCGTAGGAGCTGTTGCAGAGGTACGCGCCCCGGATGTTCGGCACCATCCGCTTCCCGTAGGCCCAGGTCAGAAGCGGCCCGCCCCCGGAGTCGGAGCGGAGGAGGCTCGCGTCGATCCGCCATACCGACGAGGCCCAGGCGACGACAGCGGCCTGGATCTCGATCGCCCGCGGGCTCGACCAGATGCTGCCGCCGTAGGTCGGGCAGATGCTGACGATGCCGCGGTCCACGGCGAGGTCGGCCGAGTACGCGAAGGCGCTCGAGAGCGCCGTGTGGGTGCCGTTGCGGGCGTGGTAGTACCAGAGCATCGATGCGCCCCTGGTCTGCGACGGAGGCGTCGCGTGCGGCACGAACAGGCGCGCCCGGTCCCCCGCGACGACGACGTCGATGATCTCGTAGCGCTTCCCGCCCGTCTTCGACGTGGCGGTGGACAGGCGCGAGACCTCGCCGGGCAGTCGGGGCACCGCGGTGAGGTCGCCGGCCGCGAGGGCCGGCGTCGCGAAGGCGATCGCGCCCGCGCCGGCGACGGATCCGGCGAGGATCGTGCGGCGGGAGAGAGCGGAGAGGGCCTTGACGCCCGATCGGGAGCCGGTGCGGGAGGAGTCGGCGGAGTCGCCGACGGCAGTGTCCTGAGGAGTCACGGAAGAGAGAGCCTTTCCGATCGTCACCGTTCCGGGTACACCGATCGAAAGAGGAGGAGAAGGCGTTCAGTGAACGAGCGGCAGCGCTCGCGCTACTGATGCGGATCACCTTCTCCTCGAGAAGGAAAGGGAAGCCGGATCAGGCTAACAGAGGGGATGAGAAGGGGTTCAGTATTTCTACCCACCGTTTCATCAACCGGAGAAGAAGGAATCGCTTATCCGGCCGCTTATCGTCCCTTTTCCGGTGACACGACGCGTGCTGGACACCGCCGTCTGGCAGGATGCCCCCGTGTCGGAGACGGGTCGGCTGCAGCGGGGCGGCGCCCTCCCCGTGCTCCTCGTGTTCCTCCGCCTCGGGCTGACCTCGTTCGGCGGGCCGATCGCGCACCTCGGCTACTTCCGCGAGGAGTTCGTGGTGCGCCGCGGCTGGCTGACCGATCGCGCGTACGCCGACCTCGTCGCGCTGTGCCAGTTCCTCCCCGGACCCGCGTCCAGCCAGGTCGGGATGGCGGTCGGCCTGCAGCGCGCGGGACTCGCCGGACTGGTCGCCGCGTGGTGCGGATTCACGCTCCCCTCGGCGATCGCCCTGGTCCTCGTCGCCGGGCTCGTCGCCGGTGTGGGCGACGTCGCCTCCGCCGGCTGGCTCCTGGGCCTCCAGGCGGCGGCGGCCGCGGTCGTCGCGCAGGCCGTGCTCGGGATGGCGCGCTCGCTCGCACCGGACCGCCGCCGCGCGACGATCGCCGGCGCAGCGGCTATCGCCGTCCTCCTCGCCCCGGAGCCCGCGCTGCAGGTGGCGGTGATCGCGGCGGCGGGCCTGGCCGGCGTCCTGTGGCTGCGCGGCGAGGAGGCGGCTCCGGACGAGGGCCCGGTCTTCGCGGTCCGGATCCCGACGGCGCTCGCGGTCTCGGCCCTCGCCCTCTGGGGGCTCCTCCTGGCCGGCCTCCCCCTGCTCGCCGCTCTCACCGGCGAGGGAGCGGCGGGTCTCGGCTCCGTCTTCTACCGCGCGGGCGCTCTGGTGTTCGGGGGCGGCCACGTCGTGCTGCCTCTGCTGGAGGCGCAGACGGTCGGCGCCGGCACGGTCGGGCAGAGCGAGTTCCTGGCCGGATACGGGGCGGCGCAGGCGGTGCCCGGCCCGCTCTTCACCTTCTCCGCGTTCCTCGGCGCGGTGGGCGCGGGGACGCCGGACGGTGTCGCGGGGGCGGCGATCGCGCTGGTCGCGATCTTCCTGCCGGGCGCTCTGCTCGTGGTCGGCGTGCTCCCGTTCTGGCAGCGGCTGCGGCACCTGCCGGTCGCGCAGCGGGCGCTGGCCGGCGTGAACGCCGGCGTGGTGGGACTGCTCGGCGCCGCCCTCTACGACCCGGTGCTGACCGAGGGCATCGGCTCGACCGGCGCTCTGACGCTCGCGATCGGCGCCTTCGTGGCGCTGACGCGCTGGACCGTGCCCCCGTGGATCGTCGTCCTCGCCGCCGCGGGCCTCGGCGGCCTGCTCCTCTGACTCCCTCCGGGGACGACGATCCGGACCAGCCCTGGCAGTCTGGACGCATGAGGGCTCGGGGGACGACAGCGGCAGTGGCGACGACGGCTGCGGCGGGGCTCCTGCTGCTGGGCGGGTGCACCGCCGGCGGCGGGGCCGAGGCGGGCGCCACGGCGTCCGCGCCCGCCTCGCGGACGCCGAGACCCGCCATCACCGACCTGATCACTCCGAGCCCGACCCCCTCCGCTCCGGCGACCGCCGAGCCGGTCGGAACCGTCGTCGACGCCGGGCCGGTCGGCGAGGGAGTCCCCGCCACCGTCTCGGGCACCGGCCCGGCCGACGTGTCGTTCCAGCGGCAGGGCGAGTTCGCGGTCGTCCTGAGCCTGGACTGCTCGGCCTGCACCGGCACGGCGATCGTCACCGCCGCGGGCCGGATGACGCCCTTCGGCGAGGCCGCCGCCCCGATGACGGGGTCGTTCCTGACCGGGATCTTCCGCGACGACCCCGTCGAGCAGCAGGTGATCGTCCGAGCCGACGGGCCGTGGACGCTCGGCCTGCAGAGCTGGAACGACCTCGCGACGGTGAGCGGTGCGCAGTCCGGCACCGGCCCGGCCGTCCTGTTCTTCTCCGACGACGTCCCGCGCGTGACGGTCGACTACACGCCCGCGGGTCCGGACGACTCGTTCTCCGGCCGCGTGTTCACGACCTCCGATCAGCCGCAGCTGTTCGGCGACTCCGTCGCCTTCTCCGAGGTGTTCGAGGCCGACCTGCCCGGCGTCATGGCCGTCCAGACCGAGGGGACCTGGACCGTCACGCCGACGCCCTGACCCGGGGTCGCGACGCGCCGGCCGCGGAGTCGGGGAACGGGCGCCCCTCGGCCCAGACCCGCTGCACGCGGAGCGACGCGTCGAGCAGGACGACGTCGGCGCGGTACCCGGGGGCCAGCAGGCCGAGGTCGCCACGGCCGAGCACGCGGGCGGGAACGGCGGTGAGGGCGGCGACGGACGCCTGCAGCCCGAGCCGGCCGGGCCCGACGGCCCGCCGCAGGGCCTCCTCCTGCGTGAGCGTGGATCCGGCGAGCACAGCGGTGCCCGCGAGCCGGGCGACTCCGCCGAGCACCTCGACGTCGAGCGGGCCGAGGCGGTGCACTCCGTCACCCGCCCCGGCCGCCGCCATCGCGTCGGTGACGAGCGCGATCCGCCCGGGAGCCGCCGCGAACGCGAGCCGCACCACCTCGACGTCCACGTGCCGGCCGTCGAGGATCAGCTCGAGCGCGACCCGCTCGTCTCCCAGGGCCACCGGGATCGGGCCCGGGGCGCGGTGGCCGATCCCGCGCATGGCGTTGAACGCGTGCGTGACCAGCCGGGCTCCGCGGTCGAACGCGGCCCGCGCCTGGTCGGCGTCCGCCTCGGTGTGGCCCACCGCGACCACCGTGCCGGCGCCGGCGAGCCGCTCCACCGCGGCGAGGGCTCCCGGCAGCTCGGGCGCGAGCGTGATCTGCGCGAGGCGTCCGCGGGCGGCGTCCAGCAGCCGGCCGACCGCGCCGGAGGAGGGGTGCACGAGAGCCGCGGGGTCGTGCGCTCCCCTGCGCGAGGGCGCGAGGAACGGGCCCTCGAGGTGCGCGCCGAGCACGAGCGGGTCGGTGGCCGCGAGGGCCGAGACCGCGTCCAGAGAGGACTCCAGCTGCTCCAGCGGCGCCGAGACCAGGCTGACCAGCGAGCGCGTGGTGCCACGGGAGCGGTGCAGCGCGAGGCCCGCGCGGATCGCCTCCGCTCCTCCGTCGAAGCCGTGACCGCCCCCTCCGTGCACGTGGAGGTCGAGGAAGCCCGGGACAGCGGTGAGGCCCCGCGCGTCGTGCAGCTCCGCCCCCTCCGCCTGCGCCTGCCAGCCGGTGCCGGTGCCGGTCGCCGTGATCGCGCCGTCCCGCGCGAGGAGCCAGTGGTCCTCCACCGTCCCGGCCGCGTCGACCTTCCGTGCGCTGTGGATGATCAGCGCGGCGTGCGCCATGCGGTCGTCTCCTGGGTGTCGGTTCCGGATCGGCGGGGACTCCGCTCCCTCCCGACGATGGCACAGCCCCTGCCGGTCGAGCCGGTCCGACACCGATCACTGCGCCACCCGAACGCATTCCGCGCCTCCGCGTCACGAACAGGGACCTCGCGCGTCTCCTGTGCATGCCTCCCCTGGACACCCGAACCCCCACCCCTCGCCTCGCCGCCTCCCGCCGGCCGCTCGACGTCGTCGCCATCGCGGCGGCCGCCCTCGTCAACGAGCGCTACCTCGATCGGCGCTTCACCGTCCACCACCTCGCCGCCGAGCTGCGGATGCCCGCCCTGCTGCTGCGGCTGCGGTTCCGCCGCTGCTACGGGCTCGGCCTCGACGAGCACCTCGCCCTCCGCCGACTCGAGCTGGCCGCCGTCCTGATGGCGAGCACCCCCGTCGCTCTCGGCGGCCTCGACCGCATCGCCCGGGGCTCCGGCTACCGGGGCACCGCCGAGCTGGACCGCGACCACCGGAGGCACCGCCGGTCCTCCGCGCTGGCCGCCTGGTTCCGGGCCGCCCCGCGTCCCGAGCGCGAGCACCGGCACGGCACCCGGCCCGAGGTGGAGCTGCTCGCCGCCGCCCCGAGCGCCGCGACGCCGCCCCGCCCCGGCAGCGTCCGCACGGCACCGGTCACCCCGTTGAGGCGCCGCGCCTGAGCCCGGCCGCGGAGCGGTACAGTGCCACGATGCGCACCTCCGGAACCCGCCGATGACGGCCGTCCGCTACGTCGCTATCGGCGATTCCTTCACCGAGGGCGTCGGCGACGAGCGGCCGGACGGCACCCCGCGCGGCTGGGCCGATCTGACGGCCGCGGGATGGGCGGCGGCCACGGGCGAGCGGATCGAGTACGCCAATCTCGCGATCCGGGGCCGGCTCATCGCGCCGATCCTCGCCGAGCAGCTCGAGCCCGCGCTCGCCCTGGGCCCGACCCACCTCTCCTTCAACGGAGGCGGCAACGACATGCTGCGCCCGCGGGCCGACATCGAGCGGATCGCCGACGCCTACCTCCGCGTCCTCGAGCGCTGCGACGAGCAGGGCGTCGTGCTGATCGCCCTGGCCGGCGCCGACCCGTCGCCGCGGCTCCCGCTCGGCTCGCTCATCCGCCGCCGCGGGGACGCGCTGACCGACGCCGTCCTGCGTCGGACGAGCCACCGGACCGACGTGGTCGTCGCCGACAACTGGCACGACCCCGCTTTCGCCGATCCGGAGCTGTGGTCGGAGGACCGCCTGCACCTCGGCCCGCGGGGGCACCGGCGGGTGGCCGACCGGGTCCTGCGGGCGCTCGGGCTCACGCCGCCCGCCGCGCTGCCCGACGCTCCCGAGGCCGCACTCCGGCGCGGCGGAACCGTGCAGTACTACCGGCAGCACGTCGCGCCGTGGGTGCAGCGCAGGCTCACCGGCACGTCCTCCGGGGACGGCCGCGCCGCGAAGTACGCGGGCTTCGTGCCGATCGACCCGGTCTGACGCCTCCTCCGAGGAGCACGGCCCTCGTTCGATGGGCAGGGATCTCCCCTGAGGCGCTCAGCGGCGACCACTCGTGGCCGCTCGACGGCGTCGAGCGCTCAGTGCCAGCCGTACCGCGCCGAGAGCACCCGGGCGACGGCGTCGTACCGAGCACGCTCCAGAGCTGCTCCTTCGCGACGCATCCCTGCGGGGTGCACGCGGAACACGCGCTCCGGGTCGACCCAGCTGGGGCGCCCGTCCGGGTCCCAGCCGCCGGTCCCGACGGCCAGGTAGTCGGAGTGCTCCTTCGAGCTCAGCCGCACGGCGAGCACCGTCCCCGACTTCTCGACCGCGAGCACGAGCACCGGGCGGTCCTTGCCGCGGCCGTCGTCCTCCTCGTACGGCACCCAGGTCCAGACGACCTCGCCCGGGTCCGGGTCGCCGTCGGGCGTGGGCGCGTAGCCCAGGCGGACCCCGCGGAGCCGCGACGGGTCGACCTCGACGGTGCGGCCCACTCCGCTCGCGCCCGGGGTCGGCGCCGTCGTACTCAGGTACGGGCGCTGCGGGCGGGGCCCGGCGTCCGGCCGCGGGGCGACCGCGCGGCCGAGGAGTCGGAGGAGCAGGGACACGACCGAGCGCGAGGAGGGCACCCCGGAACCCTAGCCCGGATTCTCAGCCGCCCGCCCGCGGGGGCGCGCCCGGCGGTCGCCCGGCCCGGACGCGCCGACGGGGTGCCGGCTCCGGAGAGCCGGCACCCCGTCGGGTGCTGTGGATTAGGGGGTCAGTCCGCCAGGACGTAGCCCGCCTCTCCGTGGATGGCCGTGTCGATGCCGGCGATCTCGTCCTCGTTCTTCACGCGGAAGCCCATCGTCTTCTGGATGATCCAGCCGATGAGGAGCGTCATGACGAAGGAGTAGGCGAGGACGGTGAAGGCCGCGAGGGCCTGCTTGCCGAGCTGGCTCGCGTCGCCGGTGAGGAACAGGCCCACGCCGGTGCCGAAGAAGCCGATGTAGAGCGTTCCGATGAGGCCGCCGACCAGGTGCACGCCGACCACGTCGAGCGAGTCGTCGTAGCCGAGGCGGTACTTGAGGTCGATCGCCAGGGCGCAGACGGCTCCGGTGATGACGCCCAGGACGATCGCCCAGAACGGCGACAGGCTGGCGCACGCCGGGGTGATCGCGACGAGGCCCGCGACCGCGCCCGAGGCGGCGCCGATCGAGGTGGGCTTGCCGTCCTTGATCTTCTCGACGACGAGCCAGCCGAGGATCGCGGCGGCCGGAGCGGCGATGGTGTTGAGGAAGGCGACGGCCGCGATGCCGTCGGCGGCGAGCTCGGAGCCGGCGTTGAAGCCGAACCAGCCGAACCACAGCAGTCCGGCGCCCAGGAGCACGAACGGCGGGTTGTGCGGCTGGTGCGCGCCCTTGGTGAAGTTGACGCGCTTGCCGAGCACCAGGGCGAGGGCGAGGGCCGCCGCTCCGGCGTTGATGTGGACGGCGGTGCCGCCCGCGAAGTCGATCGCGCCGACGCCGTAGGCGATCCAGCCGCCGTCGACGACGGTGGCGTCGTCGCCGAGGGTGAAGTTGAAGACCCACGAGGCGACCGGGAAGTAGACGACGGTGGCCCAGACGCCGGCGAAGACCATCCAGGCGCCGAACTTCGCGCGGTCCGCGATGGCGCCGGAGATGAGCGCGACGGTGATGATCGCGAACGTCGCCTGGAACGCGGCGAAGGCCAGCGTCGGGTAGGCCGACGTCTGCTCGCCGAGCGCGTCGTTGTAGATGCCCTGCAGGCCGATCTGGGCGGTGTCGATGCCGAGGACGCCGTCGATGCCGACGAAGGTGTCGGTCCCCGCGGGGCCGGACGGGCCGTTGCCGAACGCGATCGCGTAGCCGTACAGGACCCAGAGGACCCCGATGAGGCCCATGGCTCCGAAGCTGAGCATCATCATGCTGATGACGCTCTTCGCACGCACCAGGCCGCCGTAGAAGAAGGCGAGCCCGGGGGTCATGAGCAGGACCAGCGCGGCTGCGATGAGCAGGAACGCGGTATTGCCTTGATCCATTGTTGAACCTCTCGTGAGTGTGCAGAGAAAAGCCCGGAGCGAGGACGCTGCGTCGGAGCACGGCCTGGAGACACGCGGGTGTCGGGTCACCTCGGGTAGCCGACAGTCTGGTGGCGCGAGGTTTCGTCCCGTGAGGCACCGCGTTTCGCGGAGGTTACGGCCGAGGCCCCTGTGTAAAAAGCGCGTTACGGCGCGCTGGCGGACGGCACGACGACGAGCCCGGGAACGCCGGGAGGAGAGCGGATCCGCCCCTAGGAGCGGGGCGCCATCGAGGTGAGCGCGATGAGCCGCGACATCGAGCGCAGGTACTTCTTGCGGTAGCCGCCGCTCAGCATGTCGCCGCCGAAGACCTCGTCGAGGGGCGTCCCGGAGGCGAGGACCGGGATCTGCGCGTCGTAGACCCGGTCGATGAAGGCCACGAGGCGCAGGGCGTCGGTCTGGTCGGTCAGAGCGGTGACGCCCCGGAGCACGATGGTGTCGACGCCGTCGATCACCTTGATGTAGCGGGAGGGGTGCACGGTGCCCAGGTGGTGCACGGCGTCCGCGAACGGGTCGTCGGTGACGACGGAGCCGGCGGGGGCGGCCGCGACGAGAGCGTCGATCTCCTCGTCGGTGCGCACCACGGCGTGGCCCTCGATGTCGCGGCGCCGGTAGTCGGTGCCGTCGATCCGCATCGTCTCGAAGTGGGCGGCCATCGACTGGATCTCGCGGAGGAAGTCCGCCGCGGCGAAGCGCCCCTCGCCCAGCGCGTTGGGCGGGGTGTTCGAGGTCGCGGCGATGCGGGTCCCGGAGGCGACCAGCTCGCCGAGGAGCCGCGTCATCAGCATCGTGTCGCCCGGGTCGTCCAGCTCGAACTCGTCGATGCACAGCAGCGCCGAGCCCTTGAGGAGCGAGACGGTCGCCGCGTAGCCGAGCGCGCCGACGAGTGCGGTGTACTCGATGAACGTCCCGAAGTAGGTGCGGCCCGGCACCGCGTGCCAGATCGCCGCGAGCAGGTGGGTCTTGCCGACGCCGAAGCCGCCGTCGAGGTACACGCCCGGCTTGACCGCGGGGGCCTTCTTCCGGCCGAAGCCCAGGAAGCCGCCTCCGCCGCCCTTGGATCCGCCGCCGGCGGCGAACGCGCGGAGAGCCTCCACCGCGTCGGCCTGCGAGGGGTACTCCGGGTCGGGACGGTAGCTCTCGAAGGTGGCGCCCTCGAACTGGCGCGGGGGCACCAGCGTCGACGCGATCTCGTGCCCGCTGATCTGCGGCGAGCGGGCGGTCAGGCTGCTCGTCGATCGGACGTCGTCGGGGCTCACTCGCGTCTCGCATCCTGCGCACGGCGGGGGTCCGTGCGCTCAGTGGCGGCGGCCGCACCGGGCACGGAGCCGCCGCGGTTCTGTGTCGAACTCTTACGGCGCCCTCCGTGCGGCGTCGTCCGCGGACGCGTACTGTCGCTGAAGGGCGGGCTCCAGCGTAGCCCGCCGTGGAATCACGCCCGCGCTCCGCGCACCATCCTGGAGGTCCTCCTTGTCCGTCGAAACCGATCCGTCGCCGAAGTTCGCCTCCTACGCGCACCCCGAACGGCTCGTCAGCGCCGACTGGCTCGAGCAGCGCCTCGGCACTCCCGGTCTCGTCGTCGTCGAGTCCGACGAGGACGTCCTGCTCTACGAGACCGGCCACATCCCCGGCTCCGTCAAGATCGACTGGCACACCGACCTCAACGACCCGGTGCAGCGCGACTACATCGACGGCGCCGCGTTCGCCGCGCTCGTCGGCGGCAAGGGCATCGCCCGCGACACCACCGTCGTCGTCTACGGCGACAAGAACAACTGGTGGGCTGCCTACGCGCTCTGGGTCTTCACCCTCTTCGGTCACGAGGACGTCCGTCTGCTCGACGGCGGCCGCGACAAGTGGCTCGCGGAGGGCCGCCCGACGACCACCGACGCCTCCTCCCCGGAGCCCGCCGAGTACCCCCTCGTCGAGCGCAGCGACGCCGAGATCCGCGCCTTCAAGGACGACGTCCTCGCGCACTTCGGCAACCCGCTGATCGACGTCCGCTCCCCGGAGGAGTTCACCGGGCAGCGCACCACGGCGCCGGCCTACCCGGAGGAGGGCGCCCTGCGCGCCGGTCACATCCCGAGCGCGCAGAACGTGCCGTGGGGCAGGGCCGCCGCCGAGGACGGCACCTTCCGCCCCCTCGACGAGCTGAACGGCATCTACCGCGAGGGCGCGGGGCTGAAGGACGGCGACTCCGTCATCGCCTACTGCCGGATCGGCGAGCGCTCCGCCCACACCTGGTTCGTGCTGACCCACCTCCTCGGCTTCGAGGGCGTCCGCAACTACGACGGCTCCTGGACCGAGTGGGGCAGCGCCGTCCGCGTCCCGATCGTGCAGGGCGCCGAGCCCGGCGAGGCCCCCGCGGCCCGCTGACGCGTCACGACGGAGGCCGGGAGCGCCGATCCGCCCGTCGACGGGCCGGATCAGGGCTCCCGGCCTCCGCTGCGACCGCCCGCCGCCCCTCCCCCGATGAGACACTGGACCGGATGACCGACACCACGCTCCCCGACGCTCTGCGCGACATCCGCGAGGAGTTCCTCGCCCTCGAGAAGCCGGAGCGCCTGCAGCTCCTGCTCGAGTTCTCGAACGAGCTCCCCGACCTGCCCGAGCGCTACCGCGACCACCCGGACCTCTTCGAGCGCGTGGAGGAGTGCCAGGCGCCCGTCTTCATCGTCGTCGATGTGGAGGGCGGGATCGTCCACCTGCACGCCACTGCTCCCCGCGAGGCGCCCACGACGCGCGGCTTCGCGTCGATCCTGGCGCAGGGCTTGGCCGGGCTCACCCCCGAGCAGGTGCTCGCCGTTCCCGACGACTTCCCGCAGACCATCGGCCTCTCGGAGGCGGTCTCGCCGCTGCGCCTGCGCGGCATGACCGCGCTGCTCGGCCGCACCAAGCGGCAGGTCCGCGCGCACCTGGCCGCATGATCCTCCGGCCGCTCGTCCCCGCCGGTCCGCCGATCGTGATCGGCGAGGAGGGCGCGCGAGCGGCGGTCGCGGACGCCTGGCGTCCCGACGGGGCGGTGCGCGTGCGCCTGAACATGATCGCGAGCGTCACCGGCTCCAGCACCGGCTCCGACGGCACCAGCGAGACGCTGACCAACCGCGTCGACCGCACGATCCTCGGAGTCGTCCGCGAGCAGGCCGACGTCGTCCTCGTCGGAGCCGCGAGCGTCCGCGCCGAGGGCTACCGCGTCCCCCGGCGGGTCCCGCTCGCCGTCGTCTCCGCCTCGGGCGATCTCGCCGGGCACCGCCTGGAGCTGCAGGAGGGCTCCCGGGTCCTGCTGCTGGTGCCGGAGTCGCGCGGCGCGGTGGAGGGGCTCCCCGCCGGCGTCGAGGTCGTCCCGGTCCCGTCCTCCTCGGAGCGGATCGGCGTCGACGAGCTCCTGGAGGCTCTCGCCGGGCTCGGCCTGCACCGCGTCGTCTGCGAGGGCGGCGCCTCGCTCTCGGGCCAGTTCCTCGCCTCGGGCCGGGTCGACGAGCTGTGCCTCACCACCTCGCCGCGCGTCGTCCTGCCGGGCCTCCCGGTCGCGACGGGCACGGCCGTCGTCGACGACGCCTACGCCCTGACGCTCCTGGCCGCGGACGATTCCGGGGCCGTCTACGCCCGCTGGAGCCGCACGCGCTGAGAGCCGCCCACCCGGCGTGCCTCCGCGTCCCGGGCGCGTCGGAACCCTAGTCTGCGATCGTGCCCGAATTCCCAGCGTCGTCCCAGCTCCCTGAGGAGTTCCGGGTCGCGACGGAGTCGATCCGCGCCGCTACCACGCGCGCCGAGCTCACCGTGTCCGAGATCGCCTCGCCGTCGGGTCTCGCGCCCTGGGCCCTCGCCCTGTCGGGCGACGTCGCGCCGCACGCGCACGGACGCGACTCCGAGCTGGGCACGGGGCGCTTCATCCTGCTCTACGACCCCGAGGAGCCCGAGCAGTGGGGCGGCCCCTTCCGTGTCGTCTGCTTCGCCCAGGCCCCGCTCGAGGTCGAGATCGGCACCGATCCGTTCCTCGCCGAGGTCGCCTGGTCCTGGCTCATCGACGCCCTCGGGGCGCGGGGCGCCTCCTATTCCGCCGCGTCCGGCACGGCGACCAAGGTGCTCTCCACCGGCTTCGGCGAGCTGGCCGCTCAGGGGGACGGTGCGCAGATCGAGATCCGCGCCTCCTGGAGCCCGGATGATGCGCAGCTCGCCGCTCACGTGGAAGGGTGGGGGGAGCTGTTGTGCATGCTCGCGGGTCTCCCGCCCGTATCGAGCGACGGTGTGACCCCGCTCGCCTTCCGACGGAACAACCGTGACTGATTACCGTGTCCTCTCCACGCCCGACGAGTTCCTCGCCGCGGTCGACGCCCTCGCCGCCGGCGAGGGCCCCGTCGCCGTCGACGCCGAGCGCGCCTCCGGCTTCACCTACTCGCAGCGCGCGTACCTGATCCAGGTCTACCGGCGCGGTGCCGGCGCGTTCCTCTTCGATCCCCCCGCCATCGGCCGGATGGACGCCCTGCAGGCGGTCATCGGCCAGGAGGAGTGGGTCCTCCACGCCGCCAGCCAGGATCTCGCCTGCCTGCGCGAGGTGGGCCTGGATCCGGTGCGGATCTTCGACACCGAGCTCGCCGCCCGGCTCCTCGGACTGCCCAAGGTGGGCCTCGGCGCCGTCGTCGAGGACCTCCTCGGCATCCACCTGGCCAAGGAGCACTCGGCCGCCGACTGGTCGACCCGTCCCCTCCCCCAGAGCTGGCTCGTCTACGCCGCGAAGGACGTGGAGCTCCTCGTGGACCTCCGCGACCGCATGGAGGAGATGCTCATCGCCGCGCGGAAGACGCGCATCGCCCGCGAGGAGTTCGAGGCGACGCTCGCGCGCGCCCCGAAGGCGGTCCCGCCGGATCCGTGGCGCCGCCTCTCCGGCATGCACTCGCTCCGCGGCCCGCGCCCCCTCGCCGTGGCGCGCGAGCTCTGGCTGGCCCGGGACGCGTTCGCCCGCGAGCGCGACATCGCTCCCGGCCGCCTGATCCCCGACTCCTCGATCATCGCGGTCGCCCGCAACATCCCGACCAGCATCGGCCAGCTCTCGGGCCGCCGCGATTTCACCGGCCGCGCCAGCCGCGGCGAGGTCGAGCGCTGGTGGGCCGCGATCGAGCGCGGGACGACGACCGAGGACCTGCCGAGCCCGACCCGCCCGGCCGCCGACACGCTCCCACCTCCGCGCGCGTGGGGCGATCGCAACCCGGCCGCCGACGCGCGCCTGAAGGCGGGACGCGCCGTGGTCACCGAGATCGCGGAGCTGCTCTCGCTCCCGGTCGAGAACCTGCTCACGCCGGAGCTGCTGCGCCGGGTGGCCTGGAACCCGCCCGAGCCGCTGACCGCGGAGTCGGTCGCCGCGGAGCTCACCCGCGCCGGCGCCCGCGCCTGGCAGGTCGAGGCCACATCGGGCTCGATCGCCACCGCGTTTGTCGAAGCGGCCCAAGCGCCGGCCGAGGGCACCGAAACCCCTTCGTAGGAAGCGGCAAAGGATTCCGGCTGCGCGGTGCCGGTTCCTACGATCGACGGCGACCGTGAGTTCCTGGGAGGCATTGTGGCCGAGAGATCCGAAGTCGTGTTCGTCGACGGAGTCCGTACTCCGTTCGGGCGTGCCGGCGAGAAGGGCATGTACTGGCAGACCCGAGCCGACGACCTCGTCGTCAAGGCGATGATCGGTCTGCTGGAGCGTAACGGCGCGCTGCCGAAGGAGCGGGTGGACGAGGTGGCGATCGCCGCCACCACCCAGCAGGGCGACCAGGGCCTGACCCTCGGCCGCACGGCAGCGCTGCTCGCCGGGCTGCCGAAGTCGGTGCCCGGCTTCGCCATCGACCGCATGTGCGCCGGAGCGATGACCTCGGTCACCGCGACCGCGGGCGGCATCGCGTTCGGCGCCTACGACGTGGTCCTCGCCGGCGGCGTGGAGCACATGGGCCGGCACCCGATGGGCTTCGGCGCCGACCCCAACCCGCGCTTCCTCTCCGAGCGCCTCGTCGGCGAGGACGCGCTCAACATGGGCCGCACGGCGGAGCGGATCCACGACCGCTTCCCGCACCTGACGAAGGAGCGCGCCGACCACTACGCCCTGCGGAGCCAGCAGAAGCTCGCCGCCGCGTACGCCGCCGGCAGCGTCCAGCCGGACCTCGTCCCCGTCGCCACGCGCAGCGCCGCGGGCTGGGGCCTCGCGACCGCCGATGAGGCACCGCGCCCCGAGACGACCCTCGAGGGCCTCGCGGGCCTGCGGACCCCGTTCCGCCCCCATGGCCGGGTGACCGCGGGCAACTCCTCCGGGCTCAACGACGGAGCGACGGTGTCGCTCCTGGCCAGCGCCGACGCCGCGCAGGAGCTGGGCCTGTCCGCGAAGATGCGGATGGTGAGCTTCGCGTACGCCGGCGTCGAGCCCGAGATCATGGGCATCGGCCCGGTTCCCTCGACCGAGAAGGCGCTCCGCAAGGCGGGCCTGGGCATCGAGGACATCGGGCTCTTCGAGCTCAACGAGGCGTTCGCCGTGCAGGTGCTCTCCTTCCTCGACCACTTCGGCCTCGACGACGACGACCCGCGCGTCAACGAGTACGGCGGAGCGATCGCGATCGGCCATCCGCTCGCCTCCTCCGGGGTCCGGCTGATGATCCAGCTGGCCCGGCAGTTCGAGTCGCACCCCGAGGTCCGCTACGGCGTGACGGCCCTCTGCGTCGGCCTCGGCCAGGGCGGCACGGTGATCTGGGAGAACCCGCACTACGACGGCAAGCGCGGACGACGGAAGGGACGCTGACCCATGCTCGACGGATTCGAGAACCTCGAGGACCTCGCCGAGGGCGAGGTCGTCACCCACTCCTACGTCCGCGACGTGCCGCTGCCCAGCGGCCGAACGCTCGCTCTGATCACGCTCGACAACGACCGCGACCACACCCGCCCCAACACCTTCGGGCCGGCGTCGCTCTTCGAGCTGGCGGACGTCCTCCTGGCGCAGAAGGAGCGCGCCTCGCGCGGCGAGATCCAGGCGGTCGGCATCACCGGCAAGCCGTTCATCCTCGCCGCGGGAGCCGACCTCAGCAAGGTCGGGGCCATCCCGAGCCGTGAGCTCGGCCGCCAGCTGGCGCGCCTGGGCCACCGCACGCTGGGGATGCTGGCCGAGCTGGGCGTGCCGTCCTTCGCCTTCATCAACGGCCTCGCCCTGGGCGGCGGCACCGAGATCGGCCTGAACGCCGACTACCGCACGGTCGACTCCTCCATCCCCGCGCTCGGGCTCCCCGAGGTCTTCCTCGGCATCATCCCCGGCTGGGGCGGCGCGTGGCTCCTGCCGAACCTGATCGGCATCGAGAACGCCCTCAAGGTCGTGGTCGAGAACCCGCTCAAGAACAACCGCACGCTCAAGGGCCAGGAGGTGTTCGACCTCGGCATCGCCGACGCGATCTTCCCGCCCGCCGCCTTCCTCGAGGACTCGCTCCGCTGGGCCGACGGCGTGATCGGCGGCTCCGTGAAGGTGGAGCGGCCGAACGCACCCGGCAAGCTGGAGCGGCTGGTCAAGTGGGACGTCGCGATCTCGATCGCTCGCAAGCAGCTGGAGTCGCGGATCGGCACGGTCGCGGCGTCTCCGTACCGCGCGCTGGAGCTTCTCAAGGCCGCGAAGAACACCACCCGCGAGGAGGGCTTCGCCGCCGAGGACGAGGCGCTGGCCGACCTGATCTCGGGTGACCAGTTCCGCGCGAGCATCTACGCGTTCGATCTGGTGCAGAAGCGCGCCAAGCGTCCCGCGGGAGCGCCCGACAGGGCGCTGGCCAAGCCCGTCACCAAGGTCGGGGTCGTCGGCGCGGGCCTCATGGCCTCGCAGTTCGCGCTGCTCTTCCTCCGCCGCCTCCAGGTGCCGGTGGTCATCACCGACCTCGACCAGGAGCGGGTCGACAAGGGCGTCGCGGGCATCCGCGCCGAGATAGACGCGCTGCTGGCGAAGGGACGCGTCTCCCCCGACGACGCGAACCGCCTCCGCGCGCTGATCACCGGCACGACCGACCGCTCCGACTTCGCCGACGCCGACTGGGTGATCGAGGCGGTCTTCGAGGAGCTGTCGGTGAAGCAGGACGTGTTCGCCGACATCGAGCGCTACGTCTCGCCCACGGCGGTGCTCGCGACCAACACCTCGTCCCTCTCCGTCGAGCGCATCGGCGAGCGGCTGGAGCACCCCGAGCGCCTCGTCGGCTTCCATTTCTTCAACCCGGTCGCGGTCATGCCGCTGATCGAGGTGGTCCGGACGCCGCACACCGACGACGAGACCCTCTCGACGGCGATGGTCACCGCCGCGAAGCTCAAGAAGAACGCCGTCATCACGCGCGACACCCCGGGCTTCGTGGTGAACCGCGTGCTGGCGAAGGTCCTGGGCGAGGCGATGCACGCGGTCGACACGGGCACTCCCTTCGAGGTCGTCGAGCAGTCGCTGGCTCCGTTCGGCCTGCCGATGACCCCGTTCGAGCTGCTCGAGCTGGTGGGCCTCAAGGTCGGCGCGCACGTGCTCGACACCCATCACGCCGCGTTCCCCGACCGCTTCTTCGACAGCCCCAACCTGCACCGCCTCGCTGAGCTCGGCCACGTCTTCGAGCGCGACGCGAAGGGGCGGGTGAAGGGCGTCGACAAGCGCGCTGTCGCGATCGTCGCCGGGGGCACGGAGCCGATGACGGCCGAGCAGCTGCGGCTGCGCGTCGAGACGGGTCTCGCGGACGAGGTCAAGCGGATGCTGGACGACGACGTCGTGCACGCCGCGGAGGACATCGACCTCTGCCTGATCCTCGGCGCGGGCTACCCGTTCCAGATGGGTGGGCTCACGCCCTACCTCGACCGGGTCGGCGCGAGCGAGCGGGCGTTCGGGGACACGTTCCACCACCCCGCGATCCGCGGCGTCGACTGACGCGGAGTGCAGTGACGCGGAAGGGGCGCCGGATCGGATCCGGCGCCCCTTCCGCGCGTCGCCTGCGGGACGGGTCCCGACGGACGATCAGTCGCTGCGGGCGTCGTCCCGGGCCTCGACCTCGTCCGGGAGCGGACGGGCGACCGGGATCTTGCTGCCCAGCACCTGCGCGACGACGTCGCGGGCGATGTGCTGGGGAGTGAGCCCGACGTCCTCGAGGATCTCCTCGCGCTTCGCGTGGTCCAGGAACTGGTCGGGCAGCCCGAGCTCGGTCACCGCGGTGTCCACGCCGGCCTCGCGCAGGTCCTGGCGGATGCGCGTGCCGATCCCGCCGACGCGCACCCCGTCCTCGATCGAGACGACGATGCGGTGCTCGCGGGCGAGCTCGATGATGCTGGTGGGCACGGGCACGACCCAGCGGGGGTCGACGACGGTGGCTCCGATGCCCTGGGCCGCGAGCCGCTCAGCGACCTCGAGACCCATCGCGGCCATCGGCCCGACCGTGACCAGCAGCACGTCCTTGCGCTCGGCGCGGGCGAGCACGTCGACCCCGTCGCCGAGGCGCTCGACGGCGTCGATCTCGTCGCCGACGCTCCCCTTCGAGAAGCGCACCACGGTCGGCGCGTCGGTGACGCCCACGGCCTCGCGCAGCTCCTCGCGCAGGCGCACGGAGTCGCGCGGAGCGGCGAGGCGGATGTTCGGGACGACCTGCAGGATCGCCAGATCCCACATGCCGTGGTGGCTCGGACCGTCGGGCCCGGTGACTCCGGCGCGGTCCAGTACGAAGGTGACGCCCGCGCGGTGCAGTGCGACGTCCATCAGCACCTGGTCGAAGGCGCGGTTCACGAAGGTGGCGTACAGCGCGACGACCGGATGCAGCCCGCCGAAGGCGAGACCGGCGGCCGAGGTCACGGCGTGCTGCTCCGCGATGCCGACGTCGAAGACGCGCTCCGGGTACTTCTCCGCGAGGCGGTCGAGACCGACGGGCCGGAGCATGGCGGCCGTGATGCCGACGATCGTCGGGTCCTCGTCGGCCAGCGTGACGATCTCCTCGGCGAACACCGAGGTCCACGAGCGGGCCCCGGCCGCGCTCAGCGGCTCGCCCGTCTCGGGGTCGATCTGCCCGACGGCGTGGAACTGGTCGGCGAGGTCGTGCACGGCCGGACCGAAGCCCTTGCCCTTCTGGGTGATCGCGTGCACGATGACCGGCTGGCCGTAGTCCTTCGCCTGCTGGAGAGCCTCCTCCATCGCCGTCAGGTCGTGTCCGTCGATCGGCCCCAGGTACTTGATGTCGAGGTTGGAGTAGAGCGCCTCGTTGTTGATGAAGCGGCTGAGGAAGCCGTGGAGCCCGCCGCGAACGCCGCGGTAGACGGCGGCGGCGGGGCCGCCCAGCCGCTCCGAGACGGCCCGGGAGCCGCGGTGCATCGTGCGGTAGGTCGGCCGCGTGCGGACGCCGTTGAGGAAGCGGGCCATGCCGCCGATGGTCGGGGCGTAGGAGCGCCCGTTGTCGTTGACCACGATGACCAGCCCGCGGGAGTTGTCGTCGCTGATGTTGTTCAGCGCCTCCCAGGTCATGCCGCCGGTGAGGGCGCCGTCGCCCACGACCGCGACGACGTGGCGGTCGGTCTGACCGGTCATCGTGAAGGCGCGGGAGATCCCGTCCGCCCAGGACAGCGAGCTGGAGGCGTGCGAGCTCTCGACGATGTCGTGCGGCGACTCCCTCCGCTGCGGGTAGCCGGCGAGGCCGCCGCGCTGCCGGAGCTTCGAGAAGTCCTGGCGACCGGTGAGCAGCTTGTGGACGTAGGACTGGTGTCCGGTGTCGAACACGATCGCGTCGTGCGGCGAGTCGAAGACCCGGTGGATCGCGATGGTCGTCTCGACGACGCCGAGGTTCGGCCCCAGGTGGCCGCCGGTCTTCGAGACCTCGCGCACGAGGAAGTCGCGGATCTCCTGCGCCAGCGTCTCGAGCTCGGCCGCGGTCAGGCGATCGAGATCGCGAGGACCGCCGATGGTCTCGAGAACAGCCATGCGCGCCGCCTTCCGGGGTCGTGAGCGAGGTGGGGACGTCTCCCGAGTCTACGCACGGGGCCCCCGGGAACGCGTGTGCGCCTCCCCCGCAGGGAAGGCGCACACGCTCTGCGGCTGATCTAGACGAGCGAGCGCAGCACGTACTGCAGGATGCCGCCGTTGCGGTAGTAGTCCGCCTCACCGGGGGTGTCGATGCGGACGACCGCGTCGAACTCGACGGTCCGCTTGCCCTCGGCCGAGTGCTCGGTCGGCTCGGCGACGACGTGGACCGTCTTGGGGGTGACGCCCTCGTTCAGCTCCTCGATGCCCGAGATGCTGATCGACTCGGTGCCGTCCAGGCCCAGCGACTCCCAGCTCTCGCCCGCGGGGAACTGCAGCGGGACGACGCCCATGCCGATGAGGTTCGAGCGGTGGATCCGCTCGAAGCTCTCGACGATGACCGCCTTGACGCCCAGCAGGCTCGTGCCCTTGGCCGCCCAGTCGCGCGACGAGCCGGAGCCGTACTCCTTGCCGCCCAGGATGACGAGCGGAGTTCCCTCGGCCTGGTAGTTCTGCGACGCGTCGTAGATGAACGACTGCGGGGCGTCCGGCTGAGTGAAGTCGCGGGTGTAGCCGCCCTCCACGCCGTCGAGCAGCTGGTTGCGCAGGCGGATGTTCGCGAACGTGCCGCGGATCATCACCTCGTGGTTGCCGCGGCGCGAGCCGTAGGAGTTGTAGTCCTTGCGGTCGATGCCGTGCTCGTCGAGGTAGCGGCCGGCGGGGCTGTCGGCCTTGATCGAGCCGGCCGGGCTGATGTGGTCGGTCGTGACGGAGTCGCCGAGCTTGGCGAGCACGCGGGCACCGGCGATGTCGGTGACCGGGGTCGTCTCCATCGTCATGCCGTCGAAGTACGGGGGCTTCCGCACGTAGGTCGACGACTCGTCCCACTCGAAGATCGAGCCCTCGGGGGTCTGCAGCGCGCGCCAGCGCTCGTCACCGTCGAACACGCCCGCGTACTGCGTGTCGAACATCGACTTGTCGATCGACGAGTCGATCGTCGCCTGCACCTCGGCCGCGTCGGGCCAGATGTCCTTGAGGAACACGTCGTTGCCGTCGGAGTCGGTGCCGAGCGCGTCGACCTCGAAGTCGAAGTTCATCGAGCCGGCGAGCGCGTAGGCTATGACGAGCGGGGGGCTCGCCAGGTAGTTCATCTTCACGTCCGGGTTGATGCGGCCCTCGAAGTTGCGGTTGCCCGAGAGCACGGCGGTCACGGCGAGGTCGTTGTCCTGCACTGCGGCCGAGATCTCCTCGAGCAGCGGGCCGGAGTTGCCGATGCAGGTCGTGCAGCCGTAGCCGACCGTGTAGAAGCCGAGAGCCTCGAGCGACTCGGTCAGGCCGGCCTTCTCGTAGTAGTCGGTGACGACCTTCGACCCGGGTGCCAGCGTGGTCTTCACCCACGGCTTGGCCTTCAGGCCCTTCTGCGCTGCGTTGCGGGCCAGCAGGCCGGCCGCGAGCATGACGGAGGGGTTCGACGTGTTGGTGCAGGAGGTGATCGCCGCGATCGCGACGGCGCCGTGATCGATCGTGAAGGTCCCGCCCTCGCCGAGCTCGACCGTGGTCGGCTTGGAGGCGGTCGACGGCGCGTGCGAGCGGTGGGTGTGCTCGTGGCTGCTGTGCTCGTCCTGCGGCTGCAGCTCTCCGGGGTCGGAGGCGGGGAACGACTCCGCGATGGTCAGGTCGACGATGTCGTGCGAGACATCCGCGTAGTTGGTGAGGTCCGATTCGAACTGCGTCTTGGCGGACGAGAGCTCGATCCGGTCCTGCGGGCGCTTCGGGCCGGCGATCGAGGGGACGACCGTGCCGAGGTCGAGCTCGAGGTACTCGCTGAAGACCGGCTCGACCGCGGGGTCGTGCCAGAGCTTCTGCAGCTTGGAGTACTGCTCGACGAGGGCGATCTGCTCGTCGCTGCGGCCGGTGAGGCGCAGGTAGTCGAGGGTCACGTCGTCGATGGGGAACATCGCGGCGGTGGAGCCGAACTCGGGGCTCATGTTGCCGATGGTGGCGCGGTTGGCGAGCGGCACCGCGGCGACGCCGGCCCCGTAGAACTCGACGAACTTGCCGACCACGCCGTGCTTGCGCAGCATCTGCGTGATGGTGAGCACGACGTCCGTCGCGGTCACGCCGGTCGGGATCGAGCCGGTGAGCTTGAAGCCGACGACCTTCGGGATGAGCATCGAGACGGGCTGGCCGAGCATCGCGGCCTCGGCCTCGATGCCGCCGACGCCCCAGCCGAGCACGCCGAGGCCGTTGACCATCGTCGTGTGCGAGTCGGTGCCGACGCAGGTGTCGGGGTAGGCGCGCAGCGCGCCGCCCACCTCGCGGGTCATGGTGACGCGGGCCAGGTACTCGATGTTGACCTGGTGCACGATGCCGGTTCCGGGCGGGACGACCTTGAAGTCGTCGAAGGCGGTCTGGCCCCAGCGGAGGAACTGGTACCGCTCGCCGTTGCGCTCGTACTCGAGCTCGACGTTGCGCTCGAGCGCGTCCTCGGTGCCGAAGAGGTCGGCGATGACGGAGTGGTCGATGACCATCTCGGCGGGCGCGAGCGGGTTGATCCGGTTCGCGTCGCCGCCCAGGGCAGCGACGGCCTCGCGCATCGTGGCGAGGTCGACGATGCAGGGCACGCCGGTGAAGTCCTGCATGACCACGCGGGCCGGCGTGAACTGGATCTCGGTGTCGGGCTCCGACTCCGGGACCCACTCGCCGAGGGCGCGGATGTGGTCGGCGGTGATGTTCGCGCCGTCCTCCGTGCGCAGGAGGTTCTCGAGCAGCACCTTGAGGCTGAACGGGAGCTTCTCGTGACCGGGGACCCGGTCGATGCGGAACACCTCGTAGTCGGTCGAGCCGACCTTCAGGGTGTCTTTCGATCCAAAGCTGTCTACCGCGGACACGTCGCCCTCTCCTTCGCTGACTGCAGCGTCCGCCGACGGGCGGAGCCGCTCTCCGTCCTCATCTTGACGACCGCGCACAGCGGCCTGCCACCAAGGAGGACCTAACTCCTCGACGCCGAGGCGCCCGGTCGACCTCGCCGCGACGGCGCGGGGAGGCGAGCGCTATTTATCTCGACGTCGAGACAATTCTATGCACGATCCGGAGCATCGCCCGCATCGGCGCGCTCGCCGGCTCCGCGGTACTCGGCCCGGACGGCGAGCACGGTGAGCACCAGCAGCGGCGCGTACAGGGGCAGGCCGAGCGCCAGCTTCCAGATGCCCAGCGCCGTGGTGTCCTCGGCGAGGAACAGCGGGTACTGCACGGCCAGGCGCAGGAGGAAGAGCCCCGCCCACGCGAGGGTCAGGGCGCCGAAGAGGCGGCGCTTGCGCCGATCGGATCGCCAGGCGGTGCCGTCCCCCATCAGGAAGCCGGCGGCGACGCCGATCAGGGG
The DNA here is from genome assembly GCF_002932315.1 of Rathayibacter sp. AY1C9. Taxonomy (NCBI): domain Bacteria; kingdom Bacillati; phylum Actinomycetota; class Actinomycetes; order Micrococcales; family Microbacteriaceae; genus Rathayibacter; species Rathayibacter sp. AY1C9. Next base: position 189,548 of record NZ_PSVZ01000003.1, read on the forward strand.
CCAGCGCACGAGGACGGAGAGGAGGAAGACGAGCCCGTAGACGAGGTTGGTGAGCAGCCCCAGGGCGAAGTTGTCGACGCCCCGCCCGGTGAACAGCGCCAGTGCGGCCGAGACCACCACGGCGAGCAGTCCGCCGACGGCCTGGATCACCGGCGTCCGGCCGAGCACCCGCGCCACCGTGAACGCCACGGCGAGCCCGACGGATGCGACCAGCGAGAGCACGAGCTCCGAGGTGACCGTGTAGAGCAGGACGAAGGCTATGCCGGGCACGACGGCCTCGAGGATCCCCCGGACGCCGCCCATGGTGCGCAGCAGCGCCTTCCCGTCGAACGGCTCGCCGTCGGCGACCGCGCCGAGTCCCGAGCGGCGGGCGGCCTGCGCGATCGCGTCGCCCACCTCGGGCCGGACCGGCTCCTCCGATCGGGCCGGGTCCTCGGGCCGCACCGGCTCCATGCCGGTCAGCTCGCGCTCTGCTGGGTCTGGCTGCCGGTCGGCACCTTCAGCGGGATCAGGTCGCGCGGAGGCATCGGGCCGCTGCCGCGGACCACGACGATGCTGCGGAAGAGCTCCTCGACCGAGGCGGCCGCCTGCTCGTCGACGGCTCCGGCTCCGGCGATCACGCCGCGGAGGAACCAGCGCGGACCGTCGACGCCGACGAACCGGGCGACGCGGGTTTGGCCGCCGGCGATCGGGAGCTCGGCGACGAGCTCCGGACCGAAGACGCCGTCGCGCTCCGTCGTCGATCCGCCCTGACGGCCGATCTGCTCGGCGATCTGGCCGCGGATCTCGTGCCAGAGGCCCGAGGAGCGCGGCGCGGAGAAGGGCTGCACCTGCAGCGTCGACCCTGCGTAGTCGAGGCCGACGGCGATGACGCGCTTGGTCCCCTCCTCGACCTCGAGGCGGATGTGCATGCCCTCGCGGGGAAGCACCTTCACCCCGCCGAGGTCGATGTAGGGGCGGACCGGGTTGGCCTCGCGCTCGTCCAGGGGCCCGGCCTCCGCGCGGTCCTCCGGCGCCGACTTCTCGAAGTCCTGCTGGACGGGCTCGGCGGCCTCGCCGGCCGTGGGCTGGATGTCGCTCATGCGCTCTCCTCGTGGATTCTGGTCTCCTGGGCGCCGGCGGCGTACCCGGTGGATCCGAAGCCGCCCGTGCCGCGGACCGACTCGGGAAGCTCGTCGACGGCCGTGAACCTCGCCTGGACGACGGGGACGATCACGAGCTGCGCGATCCGGTCCCCCGCCGAGACGCGGTACGTCTCGCGGCTGTCGGTGTTCAGCAGCGCCACCCGGATCTCACCGCGGTAGCCCGCGTCGATCGTTCCGGGGGCGTTGACGACGGTGATGCCGTGCCTGAAGGCCAGCCCGCTGCGGGGGACGACGAAGCCGGCGTGGCCCTCCGGGAGGGCGACGGCCACCCCCGTGCCGACGGAGGCGCGCTCACCGGGGGCGAGCACCACGTCCTCCGTCGAGTGGAGATCGGCTCCCGCGTCGCCCGGACGGGCGTAGGAGGGGAGCCGGTCCGCGGTGATCGGGACGTCGACGGTTGCAGGCACGTGACGAGGGTAGACCAAACGTCTGATCCAATAGGGTCATGCCGTCCTACCGAGAGAGGCTGTGGCCCGCGCCCTGGCTCTTCGTCGCCACCGCCCTCGTGATCCCCGCCAGCATCCTGGTGTTCGCGCCCATCGACCTCGCGGTGGGGGTGATCGTCGCGGTCGTGCTGTACGCGGGCTGCGTGCTGTCGCTGCTGGCCCTCTCCCCCGTGATCGAGGTGGCGGAGGGTGAGCTGCGCGCCGGCCGCGCGCATATCCCGCTGGACCTCGTGGGCGAGCCGTCCTCCTACTCGGGGGACCAGGCGTTCGCCGAGCGCGGGACGCGCCTGGACGCGCGGGCGTACCTGGTCATCCGCGGCTGGGTGAAGGAGGTGGTGCGGGTCCCGATCGAGGATCCGGCCGACCCGACGCCGTACTGGCTGGTCTCCACCCGCCGCCCGGACGACATCGTCGCCGCGATCCGGGGATCACGGCGACGGAGCGGTCGTCCTTCGGAGCCGGGAGGCGCTTAAGCGGCGCACTCCAGGCAGATCGGTCCGAGCTTCTCCTCGTGGTCGATCTGCGAGCGGTGCTTCACGAGGAAGCAGCTCACGCACGTGAACTCGTCCGCCTGGGGCGGAAGGACCACGACGTCCAGATCGAGGTCGGACAGATCGGCACCGGGCAGTTCGAATCCGCCCGGGTTGTCGGCGTCATCGACGTCGACGACTCCGGACATCTTGTCGGGGACTCGCTCCTTCAGGGCCTCGATCGACTCGGAGTCGTCATCGGTCTTGCGGGGGGCGTCGTAGTCCGTAGCCATTCCCATCCACTTCTTATTTCTGCTGTTCAACAAATCGGCGGGGTCAGTGTGCATCACGACGCATCGATTCGCAAACCACCTCGAACGGCTCTTGACACCCGCTCGCCCCGCCTCCTTCCGCACCAACTTTCGACCCGCCCGGGGTATTCCCGGCCGATCGCCCGGGCGCGTGGCATCCTTGCCCGGTCCGCGTCCAGAAGGAGGGTCCCCACGATGATGGAACTGAAGGTGATCGGCGTCGAGGGCGGATCGCTCGTCCTCGTGTCCGAGGGCGGCGAGCGCTTCTCGGTCCGCATCGACGAGACGCTGCAGAGCCAGCTGCGGCCGCGGGTCCACACCCTCCCGCCGCGCGAGAAGCGCGTCTCCCCCCGCGAGATCCAGGCCCACATCCGCTCCGGGCTCTCCGCCGAGGAGGTCGCCGAGCTCACGGGCGCCGACCTGGGCTACGTCCAGCGCTTCGAGGGACCCGTCACGGCCGAGCGCGAGCACATCGTCGCGTCCGCTCTCGCCGTGCGCGTCTACACGACCACCGACCCCGATCCCCTCGAGGAGGGCACGCCCTTCGGCGACGTCATCCGCGACCGCCTCGCGTCGCTCGGCGCCGAGGGCGAGCAGTGGTCGAGCTGGAAGGAGGAGGAGGGCTGGGTCGTCAAGCTCCTCTTCCGCTCGGACGAGATCGACCACGACGCCCGCTGGCGCTTCGACCCGCGGAAGGCGCTGCTGTCGCCGCTGACCTCCGAGGCGATCACGCTCTCGCAGCAGGGTGAGATCCGGCCGACCCTCATCCCGCGCCTGCGCGCCGTCATCCCCGCCGCCGTCGACGAGCTCGCCACGCGCTTCGACACGGAGTCCGCGGAGGCGCCGAGCCGCTCCGCCCGGGCCGACCACCCCACCGCCGGCCGCCCCGCCGCGATGCCGCACGCCCGGCCGGCCGCCGTCCGCCCCTCCGACACGGAGCCGCAGCCGGCCCTCTCCGAGACCCCGCGCCCGATCTCGACGCTCCCCCGCCCCGTCACGAGCACGACGGAGCAGCGCGAGCGCAACCTCAACGACACCGCCGACCTGCTCGACGCCCTGCGGCGCCGCCGGGGCGAGCGCGATCACGCCTCGAGCCTCCGCGTCCGCGAGGAGCCGGAGCCCGAGGCCGAGGCCGCTCCTCCGGTCGAGAAGGCACCGGAGCCGCCGCGCACCGCTCCCCCGGTCCCCGAGCAGCCGTCGGGCGTGCGCGGGAGCCTCCGCCGGGGGCGGGCGTCGATGCCGAGCTGGGACGAGATCGTCTTCGGAGCGCGCAGCGACGACTGACCCACCGCCGGCGCGGCTCCGCCGGGGTGGACGGTGCCCCCGTGCACTCGGCCCGGCTCAGGCCAGCGCGCCGAAGCGGAGGAGCGGCACCTGCGTCTCCTCCGGCGTGAGCGACCCGTGCTGCCCGATCATCGAGCGGCCGGAGGAGTCGTCCGCCGCATAGTAGGCGATGGTCCTCCGCGCCGCGACGAACACGTCGCCCATCCGCTCGGCCGCCGCCGGAGAGACCTCGCCGAACCAGCCGCTCACGGCGACCTCGTCGCGCGTCGCGATCCAGGCGCGTGCGCCCTCCGCCTCGATCCAGCGCCGCGCCACCTCGTCGGGGTCCACACCCGGCTCGAGGTGCAGCTGCAGGCAGCGGGGCTCTCCGCCGAGGTGCCGGACGCCCTCGAGCAGCGGTCCCCGCTCGACGAGCACGTGCGAGGACGCCGGAACGTCCACGATGCCGTGGTCGGCGGTGACCAGCACGCTCTCGCGGGCGGAGAGCCCGCGGACCGCTCCGCCGACCTCCCCGTCCAGGAGCTCGAGCGCTGCCGTCCACTCCGGCGACTCCCAGCCGCGCGCGTGCGCCGCCTGGTCGAGCTCGGGGACGTAGAGGTACACGAGCTGCCGGCCGCCCTCGTCGAGCAGGGCGCGCGCCGCCGTGAAGCGCTCGGCGACGCCGCCGGCGGAGTGGTACTCGGCGCCGCGCAGGATCGCCCGCGTGAGACCGGAGCAGGCGTACCGCGCTGGGCCGATCACTCCGGCCCGGACACCGGCGGCCGAGGCCTGCTCGAAGACCGTGGGGTGGGGCTGCCACGTCTCGGGCATCATGCCCTCGTCCCAGCCGGAGAGCTGGTTGACCAGGCGGTCGGAGGCGCGGTCGAGCACGCGGTAGCCGACCATCCCGTGCCCGCCCGGGCGCAGGCCCGTCGTCAGGCTCGCCAGGGCCGCCGCGGTGGTCGTCGGGAAGCCCGAGACGAGCGTGGTGCCGCGGTTGAGGGCCGGAGCGAGCGTGCGCGAGTGGCCCCCGCGCTGGCGGAGGTTCGCGGCACCCAGGCCGTCGACGAGGACGACCACGATCCGCTCGACGCGGGGCGAGCCGAAGAGGCCGGGGCGGCCCAGGAGCGCGTCGAGGGCGCCCGGCAGGACGTCGGCGAGGCTCCGCCGCCCGTCGGGGGCTGGCGGTAGCATGTGGGTCATCGCGCCCAGTTTCGCACAGCGCCGCCGTCCCCGCCGGGCCGGTGCAGCGGAGCGTCCGCGTGAACGGGAGGGCCGGTCCCGTCCGCGAGGCGCCGTCTCCGCTCCGCCCGTCCCGTCGAGCGCCGCAGGGCGGTGCAGTCCCCCGCCGCCGCCCCGCGCCCGCCACCGAATCGAGTCATGAACGCTGCAGCCCCCTCCTCCGGATCCTCGCTCACCGAGCGCATCGAGGACGTCGACGTCTCGGCCGAGATGGAGGGGTCCTTCCTCGAGTACGCGTACTCGGTCATCTACTCGCGGGCCCTGCCCGACGCCCGCGACGGCCTCAAGCCGGTGCAGCGCCGGATCCTCTACATGATGAGCGAGATGGGGCTGCGGCCCGATCACGGCCACGTGAAGTCGGCCCGCGTGGTCGGCGAGGTGATGGGCAAGCTGCACCCGCACGGCGACGCCTCGATCTACGACTCCCTCGTCCGCCTCGCCCAGCCGTTCACGATGAGGGTCGCCCTCGTCGACGGGCACGGCAACTTCGGCTCCCTCGACGACGGCCCGGCCGCGGCCCGCTACACCGAGGCCCGCCTCGCCCCGGCCGCCACGGCCATGACCGAGCACCTCGGCGAGGACGTCGTCGACTTCGTCCCGAACTACGACAACTCGCACGACCAGCCCGAGGTCCTCCCCTCCGCGTTCCCGAACCTGCTGGTCAACGGGGCCAGCGGCATCGCCGTCGGCATGGCGACGAACATGGCGCCCCACAACCTCGTGGAGGTGATCGGGGCGGCCCGGCACCTGATCGCCCATCCCGACGCGTCCCTGGACGACCTGATGTCGTTCGTCCCCGGACCGGACTTCCCGAGCGGTGGCACGATCGTCGGCCTCGCCGGCGTGCGCGACGCCTACGCGACCGGCCGGGGCGGCTTCAAGACCCGCGCGCGCGTCTCGGTCGAGAGCATCACCGCGCGCAAGTCCGGCCTGGTCGTCACCGAGCTGCCCTACCTCGTCGGCGCCGAGAAGGTCATCGACAAGATCAAGGACGGCGTCCAGAACAAGAAGCTCAGCGGCATCTCGGACGTCACCGACCTGACGGACCGGGACAACGGCCTCCGGCTCGTCATCGGGATCAAGACCGGCTTCAGCCCGGAGGCCGTCCTCGAGCAGCTCTACCGCTACACGCCCCTCGAGGACGCGTTCTCGATCAACAACGTCGCGCTGGTCGACGGCGGCCCGCGCACCCTCGGCCTGAAGGAGCTGCTGCAGGTCTACATCGGCCACCGGGTGCAGGTCGTCACCCGGCGGACCCGCTACCGACTGCGCAAGCGCCAGGAGCGGCTGCACCTGGTCGAGGGCCTGCTCATCGCGATCCTCGACATCGACGAGGTCATCCAGCTGATCCGCGGGAGCGACGACACCGCGGCGGCGCGGGCCCGGCTGATCGAGGTCTTCGACCTCAGCACCCTGCAGGCCGACTACATCCTCGAGCTCCAGCTCCGCCGCCTCACGAAGTTCTCGCGCATCGAGCTCGAGACCGAGCGCGACACCCTCCTCGCCGAGATCGCCGAGCTCGAGGCCCTCCTCGCCAGCCGCTCACGGATCGACGAGCTGGTCTCGGACGAGCTCGACGAGGTCGCCCAGCGCCTCGGGACCCCGCGGCGCACCCTGCTCACCGAGGCGCGTCCCTCCGTCGCCACCACCGGGCGGAAGGCCGCCGCGGTGCTCGAGATCGCGGACGTGCCCTGCCGGGTGCTGCTGAGCACCACCGGCCGCATGGTGCGGGTCGACCGCGACCCCGAGGCCGCTCCCCACCCCGAGCGCGCCACGCGCCGCTCGAAGCACGACGCCGTCCTCAGCGTGCTCGACACGACCAGCCGGACGGAGATCGGCGCGGTCACCAGCGCCGGTCGGCTCCTCCGCTTCTCGCCGGTCGACGTGCCCGCCGTCCCCTCCTCCTCGGTGCAGCTGGGCGCGGGCGTGCGCATGAGCGACTACCTCCCGCACCTGGCGAAGGACGAGCGGGTGCTCGCGCTCGTCGCCCTCGACGACGAGCGGCCGATCGCGCTCGGCACCCAGCAGGGCGTCGTCAAGCGCGTCGCGCCGGGCGAGCTGCCCAACCGCCCGGACATCGAGCTCATCGCCCTGAAGCCGAAGGACGCCGTCGTGGGCGCGGCCGCGTCGGGTGAGGAGGACGAGCTGGTCTTTGTCACCGGCGAGGCCCAGCTGCTGCGCTTCCCCGCGTCCGCCGTCCGCCCTCAGGGCCGGACCGCCGCGGGGATGGCCGGGGTCAAGCTGGCCGAGACCGACGACGTCGTGCACTTCGCCGTCGTCGCCGCCGAGGACCGGGACGAGGCCGTCGTCGCGACGGTCGCCGTCGACAGCTGGGCCCTCTCGGGGACCGACACCGGTAGTGCGAAGGTCTCGCCGTTCTCGGAGTTCCCCGCCAAGGGCAGGGCCACCGGCGGAGTCCGTGCGCAGCGCTTCCTCAAGGGTGAGACCGCCCTCGGAGTGGCGTGGGTCGGCCCCGGTCCCGCGCACGCGCTCGAGGCCGACGGCTCGGTCGCCGCGCTGCCCGACTCCGGGATGAAGCGCGACGGCTCCGGCGTGGCGCTCGCGGCGCCGATCGCGACGATCGGAGCGGCGCCCGAGGTGTTCTGAGCCCCGCGGCTCAGACGTCGATGCGGTCCCGCGACAGCGACTCGGACCCGCGGACGATGAACTCCTTGCGGGGCGCCACGTCGTTGCCCATCAGCAGCTCGAACACCCGGCCGGCGTTCTCGGCGTCCGCTACCCGCACCCGGCGGAGGGTGCGGCGGGAGCGGTCCATGGTCGTCGTGGCCAGCTGGTCCGCGTCCATCTCGCCGAGCCCCTTGTAGCGCTGGATCGGGTCCTGGTAGCGGCGGCCCGCCTTGCCGAGGGCCGCGAGCACGCTCTGCAGCTCCTTCTCGGAGTAGGTGTAGATCGTCTCGTTCGGCTTCTTCCCCGCGTTCATCACCACGAGCCGGTGCAGCGGAGGCACGGCGGCGAAGACGCGCCCCGCCTCGACGAGCGGCCGCATGTAGCGGAAGAAGAGCGTGAGCAGCAGGGTGCGGATGTGGGCGCCGTCGACGTCGGCGTCGCTCATCAGGATGATCTTCCCGTAGCGGGCGGCCGAGAGGTCGAAGGAGCGGCCGGAGCCGGCTCCGATCACCTGGATCATCGAGGCGCACTCGGCGTTCGAGAGCATGTCGGCGATGCTCGCCTTCTGCGTGTTGAGGATCTTCCCCCGGATCGGCAGCAGGGCCTGGTACTCGCTGTTGCGGGCGAGCTTGGCGGTGCCGAGGGCGGAGTCGCCCTCGACGATGAAGAGCTCGCTGTTCTCGACGTCGCTGCTGCGGCAGTCGACCAGCTTCGCCGGAAGGGAGGAGGACTCCAGCGCGTTCTTGCGGCGCTGCGTCTCCTTGTGCGCGCGGGCCGAGATCCGCGACTTCATCTCGGCGACGACCTTCTCGAGGAGCTGGGAGGTCTGCGCCTTGTCCTCGCGGCGCGTCGAGGAGAACACCGCGCCCAGCGTCGAGGCGATGGTGGAGGCGACGATCGCGCGGACGGCGGGCGTGCCCAGCACCTCCTTCGTCTGGCCTTCGAACTGCGGCTCAGGGAGCCGCACGGTCAGCACGGCGCTGAGCCCGGCGAGGACGTCGTCCTTCTCGAGCTTGTCCGAGCCGACCTTGAGGCGGCGGGCGTTCGCCTCCACCTGGGAGCGGAGCAGCTTCAGCAGGCCCTGCTCGAAGCCGGTCTGGTGCGTCCCGCCCTTGGGCGTCGAGATGATGTTCACGAAGCTGCGCATCACCGTCTCGTAGCCGGTGCCCCAGCGCAGGGCGATGTCGACCTCGCAGGTGCGCTCCACCTCGGTGGGCACCATGGCGCCGCCGGGGGTCAGCACCGGCACGGTCTCGGTGAAGGTGCCGGAGCCGGTGAGGCGCAGCACCTCGGTCACGGGGGCGTCGGGGGCGAGGAACTCGACGAACTCCGAGATGCCGCCGTCGTAGCGGAACATCTCGGCGCGGCGCTCGTCCGCCCGGTCGTCGACGATGTCGATCGTCAGGCCGGGGACGAGGAACGCGGTCTGCCGGGCGCGCGTCACCAGGTCGTCCGTCTGGAACGAGGCGCCCTTCGTGAAGATCTGGCGGTCGGCCCAGTAGCGCACGCGCGTACCGGTGACGCCCTTGGCGACCTTCCCGACGACCGTCAGCTCCGACCCGTTCTCGAACGGCGTGAACGGAGCGTCGGGGGTGGGCTCGCCCGCGTCGGCGAAGCGCCCGGGCTCCCCCCGGTGGAACGACATCCGGTAGGTGCGGCCGTTGCGGTCGACCTCGACGTCGAGGCGCTCCGAGAGCGCGTTGACCACGGAGGCGCCGACGCCGTGCAGACCGCCGGACGCCGCGTAGGACCCGGAGCCGAACTTGCCGCCCGCGTGCAGCTTCGTGAACACGACCTCGACTCCGGAGAGCCCCGTCTTCGGCTCGATGTCGACCGGGATCCCGCGCGCGCGGTCGCGCACCTCGACGCTGCCGTCGGCGTGCAGGAGCACGCTGATCTCGGTCCCGTGCCCGGCCAGCGCCTCGTCGACGGAGTTGTCGATGACCTCCCAGAGGCAGTGCATGAGGCCGCGCGAGTCGGTCGATCCGATGTACATGCCGGGCCGCTTCCGGACCGCCTCGAGACCCTCGAGGACGGAGAGGTGGCGGGCGTTGTAGTCGGTGGAGGCCATCCGCCCAGTCTACTTTCGGGAACCGCTCCGGCCGCGGTGGCGCGGCACCCGACGACAGCACGATGGCCGCTCGGCGCGGGGCCCCTACGCGCAGAGCGAAATGCCGACCGATCGACTCCGTGCGGAAACAATCGCGTGCTTGGATGGGTTCCACTAAGCAGAGATCGAAGAACGAGTGCAGGAGGCCAAGTCATGTCGACCACAGCAACCCAGAACGGCGTGGACGAGCTCGCCGGTGCCCACCAGCTCTCCGCCGCCGACCGCTGCGACAGCTGCGGTGCCCAGGCGTACATCCGAGTGGTCGTGAACAACGGAGAACTGCTGTTCTGCGCGCACCACGGGAAGAAGTACCAGGAGAAGCTCTCCAGCATCGCCCAGAGCTGGCACGACGAGTCCGCCCGACTCTTCGAGGAGCAGCGCCCCTAGCGCGTCCCCGATCAGCCCGGACGGCGCGTCAGCGCCCTACCGACCGACACCGAGCCGCTTCGCGATCACATCGCGAGCGGCTCGTGCCGTTTCATCGACCAGGCGGAGACGCTCGTCCGACGGGGAGTAGGCGTCGCCGAGGGCGCGCCGCAGGATCGCGTCCGCGAGCGAGGGGTTCTTCGCGAGGACGGGGCCGTGCAGGTGCGTGCCCAGAAGGCCTCCCTCCGCGTAGCCCTCGTGGCCGGCGCCGTCGCCGGTACCGTGCAGCACTCGGCCGAGCGCGTGCTCGAGCGGGATCCCGGTCATCCGGCGCTCGTGGTTCTCGAATCCGACGAGGACGCCGCCCGGCGTCTCGACGAGGAGGTCGTCGGTCGCGCGCTCGCCCGTGACCGAGTCTCCGGGGAACAGCCCGATCCCCCGGGCGCCGCCCGCGGCCGTGCTGATCGAACCGGCCAGCATCTCCCAGCCGGCTCCGACCGCGACCACCTGAGTGCCCTGGTCGACCCAGGCCCGCAGCGTCGGCGCGATCTCGTGGAGGAGTGCCAGGACGCCCGGGAGGTCCTCGTCCGCTCCCGTCCCGGCGACCAGGACGTCCGGACGGACCTCGGCGTCGGAGGCGGTCACCAGCGGCACCACCTCCGCCTCGACGCCCGACCAGCGCGCCCGAGCCGCGAGGACCCGGGCGTTCGCCGCGTCGCCGTTGCCGTCCAGGACGTCGGGAGCGAGCACGGCGATGCGGAGGGTGGTCACGCGGTCTCCTCGCGGTTGGTGACGAGCTGCAGGTGCGCACGGGTGCGGCGCATCGAATCGGCCGAGAAGACGATGGTCTTCCGGCCGGAGGCGGGGGTCGGCAGAGCGAGGAACGCGTCGAGCGCGCGACCCAGGTCCTCGTCGACGGAGTCGACGCGCACGCCGTCGTAGCGCAGGTGCAGCGCCGCCTCGTGCGCCTTCGACCCCGAGACGACACGGACGTGCCCGAGCACGGAGGTGTCCACGGGCCAGAAGTAGGAGGGGTCTCGGACGTCGGAGCCGATCGCGAGCATGATCTGCTCGGTCCCCTCGGGGATCTCCGCGATGTTCAGGCGGTAGCTCGCCGGGTTCTGGACCAGGACGAACTCGACCTCGTGGCCGCGCACGGTGACGATCTCGCCCCGCCCGAAGACGGGGTCGATGCTCGAGAGCGCGGAGGCGGCGAGGGCCGGGTCGAAGCGCTCAGCGAGCACGGCGCGGGCCGTGGAGACGGCCGCCGCGGCGTCCACCGCGTAGTGGACGCCCCGCGCGGGGAGCCGGACCTCGAGCGGGTCGCCGTCGCTGACGATGCGCGCGGCCGCTCCCGTCGTGCTCTCGACGACGGTGGTCGCACGGTCGGTCCCGGCCTCCGCCTCCGCGGCGTAGCCGAGACCGCCCGACGCGGAGTCGCGGACGGAGGAGGAGACGCCGTACCAGCGGATCCGCTCGTCGGGGAGGGAGGTCGCGACATCGGCGACGTGGCGGTCGTCGGCGTTCAGCACGACGGGACCGGTCGCGCGGGAGGCGATGGTGCCGAGCATCCGGGCGACCATGGCCGGATCGAAGAAGCGGTCGATCTGGTCGACCACCACGTTCGTCAGCAGGACGACGCGGGGGCGCATCCGGGGCGCGAGGCGCGCGCCGTGACCCTCGTCCATCTCGAGGACGGCGATGTCGGCGTCGATCCGTCCGCGGAGGTCCGCCTGCTCCAGGAGCGCGGAGGTCAGCCCCTGGGCGATGTTGGCCGTCGAGGGGTTGGTGAAGACCCGGAGCCCGTGCGCGCGGAGCACCGCGACCAGCATCTTGGTCGTGGTCGACTTGCCCGCCGATCCCGTGACGACCACGAGGCCGTCCCGGAATCCGTCGAGCACCGCGGGCAGGAATCCGGGCGCGACACGGTTCACCACGAGTCCGGGCACGGCGGATCCCCCGCCGGGCTTCCGGACCCGCGCGGCGAACCGGGCGGCCCTCCCGAGGAGGACCGCCGGCGCGTAGCGGATCACCGGCCTACTCGAGGTAGTCGCGGAGCGACTGCGAGCGGGACGGGTGGCGGAGCTTGGCCATCGTCTTGGACTCGATCTGACGGATGCGCTCGCGCGTCACGCCGAAGGTGTCGCCGATCTGGTCGAGCGTCTTCGGCATGCCGTCGCCGAGGCCGAAGCGCATGCGGATCACGCCGGCCTCGCGCTCCGAGAGCGAGTCGAGCAGCGACTCCAGCTGCTTCTGCAGCATGGTGAAGCCCACGGCGTCGGCCGGGACGACCGCCTCGGTGTCCTCGATGAGGTCGCCGAACTCGCTGTCGCCGTCCTCGCCCAGGGGCGTGTGCAGCGAGATCGGCTCGCGCCCGTACTTCTGCACCTCGATGACCTTCTCGGGGGTCATGTCGAGCTCGCGCGAGAGCTCCTCGGGCGTGGGCTCGCGGCCCAGGTCCTGGAGCATCTGGCGCTGCACGCGGGCCAGCTTGTTGATGACCTCGACCATGTGCACCGGGATGCGGATGGTGCGGGCCTGGTCGGCCATCGCGCGGGTGATCGCCTGGCGGATCCACCACGTGGCGTAGGTCGAGAACTTGAAGCCCTTGGTGTAGTCGAACTTCTCGACCGCACGGATGAGGCCCAGGTTGCCCTCCTGGATGAGGTCGAGGAACTGCATCCCGCGACCGGTGTAGCGCTTCGCGAGGCTGACGACGAGCCGGAGGTTCGCTCCGAGCAGGTGGCTCTTCGCGCGCTGGCCGTCCTTCGCGACCCAGCGCAGCTCGCGGACGAGCTCCGGGCTGAGGTCGGTCGAGTTGGCGAGCTTGTCCTCGGCGAACAGGCCGGCCTCGATGCGCATCGCGAGCTCGACCTCCTCGGCCGCGTTCAGGAGCGCGACCTTGCCGATCTGCTTCAGGTAGTCCTTGACCGGGTCGGCGGTGGCGCCGGTGATCGCGGTCGAGTAGACCGGGACCTCGTCGTCCTCTCCGCCGAACGACAGGACGAGCGCACCGCTCGGGAGCGGCTCGGCCGGAGCGGCGACGGCAGCGGCGGCCGGGGCCTCCGGCGTCTCCGCGTCGTCCTTCGCGTCGGTCTCGGTGTCCTCGGCGACGACCTCGGTCTCCTCCTCCTCCGCCGCCTCGTCGGGCTCGACGGCGTCGGTCGGCTCCTCCTCGGTGTCGGCGGGAGCGGCGGCCTTGGTCGTGGCGCGCGAGCGGGTCGTCTTGGCCGCGGTGGTCTTGGCCGCCGTGGTCTTCGCCGCGGGCTTGCGCGTCGCGGGCTTCTTGGTGGTCGTCGTCACGTCGTCGTCGACGGCGTCGAGCGTTGCGGTCTTGGTAGCTCTGGTGGCCATGGCGGCACCTCTCCATCCGTTGCGTCCCGGGGGCGGGCGGCGCGGGAAGGCGTCGTCCGTCGGTGGGCATTACGAGGACCCATGTCAAGTCGAGGACGTCGCACGCCCGACGTGGGCCTGGTGCTCCTCGACCCGAACGGGTCCTATTGACAATTATTGCACGTCTGACTAGTGCAGCCGTGCGGTGCGGTGCGAGTGGGGCTCGATCCGGCGGGATCCGGGCCGTTCCGCTGGGACATCGCGTCTGCATAAGGGCGGATCGACGGACGACCATCAGCGCCCCGCGCGGCCGCGGCGCATCCGGTCACTCAGTGCAACCCAGAGAGGGGCCACGGTTATTCCCTCGTCCTCGGCCAGGCGGCGGCGGGTCCGGCGGCGCGCGACGACGAGTCCGACGACTCCGGCGCCGACCACCACGTACTGCACGCACCACGCCAGGCGGAAGTGCTCGAGCGAGTAGGTCTGCTCGGAGGAGGCACCGGGACCGGCCAGTGCGTCGAGGATCAGGCCGATCGCGAACATCATCGTGAAGCTGGCCAGGAACCCGCCCACGTTGACGACTCCGTTCGCCGCGCCGAGGCTCCGCGAGGGGTTGAACGTGCGGGCGAAGTCGAACCCGATCATGGAGCCGGGGCCGCCCGCTCCGACGACGATCAGGAGCAGCACCACGAGCCAGTACGGCGGGACGCCGGGCCAGAGCAGCAAGACGGTCCAGGCGACCGCCATCGCCGAGACGATCCCGAGCACGAGGTTGCTGCGGCGCATGGGGTGGCGAGCGGTCAGGACGCCGAGCACCGGCCCGACGACGATCCCCGCGATCACGACGATCGTGAGGGTCGGCGCGGCGACGGTCGGCGGCAGGCCGATCGCGTAGACGAGGAAGGGGTAGCCCCAGAGCAGCGTGAACACCGTGCCGGAGGACTGCGTGACGAAGTGCGACCAGAAGCCGAGCTGCGTCCCCGGCCGGCGCAGGCTCACTCCGAGCTGCGCGATCGTCGCCCGGAGCGTCGGAGGCACCACCGTGATCGGCTCGGTGCGCGGCGGGACGTCGGCGACCAGGAGGAGCACGCCGAGGAAGGACACGGCCCCGAGGCCGGCGGCGCTGAGGAACGCGGGCTCCCAGCCGAACGTGTGGAGGATCGCCGCGAACGGGAGTGCGGAGAGGATCTGGCCCACCTGGCCGATGTTGCCGATCCACTGCGAGAGCTGCGGCACGATCGGTCCGCTGAACCAGGTCACCGTGAGGCGGATCACGGAGGTGAAGATCGCGGCGTCCCCGGCTCCCAGCAGGATCCGCCCGACGATCGCGACGCCGATGCCCGGCGCGATCGCGACCACGACCTGGCCCGCCATCATCAGGGCCGTGCCCGAGAGGATCAGGGTCCGCGGGCCGAACCGGTCGATGAGGATCCCGACTGGGATCTGCATCCCGGCGTAGACGATCAGCTGGACGACGGCGAGCGACGAGAGGACGGCGGCGGCCACCCCGAACCGTTCCGCGGCGTCCACTCCTGCGACGCCCAGCGTCGTGCGGTCCAGGACCGCGACGAGGTAGGCGAACGCTCCGGCACCGAAGACGAACCAGGCTCGACGATCACGCACTCGTCCGATCCTACGGCCGCTCAGGAGGCGGTGGGCTCCTCGCCCGGGCGGCGGATCGCGAGGAACTTCTCGAGCTCGGCGGCGATCGCGTCGGCGCTGGGCACGAAGCCGTCCTCGTCGGTGAGCGGCGAGCGGAGGCTCGTCCCCTCCATGTAGGTGTCGTGCCGCGCCTCGAGGGCCGAGACCAGCTTCTGCAGCTCGTCGTTGCCGCCGACCTGCTCGTCGACCTTGCCGAGGAACTCCCGCCCGCTCTCGCGCAGGCGGTCCGTCGGGAAGATGAGGCCGGTCGACGCCGAGATGCTCTCGAGCGCCGCGACCGCCGCCTGCGGGTACTCGGTGTCCGACAGGTAGTGGGGGATGAGCAGCGCGAAGCCGACCACGGTCAGACCGCGCTCGTAGAGGCGCAGCTCGAGCAGGTGGAGGACGTTCGAGGGCACCTGCGTGTGCGGCTTCCAGACCGACATCGCCTCGATCAGGTCCTCGCGGTTGCCGCTCACGGTGACGCCGACGGGCCGGGTGTGCGGCACGGGCATCGGGATCGCCTGGACCCACGTGGTCGAGGCGACGTCGAGCCGCTCGAGGAGGGAGACCACCGCGCGGGTGAACCGCTCCCACTGGAAGTCGGGCTCGAAGCCGGTGAGCAGGAGGAACGGCTGGTGCAGCTCGTCGTGCGCGAGCGAGAGCCGGAGCATCGCAGGACGGTAGTCCGTCAGGTGGTCCTGGTCGAAGGTGATGATGGGGCGGCGGGCCCGGTAGTCGAGCAGCTGATCCTGGTCGAAGACCGCGACTTCGCGGTGCTCGAGGGTCTCGAAGAGGTACTCCCCCAGCTGCCCCACCGCTCCCCCGGCGTCGGCCGAGCCGGTCAGGCCCGCGACGAGGTGCAGCCCGCGCGGGATCTCGGAGAGGTCGCCCTCGATCTCGAACAGGTCTTCCGGATCCAGCATGCGTCCAGTCTAAACGGGGGTCCCGGCGCCCCGTCCGGGTCCGCTGAGCCCTCAGCGAACAGCGCCTAGCATTGCCGCCATGCCCCTCTCCTCTCTCGAGTACTCGACCGTTCCCGCCTCCGACATCGACACCGACGCCCTCGTCCTCGGCGTCGCCCCGGGACCCGACGGTCCCCGGCTCGTCGGCGCGGAGGGCTTCGAGGAGCTGGCCCCCGCGCTGAGCGCGCTCGGCGCGACCGGCGCCGCCGAGACGCTCGTGCGCGTGCCGTCCTCGGTCCGTGCCGGAGTGATCGTCCTCGTCGGACTCGGCTCGGCGGAGCCCGACGACACCGCGCTGCGGAACGCCGCGGGCGCCGCCGTCCGCCTGCTCGCGGGGTCCGCCTCCGTCGCCCTCTCCCTCCCGGCCGGCTCCGACGGCACGCTCGCCGCGGTCGCCGAGGGCGCCGCGCTCGGCTCCTACTCCTTCACCGCCTTCCGCGGCAGCACCGCCGCCGCGGCGAAGGCGCCCGTCGAGCACGTCGTCCTGCTGGGCGGCGGCGAGTCGGCCGACCCCGCCGTCCTGGACCGGGCGCTCGTGCTCGGCCGCGCGGTCGGCACGGTGAAGGACCTCGTCAACACTCCCCCGTCGCACCTCTACCCGCAGACGCTGGCCGAGGCCGTGCAGACCGGCGCCGAGGGACTGCCGCTCGAGGTCACCGTCTGGGACGAGGAGGCCCTCGCGGAGGAGGGGTTCGGCGGCATCCTCGGAGTCGGCAGCGGCTCCTCCCGCCCGCCCCGCCTCGTGAAGGTCGCCTACGCGCCCGAGGGCGCGAGCACCCACCTCGCCCTGGTCGGCAAGGGCATCACCTTCGACAGCGGCGGACTCTCGCTCAAGCCGCCGGCCTCGATGATCGGGATGAAGACCGACATGGCGGGCGCGGCGACCGTGTACGCCGTCGTGCGCGCCATCGCGGAGCTCGGCCTCCCGCTCCGCGCGACCGCCTGGCTCTGCATCGCCGAGAACCTCCCCTCCGGGACCGCGATCCGCCCGGACGACGTGCTCACCGTGCGCGGCGGGACCACGGTGGAGGTGCTGAACACCGACGCCGAGGGCCGACTGGTGCTCGCCGACGGCCTCGTCGCCGCCAGCGAGGAGCAGCCCGATGCGATCATCGACGTCGCGACGCTGACCGGCGCCTCCGTGGTCGCCCTCGGCAACCGGACCGTCGGCGCTCTGGGCGACGACGAGCTGGTCTCCCGCGTCCTCGACGCCGCCCGCGCGGCGGGAGAGCCCTTCTGGCAGATGCCCCTCCCCGCGGAGCTGCGACCGCTGCTGAACTCGGACATCGCCGACATCGCGAACGTCAAGCCGGGCAACACCGCCGGCGGCATGCTCCTCGCCGGCCACTTCCTCCGCGAGTTCGTCGGGAAGCGCGGCGAGGGCGAGGACGCGACCACGATCCCGTGGGCGCACCTCGACATCGCCGGCCCCTCGAGCAACGGAGGCGGCGGCTACGGCTTCACCGGAGCCGGCGCCACGGGGGTCTCGGTGCGCGCGCTGATCGCCCTGGCCGAGGGCTTCGCGAGCGCGTAGTAGGGTCGACGGGGCGGGAGATCCCGCCTCGTCCCCCCTCCCGATCCGCTCGGCGCTCAGCGTCGGAGCCGGTCGGCCGGGAAGCGGGACCGCACGTCGCGAGGGAGTCACTGGGTGTCGGAAGAGCGCTACGACCTGGTCGTGCTCGGAGGTGGCAGCGGCGGGTACGCGGCGGCCCTCCGGGCGACGCAGCTGGGGATGAGCGTCGCGCTCGTGGAGCGCGACAAGGTCGGCGGCACCTGCCTGCACCGCGGATGCGTGCCCACCAAGGCACTGCTGCACGCCGCCGAGCTGGCGGACGGCGCCCGCGAGGGAGAGAAGTACGGCGTGCTCTCGAGCTTCACCGGGATCGACATGGCGGGCGTCACGCGCTACCGCGAGGGCGTCGTCGCCGGCAAGTACAAGGGGCTCCAGAGCCTCGTGTCCTCGCGCGGCATCACGGTCGTCACGGGCGAGGGCCGTCTCACCGCGCCCGGCACGGTGACCGTCGGCGAGCACGTGCTCCACGGCGCGTCGATCGTCGTCGCCACCGGGTCCGCCTCCCGCACCCTCCCCGGCATCGAGATCGGCGGCCGGATCCTGACGAGCGACCAGGCTCTCGAGCTCGACCACGTGCCCGCGAGCGTCGTCGTCCTCGGCGGCGGAGTGATCGGCGTCGAGTTCGCGAGCGTCTGGCGCTCGTTCGGCGCCGAGGTCACGATCGTCGAGGCCCTCCCCCACCTCGTCCCCAACGAGGACGAGAGCGTCAGCAAGCAGCTGGAGCGCGCCTTCCGCAAGCGGGGCATCGCCTTCCAGCTGGGATCCCGCGTCGCGTCGGTCTCGCAGAGCGAGGGCGGCGTCTCCGTGTCGCTCGAGAGCGGCGCCACGGTGGAGGGCGAGATCCTGCTGGTCGCCGTCGGCCGCGGCCCGGTGACCGCGGGCATCGGCCTCGAGGAGGCCGGGGTCCGCCTCGACCGCGGCTACGTGCTGACCGACGAGCGCCTGCAGACCTCCGTCCCCGGCGTGTACGCCGTGGGCGACATCGTGCCGGGGCTCCAGCTCGCGCACCGGAGCTTCCAGCAGGGGATCTTCGTCGCGGAGGAGATCGCCGGTCTGGGGCCGCAGGTCGTCTCGGACGTCAACGTCCCGAAGGTGACCTACAGCGACCCCGAAGTGGCCTCCGTCGGCCTCGGCGAGGCCCGCGCGATCGCCGAGTACGGCGCCGAGCGCGTCGCCGTGTACGACTACGGCCTCGGCGGCAACGCCCGGAGCACGATCATCGGGACCACCGGCTCCGTGAAGGTCGTGCGCCTGGTCGACGGCCCGGTCGTCGGCGTGCACATGGTCGGAGCCCGCGTCGGCGAGCTGATCGGCGAGGCTCAGCTCATCGTGAACTGGGAGGCGCACCCCGAGGACGTCGCGCCCCTCGTGCACGCGCACCCCACTCAGAACGAGGCGCTCGGCGAGGCGCACCTCGCTCTGGCCGGGAAGCCGCTGCACGCCCTGTAGAACCACTGCGGTGCGGCGACCCGCCGCTTCCGCATCAGTAAGCTGGACATCGAAACACAAGCGTCTTAAGGAGACAGGCTCATGAGCGAATCCGTCAGCCTCCCGGCACTCGGAGAGAGTGTCACGGAAGGAACGGTCACCCGCTGGCTGAAGAACGTCGGGGACCGCGTCGAGGTGGACGAGCCCCTGCTCGAGGTCTCGACCGACAAGGTCGACACCGAGATCCCGTCGCCCGTCGCGGGAGTGATCGAGGAGATCCTCGTCCAGGAGGACGAGACCGTCGAGGTCGGCGCCGAGCTGGTGCGCATCGGAGACGGCTCCGGAGCCGCGTCGGCGTCCGAGCCCGAGGCTCCCGCCGAGGAGGCCCCTGAGGTCCAGGCCGCCGAGACCGAGGCCACTGACGAGGCGACCCCGTCGGTGGACGCCGAGAGCGACGCCGAGGCGCCCGCCCCGGCCGAGCCCGAGCCCGCCCCGGC
>NZ_PSVZ01000030.1:0-30833 GCF_002932315.1 Rathayibacter sp. AY1C9
GTCATCAGTCACGGGGAGTGGGACCTTTCGGGAGGGGGCGGGTCAGTGGGTGAGACCGTAGTGCAGCGTGGGGTCGAGGTGTTCGATGTCGACGAGGCGGTTGTACTTCGCGACCCTCTCGCCGCGCGCGGGGGCGCCGGATTTGATCTGCCCGACTCCGGTTCCCACCGAGAGGTCGGCGATGAAGGTGTCGAGGGTCTCGCCGGAGCGGTGGGAGACCATGCAGCGCATGCCGGCGTCGTGCGCGGCCGCGATCGCGTCGAGGGTGCCGGTGATGGTGCCGATCTGATTGGGCTTGATGAGTGCGGCGTTGGAGTAGCCGTTGCGGGCTCCGTCGCGGATGCGGTCGGCGTCGGTGACGTAGAGGTCGTCTCCCACGAGCTGCACCCGGTCGCTGATGGCGTGGGCGAGGAGGGCCCAGCCCTCGTGGTCGTCCTCGGCGAAGCCGTCCTCGATGCTGCGGATCGGGTAGTCGGGGATCAGCTTCTCGTAGTAGCGGGCGAGTGCGTCGCGGTCGAGATCGGTGCCGGCGACGGTGTAGTGGCCGTCGCCGTGGAAGAAGCCGTTTGCGGCGGGATCCATCGCGATCGCGATGTCACCGGTGCCGGGCTGGTATCCGGCGTCGGTGATCGCTGCGACGAGGAGGTCCAGGGCGTCTTCGGGCCGGTCGATGGGGGGCGCGAAGCCGCCCTCGTCGCCGAGCCCGGAGGTGCCGTAGGCGGTGCGGACGCGGGCGGCGAGGGCGTGATAGATCTCGGCGCCGACCTGCACGGCCTCCTCCTCGGTGCCGGCGGAGACGGGGGCGATCATGAACTCTTGGAAGTCGAGGCCGTTCGCGGCGTGCGCGCCACCGTTGATGACGTTGAAGTGCGGGACGGGCAGGGAGGCGGTCGCCCCGGTGTGATCGGCGATCCACCGGTGCAGGGGCAGGCCGGTGCGCGCGGCGAAGGCGCGGGCGGCCGCGATGGAGACGGCGACGACGGAGTTCGCTCCGAGGCGGGCGAGGTTCGCGGTTCCATCCAGTGCTCGCAGCGCTTCGTCGATCTCGCGAAGCGAAGTCCAGGAGTGATCGAGCAGGAGGGCGCGGATCTCGCCGTCGACGGCCGCGACAGCGGAGCGGACTCCGCGTCCGCCGAACGCGGGGCCGCCGTCGCGCAGCTCGACCGCTTCGAACGCGCCCGTCGAGGCGCCCGCGGGGGCGGAGGCGTCCAGGACGGTGTCGTCGTCCAGACGCAGGGTGACAGCGACGGTCGGGAAGCCGCGGGAGTCGAGGATCTGCCGTGCGGCGACGTCGGTGATGACCAGCGGGTGTCCGGCGGGGTGGGTGACGTACTCGCCCGTCCCGTGGATGCTGGTGCGGGTGTGGCTGATGTAGGCGTTCATCAGGTTCCTCCTTCGTGGGCGAGCGTGATCGCCGCCCGGTCGGCTCTTGCGGGGTCGAGGTAGCGTCCGCTCCTCGAGATCGGTGTCCCGGACGGCCCGGTGTCGTACAGGTACGGCTGACCCGTCGGGATGTTCAGATCGCGGACCGCGGCATCGCCGAGGTCCTCGAGAAGGGCCCGCAGCGCGCGCAGGGAGTTGCCGTGCCCGACGATGAGCACCGTCTCGCCCTCCTGGAGGGCGGGCAGGATGCGCTCCTCGAGGAGCGGCTGCAGTCGGTGGACGACGTCGCGCAACGACTCCGTCTCCGTCATCGCCTCGGCCGGCTGCCCACGGAACGCCGCGGACCTGTGCAGCTGCACGAAGGCGGCGGCGGACAGAGCAGGCGGGCGGACGTCCATCGACCGGCGCCACTCCAGGAAAGCGTCGGCCCCGTACCGGGCTCCGACGGCGCTTGTGGACAGGCCGGTGAGCGCTCCGTAGTTGCGCTCGTTCAGCCGCCACTGGGCCGCGACGATCCGCGGCCGCCCTGGAAGGGCGCCGGCGATTATTCGGGCCGATTCGGTGGAGCGCTGCAGGGTCGACGGGAGGATCAGATCGGGGTCGATCGATGCGTCCCTCAGTAGCGTCGCGGCCTGTCGCGCTTCGTCACGTCCGAGGTCGGTGAGGGGGACGTCGAGGACGCCGCAGAAGAGACCGTCGGCGTTGCCGGTGCTCTCACCGTGGCGCACGAGGACGAGCGGGGGATGCGCGGGCATGGGTCACCTACCTGGTCTCTGATCGAGAAGGTAGGAACCATCAGCCTCGGCGGCAGTTCGAGCTCACGCTCGGGCGGGATCCATCACCACTGCCGTCAGCCTACGCCCGCACCTCGGTCAGGACCAGGGCAGCGGCTCCGAATCATCGACCGGGGCGAGGGGGATCATGAGGGCCGGCCAGTGCTGACGGTGAGCGAGACGGGCGCCGACGGCACCGGAGAAGACCTCCTGCACCGTGCGACGCAGAGACGGCTCCTTCGTGCCGACAATGATCATGACCGCATCGACACGGTCCGCGAGCGTCGCCAGAGCGTGTGCAACGTCACCGGCCATCTGATGCGTCTGCCACGGGACACGGTCACCGACGATCCGGTCGAGCCGCTCGAGGATCGCAGGATCTGGAGCCAGTGGAGTGTCGCAGATGCACTGCGGGCGACACCGGCCCCTTCCCCAGGGTCCGGTCCCCGCCAGCTGCCCGCGCGTACACGTGCGGACGCTGCGGCGTACCCGGATCGGCTGCTACTGACGAAGCGCGCCTCGGGAACGAACGGCGGGATCACGCTCGACCCGACGATCGGGGTGTCGTCGAGGACGGCACGCGGTCGAACCGATCACCACGGAGACCACCGCGCGCGAGGCGGTGAGAAGCAGCTCAGGCGCAAGGGGGTCGCGAATCGTCGTCGGCGCGGTTCACTCACTGCATGGATGGTCTGCCCTTCGTTGTTCTCGTCGTCATCTTTCTCGCCGCCGCCGCAGTGGTGTGGGTCGCCGGCATCCAGTTGTCGAAGGCCACGGACGTTCTGGACGCGCGCCTGCACCTGGGGAGTGCGCTGGGCGGCCTGATCGTTCTCGCCGTCGCGACGAACCTGCCGGAGATCGCGATCACCGTGTCCGCCGCGCTCTCAGGGAACCTGGACGTCGCGGTCGGCAACATCCTCGGCGGCATCGCACTGCAGACCGTGGTCCTCGTCGTCCTCGACCTGTTCGGCAAGCGCGGAAGAGGTGCGAAGCCGCTCACCTACCGTGCCGCGTCCCTCACACTCGTGCTCGAGGGGCTCGTGGTCGTCGCGGTGCTCGCCGTCGTCATCGCCGGCAGCCAGCTGCCCTCCGGACTGGAAGTGCTGCGCCTGACCCCGGACGTCGTCCTCATCGCCGGCCTCTGGGTCGTCGGGCTGCTGCTCGTGCAACGCTCCGGCAAGCACCTCCCCTGGCACGAGGACGGGCGGGCCCCCGACGCGACAGCATCCCCCGCGAAGAAGAAGACGCACCCGATGAGCACACGCAAGGCGACCATCGTGTTCACGATCTCCGCCGCGGCGACCCTCCTCGCCGGTGTCGTGCTCGAGCGCGCCGGTGATGCAGCATCCTCGCAGCTCGGTCTCTCAGGGGTGCTGTTCGGAGCCACCGTGCTCGCTCTCGCCACCTCCCTCCCCGAGATCTCGACCGGGCTGCAAGCCATCAAGCAGGGCGACGACGACCTCGCCATCAGCGACATCTTCGGCGGCAACGCCTTCCTCCCCGTCCTGTTCCTCGTCGCCACCGTCCTCTCCGGCACCGCAGTCCTCCCGCAGGCGAACTCGTCCGACATCTACCTCACCGCTCTCGCCGCCCTGCTCACCCTCGTCTACATCGTCGGACTGATCTTCCGACCCACCCGCCGCATCGCCGGCATGGGAATCGACTCGTTGATCGTGCTCGCGCTCTACACCGTCGGCATCGCCGGGCTCTTCGCCATCACCGCGACATGACGTCCGCGCCGCCGTGGGCAGATCGACCAGATCGCTGTAGCTCGAGCAGACACGGCCGCTGGCGTGATCGGCGTAGCGACGAGCCGTGCACCGGTCAGCGCAACTCGTGCGCGATCTCCAGGAACGCCGCCGCGGACGACCCGATGCGATCGGACCATATGGCGCGGAGGGGTCGCACGAGTGCTGGTCCGCGGAGGGGCACTCGTATCAGTGAGCGCGCGGCGAGATCTGTTTCGACGGTGAGGATGCTCATGACGGCGGGCGCGATGCCGGCGCGGGCGTTCGCTCGGATGATCGCCGTCGTCTCCAGGATCGCGGCGGGAGTCGTGAGTGCGAGCCCGGCGTCGTGGAGCCATGCTTCGAGGGTCGTCCGGGTGCCGGAGCCTTCCTCTCGTGTCAGCAGTGCGGTCCCGGCCAAGTCCTCGGCGCTGATACTCGCCGCGCGTGCCCAGGGGTGGTCCGGTGCCACGACGACAGCGAGTTCGTCCTCCGTGACCACGTCAGAGGAGAGCGTGGCCGTGGACGCCGGTGTCTCGACGAATCCGAGCTGCGCCGCACCGGATCGCACGAGCTCTGTGACCGTGGCTGAATTGCCGGCGATCAGCTGCACACTCACCTCGGGTGTGCGCTGTCGGAATTCGAGGAGCCAGCGTGGGAGCAGCAGTTCGGCGATGGTCTGCGACGCCGCGAGAACCAGTGAGCCGGTCGGCTGTCGCAGTGCCGCCGCGCCCGCCTCGAGGCGGCGGGACGCCTCGAGGACCGGGCCGGCCAGCTCGAGCACGAGCCGGCCCGCGTCGGTCATCAGGGACCCGGTCGGAGAGCGGCGCACGAGCGGCTGCCCGATGGCGCGCTCCGCTACCCGCAGACGCGCCGAGACGGCCTGCTGGGTGACGCCGAGGGCTTCGGCAGCGCGGGAGAGCGAGCCCGCCTCGGCGATGCGTTCGAGCACCTCCAGCGTGTCGAGATCCAGGATCCGGTCCGTCAATCGCCGCGTCGCCACAAGCACTCATTGTGCCCCGCCAACACGATCGCTGTATCGGCTGGTGCCGGCGATGCTCAGGCTGGAGTCATGACAACTTTCTCCCCCGCCCGCGCATCTTCCTCGATCGGGCATCCTCCGCGGTCGAGGCGCTTGTTCCGGGAGTTGGAGCATCCGGGACTGATCGTGTCGAACCTGACGCCGAACTGGTTCGCGTCGATCATGGGCACCGGCATCGTCGCGGTCGCCGCCGCGTCCCTGCCACTCCAGTTCCCCGGACTCCGTACCGGGGCCACTGTCATCTGGGCGATCGCCGCGCTGCTGCTCGTCGCGCTGACCGTCGCGACCGGGCTGCACTGGGTCCGCTACCGCGGTACAGCGGCGAGGCACCACCTGAATCCGGTCCTCTCGCACTTCTACGGCGCGCCGCCGATGGCGTTTCTCACCGTCGGCGCGGGAACCCTCCTCCTCGGCAAGGACTGGATCGGCCTGCCGGCCGCTGTCGCCATCGACTGGGTGCTCTGGGGTGCGGGGACTCTCGGCGGGCTGGCGACGGCGGTCCTGGTGCCCTACCTCGCGTTCACCCGGCATGAGAACAAGCCCGATTCGGCGTTCGGCGGCTGGCTGATGCCGATCGTTCCGCCGATGGTGTCCGCTTCCACCGGCGCAGTGCTGCTGCCGTACGCGCCCGCCGGGCAAGCGCGGGAGACGCTCCTGTGGTCCTGCTACGGCTTCTTCGGCCTCAGCCTGGTCGCGTCGCTGGTGGTGATCACCCTGATCTGGAACCGGCTCGCGCAGCACAAGGTCGGAGCGGCGGGGATGGTGCCGACACTGTGGATCGTCCTCGGTCCGGTCGGACAGTCGATCACCGCTGTGAATCTGCTCGGCTCGAACGCGCCCACCGTCGTCGACGCCGGCACGGCGCGTGCGCTGCTGGTCGTGGCTCTGGTGTACGGCTTCGCGATGCTCGGCTTCGCGCTGCTCTGGACCGTCATCGCCCTCGCGATCACCCTCCGCACCGCGAAGGAGCACCTGCCGTTCAGTCTGACGTGGTGGTCGTTCACGTTCCCCGTCGGCACCTGCGTCACCGGACTGAACGGCCTCGCCCTGCACTCCGGCCTCACGGTCGTCGCCGGCCTCGCCGTGCTCTACTACGTCGGCCTGGTCGCCGCGTGGATCATCGTCGCCGCCCGCACCTTCCACGGTTCCGTGATCCGCGGCACCCTGCTCGCACCACCGCGGCCGGCCTGACCGGGATCGAGGACCATCGTGGATGTCCGAACCCTGAACGCCCTCGCCGAGACCTGGCGGAGTACTGCGGACGCGACCGGACGCTTCGTTCCGGGCTTCGATCCCCGCTCCGGCGGCACCGCCAGTCGCGTCCTGGTGCTGATGCAGTCACCCGGCCCTCGGACGATCGCCGCGGGATCCGCTGCCGTCTGCAGCGAAGACAACCTCGGGCCCACCGCCGCCGCGTTCCGGGCGGCCCGCATCGAGTCCGGACTCTCCCGCGACCACTACGTCCGGTGGAACCTCATCCCGTGGGAGATCCCTGGCCGCGTCCGCCCCGCGGACATCGAGCAGGGCCGGCTCGCGCTCGGTGAGCTGCTGGAGCTGCTGCCCGCGCTCGAAGCCGTCGTCACCTACGGGACCGTGGCGCTCGACGGGGTCATGCGCTATCTGACCCTGCACGATGATCCCCGTGTCGTCCCCGTCCTCGCGGCACCGCACCCCTCACCGGCCAACGGGCGTCACCGCGCCGACCAGCACCTCCGCTCCGTGAACGCGCTCCGCCTCGCGAATCGTCTCGGATCCGGTCGGCGAGTCGCAGACTGACGGCACTGAAGGGAGACGTCCGCGTCTCGGTCGTCACCGGTCGCCGTGACCGATGAGGTGTTGATCTCAGACGGCCCCCGTCCTCGGACCGCTGACGGGAACGGCCTGGTCGTCCACGACGTCGACGGTGTACGCCGCGCCGTGCTCGAGCGTGTGGCCGACGGTGCACTGGCGGTCGACCGCCCGGTGGGTGCGCTCGGACAGTGAGGCGATCCGCTCGGGATCGAGCGCCGACAGGTCGGCGCGGATCACGGCGGCGATCGAGTCGTAGCGGTCCTCGCCCTCGGGCTTGGTCGCGGTGATGTCGGTGGTCGCTTCGAAGTCGGCTCCGAGCCGGCTGGCGAGGATGTGGTCCGAGGAGAGCATGCCGCAGGCGGCGAGGGCGAGGTGCAGCAGCTCGCCGGGCGAGAACACGCCGTCGGCGTCCGACCCGCCGATGCGGACCTCGGCTCCTCGCGCGTTGCGGCCGATGAAGCTTCTCGGGCCCTCGCGGGTGATGTGCAGCGGCGTGGTCTCGGTGCTCATGGTCTGCTCCTGTCCGGTGCCCGCGGCACCGCGGGCAGTGTCGGTGTCTCCTGCGGGTGGGCGGTGTCTCAGGTGTCGGTGCGGACGAGGGGGGAGTTCGTGCCGCGGACCCTGATGTCGACGCCGGTGATCTCCGACCGGGCGACGCCCGTGGACGCCGCCAGGTCGACGGCGCGCCGCCCGGCCGCCGTCCAGGTGGCGACGGTGATCGTGCTGCCGTCTGTGCGGGTGATCACGAGTTCGTACTCCGCGTCGGCGGGCGCATCACCACTGTAGGTGCAGCTCCACTCCAGCCGGGTGCCCCACGGCTTCCCCTCGACCTGGATGTCCGCAGCGAGAGCGGGATCGGCCGCGATCGGGTCCATCGGTTCGAGGGTCGCCTCGCTCGCCACGGGAGCGCCCGCGATGCCCGTGCCGAGAGCGACACCTCCGAAGACGGAGGCGGTGACGGCGGCCGCGACGGCGAGGGACGTCACCAGCCGGCGCCGACGTCGGCGCGTCCGGACACGGTGGGCGATGGCGGGCAGCGTCACCATCGACGGCGGCGCCTCCTCGCCGTCGTCCGATGCGCTGATGGCGAGAGCGTCCTCGACGGAGAGGCGGCCGACGATGCCGGGCAGTCCTGCCAGCTCTGCCACGGCCGCGCGGCAGGCCGCGCAGCCGCTGAGGTGCTGCTCGTACTCGAGTCGCTGATCTGCGGGGAGAGCGCCGAGGACGTAGGACGCGTCCCAGTCGCGGTACTCGTCCTCCGTCGCAGAGCTTCCGTGGTGGTCGTTCATCGGGTGACGCCCCTTTCCTGCAGAGCCAGTCGCAGTCCGCGCAGTCCGTAGTGCAATCGAGATTTCGCTGTTCCCTCGGGGATGGAGTGCCGGCGGGCGATCTCGGGGACGGTGTGTCCGAGGAAGTACGCGTCCACCACGATCTGACGATGCTCCACCGACAGCGATGCGAGAGCGTCGGCGACCAGGATGCTGTCCAGGACCGCGTCGGTGCGATCGGGGACGGCGCCGCCGCCGTCTTCGTCCTTCGCCGGCACCTCGCGTCGGCTCCGAGCGGATCGGGCGTCGTCGATGACGAGGTTGCGGGCGACGGTGAACAGCCACGCGCGAGCGGCGTCGGCGTCGCGTTCGAGGACCTGCGGGCGCTGCCAGGCCCGGACCATCGTCTCCTGCACGACGTCCTCCGTCAGCGCCGCGTTCCGAGTGAGGTTCTGCACGAAGCGCCGCAAGGCCGGGCCGTGACTCTCGTACAGCGCCGCCAGGAGCTCATCGACGGGGCGGGGCACAACGCTCACCGCCTCGAAGCGCCACGGTGCGCTCCCTCATCACGGTTGCTGCGATCACTGCCGGTCATCCCTTCCGTCCATGCCTGTCGAGAACCGGCGACCCGGCCCGACGATGCGCTTCGCTGCGCGGGGACGGGTCGCCGTCGCATCAGGACGCCGGGGTGGCGGTGCTCATGGCCGCGGCTTCCTTGTTCATCGTGCCGTCGGGGAGGAGGACGTACCAGGCGTCCTTCACACCCTGCCCGTTGACCTGGCCCGGCGCGGTGTCCTTCGCGAACCGGTAGACCGGCCATCCGTCGACGGTCAGCTGGGTCGTCCCGTCGGTGCGCGTGATCGAGCCGACCTCTCCGGTGATCCCGTCCGCGGCGGTCGTGCTGGACGCCGTCACGGCCGGCCAGGTCGTGGCGCACTCGTCGTAGCAGCTGCTGCTGCCCGAGTTCTGCGTGTCCTTCATGAACGTGTAGACGGTGTAGCCGGCCTCGTCCGTGATGATCTCGCCCAGCGGCGAGGACGCCGTCGTGAGAGCCGCCGTCTCAGCGGAGGCGGTCGCGGTGGCGGAGGCCATCGCGGTGGCGGAGGGGCTGTCGGCCGGCGCTTCCGACGAGGCGGCCGAGCCGGCGGCCGTCGAGCATCCGGCGAGAAGGACGGCGGCGAACGCCGCAGTCGTCACAGTGGTCGCGATTCGCTTGAGCATGATGCCTCCTGTAGTGCGGGGGCCGAGGTGGTCCCACCGAGGACACGACACAGCAGTCGCGGACGTTCAACGACGCGAGAAGATCGCTGGGAGAGCATCCGCGCAGCGGGCGGATTCAGTGAGAGCGACGATCCGTTGCGCGCTCCTTCGCGTGAAGGCCCGAGGCTGCGCGCTGCTCTCCACGGCGGCGTGCGAGCAGTGATCGACCATGTGCGCGACGGCTGCGGCCTGCCCGGCCGCCCGCGCGGCAGCGGTGGCGGCCCGCTCGCCCGCCTGCGTCGCGGCGCGGGCTGCGGCGTGCGCCGTGAAGGCCGCCGTGCGGCACTCGGTCATCGGAGCCTCACCCCGCCCCCAGGCGAGGAGGACGTCGAGCGCGCGCCGGGGCCGGGCATTGTCCGGGTCCCGCTCCTCGAACGCTGGGAGGGCGCGCTCCGCGCACTCCGCCGCCCACCGCGCGAGCGCCCGGTGGACCTCCGGCTCCGGATTCGCCAAGGCCGGCTCCTCCGCTCCGCTCACGGGTCTTCCTCCGATTCCGGAGCTCAGCTGGCTCTTCCCAGATGAGGGTGTAGGTCGGCCGGGAGCGTCGGTCCGCAGATAGACGTCGAGGTCTCCCGACGACGGAGGTTCCTACACCATCCGTCCGAAAGACCTCGACGTGACCGACGCTACCCCGCCGGCCGGCTTCGGCCGCCCTGACCTGACCGCCTTCGCGTCTCATCCCAGTCGACCCTGATCGAGTCTGCTGACCCCCTCGACGAGAACGCAGCGACATCACAGCCACCCAACCCCGACCGTCCGGGAAGCCGGGACACGTCACATGACCTGTGCTGCGGGCGTGTCGAGTGGGTCGTCCAGGGGCGACGCAGGAGTGTCGACGCAGGAGTGTCGACGCGACGTGCTGAGAGGTGGTTCCAGTCGAGCGCTAGGACACCGGCTACAGGCATGGCGATAGG
This sequence comes from Rathayibacter sp. AY1C9, assembly GCF_002932315.1. Taxonomy (NCBI): domain Bacteria; kingdom Bacillati; phylum Actinomycetota; class Actinomycetes; order Micrococcales; family Microbacteriaceae; genus Rathayibacter; species Rathayibacter sp. AY1C9. The sequence continues at coordinate 10,159 of NZ_PSVZ01000030.1, forward strand.
TCAGGAACGGCGTCGCTCCCTGCGCAGGAGGGAGCGCAGAGTCTCGGCATTCGCGTAGCCGACCCGTAGCGCGATCTCGGCGGAGGTGAAGTCCGTGGTTGCTGAGAGGTGCCGAGCTCGTTCGATGCGAAGCCGTTGGACGAAGCCGAGCGGAGTGAGGTTGAGCGCCGCACGGACTCGTCGTTCGAGGGTGCGCCGGCTGGTGCCGAGCGACTGCGCGACGAAGGCGACGTTGAACGGTTCGTCCAGGCGGGCGCGCACGAAGCGTTCGAACTCGACGACGATCGGGTCCTCGTGCCGGAGATGTTCGTAGGCGACGAAGGCCGCCTGAGACGGACGCTCGTCGATGATGAGGAGCTTGGCGACATGTTGGGCCAGGTCGGGGCTGATCGATCGCACGAGTGAGAGCGCGAGGTCGATGTGGGCGAACGCGGCGCCGGCGGTGACGAGGTTCCCGTCGACCACGACCATGGTGTCGAGATCGAGGGCGACGGTCGGATAGCGCTTCAGGAACTCCGGCCCCAGGAACCAGCTGGTCGTCGCCCTCCGATGATGCATCCGTCCGGTCTCGGCGACAGCGAACACGCCGGTGCACGCCGCGGCGATCCGGGTGGTCGCCTCGTCGAGGCGCCCGAGCGAGGCGATGACCGAACGAGCATCTCGGCTCTGGAGGACGTCGTTGGTAGCGGCGGCCGTAAGGGTTCCAAGCGCAGGGACGACGACCACGTCGAACTCTCCGGACTCCGACAGCGGGTGGTCCACCGACAGGGTCATCGATGCCGTCGTGGTCACTCGCCGTTTCGGTCCGAGGATGGCGAGTTCGATCGGGTCGATCCGCGGGTCGACATCGCCGCGGGCTCCGTCGGCCACCCGCACGATGTCGATGATCGACGCGATAGCCGAACCGAAGCAGCCGTCGATCGCGATCAGTCCGATACGCATGACGTAAACAATAGCAATACTGCCGTATACGCCACTCCCCACCGGCCCTCGCTCGTCATACGCTGAACTCGTCCCACGAAGAACCCCGACGTCAAGGAGAGTCCCTCATGTCCACACCCGCATCACTTCCGTATGCCTTCGTCGCCAAGATCGTCGCGGCCGATGGACAGCACGACGCGGTCGCCGATCTGCTCGCCGGCGCTGTCGCACTCGCCAACGAAGAAGTAGGAACGATTGTCTGGTTCGCGGTCAGGACCCACGCCGACACCTTCTGGATCTTCGATGCATTCCCCGACGAAGCCGCTCGCGACGCCCACGCCAACGGCGCCATCGTCGCAGCCCTGATGGCCAACCAGCACCTCCTCGGCGCAGCACCCGAGATCCTGGCGGCCGACGTCCTCGCGTCCAAGCTCCCGTAGTCCGCCAACGCACGAGACGATCGCGCCCCGCCGAGCCGTCGCCAGGTCGCGACGCAACGCCACGCTGCGTTGCCGAGCGGTGCGAGGCCTATCGGCACACGGACAGGATGCCGGCCGCGAGCGCTCAGCCGGCGAGGGGTCCGTCGCAGAGGAGAGCGACGTCGGTGTCGGGCAGAGCCGTGAGGCCAGCGCATCGCGCGACCACCAGAACGGTTCGCCGGAGCCGCCTGTCGGAATCGAACGGACGACCTAATGACGTCGGCTTTGCGTCTATCGCTTGATGCGCCCACTGGGCGAACGAGCCGCTGACCTGCGCAAACGCCGAGCGTGGAGGACGCCGCCATCCGGTGGTGACCGACGACGACCGACCAGTACCGACCGTTTCACCGGAGCTTGCGGCGGCGTCGAAGCCGAGCAAGCTCCATTCTTTTAACTCACCGCGCCCTCCTCCTCGCCGGCCCCGTCGTCGGCGAAGACGTTTCAGGGGTCTTCTCAGATGAGGGTGTAGGTCGGCCGGGAGCGTCGGTCCGCAGATAGACGTCGAGGTCTCCCGACGACGGAGGTTCCTACGCCATCCGTCCGAAAGACCTCGACGTGACCGACGCTACCCCGCCGGCCGGCTTCGGCCGCCCTGACCTGACCGCCTTCGCTCGACTCGCCGGCCTCGGTCTGCACACCGGCGCGGACCTGCTCACCGACAAGCAGAGCGACAGGCTACGCGCGCTGTTCGTTGATGACGCTCACGTCGAGGTCGAGGCGACCTGGGGTGTCTACCAGCGCATGATCGCCGCCTATCGCCACGAGGACCGGCAACGTGGCCGCCAGCTCATGGAGAAGCTGATCACCGACCTCAGCGCCGGCGTCCCCAAGGTGCTCACCGAGCTCACCACCCTGGGCCGGACCCTGAAGAAGCGAGCCGCTGACGTGCTCGCCTACTTCGAACGACCCGGCACCAGCAACGGGCCGACCGAGGCGCTCAACGGACGGCTCGAACACCTGCGCGGCTCCGCACTCGGGTTCCGCAACCTGACCAACTGCATCGCCCGAAGCCTGCTCGAGACCGGCGGCTTCAGACCCCAACTCCTACACCCCCGATTGGGATGAGCCGCTCAGCTCCGGCGCGGCCGCCCCGTGAAGTGCTTCACCCCGTAGACCAGGAGGAGCAGGATGCCGCTCAGCTGCAGGGCGAGCGAGAAGCCGGAGGCGAATTGACCGGCCGGCCACACCAGCCTCAGCACCAGCGCGACGAACATCGCTGTGACCCCGACGACGAACAGGACTCGATTCCGCATCCGTCGAGTCGACCATCCGCACGCGGGCCCTGGCCAACCGCCAGTGCTCAGCTCAGGCGCTCGGTCAGGTGGACGGTGACGACGTCGCCGAGGTCCTTGCCGATCGTCTTCCGCAGTTTCGCGCTGATCGACAGCATGTGACCGCCGGTGCCGTTCGGCAGCAGGCCCGCGGTCACCGGCTCGCCGTCGACGGTGGCGACCACCTTCACCGACCTCCCTGTGCCGAGCAGCTCGACGGAGCCGGGCACCTCGACGCACGACCAGAGGTCGCCCTTCACGGCGACACCGATCGGGGCGGTGAAGGCGAGGTCCAGGGGGCCGGCGCTCATGCGCTCTCCTCCGCGGACGCCGCGCTCTCGCCGGAGGAGTCCTGCCCGCTGTACCGGTCGAGGATCTCGTCGTACATCGCGGCGTCGAGCAGACCATCGGACAGGGCCCGGCGGACCTCCTCGAACTCCCCCGGGTCGAGGGTCGTCCAGTCGAAGCCGTCGCTCGGCGATCCGGGCCGGTAGCGCCGGCGGCCGAGCTCGTCGACGGCCTGCTCCCGCGTCAGCTCCCCCGCGGCGAAGCGCTGCGCGATCCCGTACGGTGTCGCGCCGAAGAAGCCGGAGCGCACGTGCGGCAGCGCGGCGGCGGCCTCGATCCCGTCGGACACCTCGTCGATCGACATGCGGACCCCTCCCGTCCGAGGGTCCACCGACCCTCCCGTCGACCCTACGACGAGACGTCGCATCCCGGTCGGGCCGGGCGACGAGCACTGCCCGCGACTTGCGGCTACCGTTCCTCCATGACCGGACGCGCCGCTACGTCCCGGCACGAGTTCCGCGTCGACTCGCGCACGCTCGTCGCCCACGACTTCCTCGGCACTCGAGCCCCCCGCGCTGTCGTCGTCTGGTGCGGAGGGGAACCGCACACCGGCGCACTCCTCGCTCCCCACGTCGACGCCGCTGCGGCGCGCGGCATCCGGCTCGTCTCCGTCGCCCGTCCCGGCTTCGGCGGCTCGATGCGCGCTCCCGGACGGAGCATCGCGGATGCGGCCGCCGATGTGCTCCGCGTCGCCGACCTACTCGGGATCGAGCGCTTCGTGGTGACGGGCTACTCCGGCGGCGGCCTGCACGCACTGGCCGCCGGGGCTCTCGGAGGTGATCGCGTCCTGGGCGTCGCGACGTTCGGCAGCCCGGCGCCCTTCAGTGACGACGGAGCGTGGTTCGACGGCATGCAGGATCCGGGCGCTCTCCGCAGCGCGCGCGACGGCCGGGTTGCGCGCGAGGAGTGGGAGGAGACGGCCCGCTTCGATCCGGAGCAGTTCACCGGTGACGACTACTCGGCCCTCGACGGCCCGCTGACGGCGCTCGGCGCAGAGGCCGGCCGCGCCTCGGAGCTCGAACAGGGCGGGAGCGTCGACGACGACCTCGCTCTCGTCATGCCATGGGGAGTCGACCTCTCGCGCCTGGCGGCGCCGGTCCTCCTCCTCCACGGCGCCGCGGACAGGGTGGTCCCGGTCGCGCACGCGGAGCGGATCCGCCGCCTCCACCCGGCCGCGGAGCTCACGATCCGGCCCGGTCGAGGCCACATCGGCGTCCTGCTCGACTGGCCGGACGTCCTCGACCGCCTCCTCGCGGACGGGTTCCCCGGGGACCGCTCCGGCAGCGGAGGCTGAGCGTCTCATCGCGGCCGGCAGCGGATCCGACGCGCAAGGTGGGCCTGGAAGGGCCACGCTTCGGGAGGGCTCCCTCCGCGAGGATCACGGCATGGCCCCCCACACGGATCCCCACCGATGACTCTGCAGGACCTCGCCGACGAGCTCGCCCAGGCTCTCGACCGCCCGGTGACGATCGAGGACGCCTCGAGCCGGGTACTGGTGGCGGCGCGCGCGCGCGAGGAGGCGCCCCGCGACGGGGTGTTCCCCGTCCAGGATCCGCGGGGCCGGCTCGCGACCCTCCTCCTCCCCCGGGAGCGGCCCGCGCCGCTCACTCCGGCCGAGTACTCGCTCATCGATGCGGCCGTCGGAGCGATCCGCCGCCTCCTCGGCCCCTCGACGCGGGCGGGCGGCAGCTCCCGGCGCGCGGACGTCCTCGCGGCGCTCCTGGCGGCCGACGGCGGCACCCGGCGCGCCTCCTTCGCCGAGGCGGTCGAGCGCCGCTGGCTGCGCCGTGACGCCCAGACCGTGGTCCGCGCGGTGCGGCTGACCGGCCCGACCGGCTCCCTCCAGCGGACGGCGCTGGCGCGGCGGATCGACGCGAGCGCCGCTTCCGGGCTGACGTTCCTCGGCGACCAGGAGGGCGTGCTGTTCTTCGTGAGCGTGGAGGCGCCCGAGGCCGCCGCGGAGGCGGACGACGTCCTGCGGGCGGAGGCGCGCGGCCGCGGCACGGCCGTCGACGCGATCGGCTCGGCGCGCTTCGACGTCCGCGACGACGACCTCCTCCCGACCGCCGAGCGCGCGGCCCTCGCGGCGACCATCGTCGGCTCCCTGCCCGACGGCCGTGGCCGGGCCGACATCGCCGAGCTCGGGGCCTGGGTGCTCCTCGCCTCGATCGGGGCGGACAGCTCGCAGCTCGCCATGCTCTCGCCGGCCGCGGCGACGCTGCTCGAGCGGGGCGACGAGGTGCAGCGGCGGACGGTCGAGGCCTACCTCGACGTGCGCGGCAGCGTGCGGGAGGCGTGCGGGCTCCTCCACATCCACCGCACCACGCTCTACTACCGCCTCGACAACCTGCCCGAGGCGGTCCGGGAGGCGCTCGACGACGGCCTCGCCCGCAGCACGCTGCACCTCTGCCTCAAGCTGATGAAGTTCCGCGACGGGCTCGAGCGGCGGCGGGCCTCGTGACCGTGGCCGGGGACCTCCCGCAGGTCCGCCTCTACGGGCGGCGCGAGAGCCGCGACGCGTGGGAGATCCGCGACCTCCTCTCGCGCAGCGTCGTCTCGTTCTCGTGGACGCCGATCGACACGGACGAGCAGTGCCTCGCCGTCGCGGGGCATCCGCTCGCCACCGCGTCGCTCCCCCTCGTGGTGTTCCCGGACGGCAGCCGCGCCTCCGATCCGACGCTCGCCGAGGTCGCGGCCCGGCTCGGCTGGGTGGGCTCGCCGCGGCTCGCGGAGTACGACCTCTCCATCTACGGAGCCGGTCCGGCCGGGCTCTCGGCCGCCGTGTACGCCGCCTCGGAGGGGCTGAAGGTCGTGGTCCTCGAGCGCTCGGCCATCGGCGGGCAGGCCGGCTCGAGCAGCCTGATCGAGAACTACCTCGGCTTCCCGCACGGGATAGCGGGAGCCGATCTGGCCGAGCGCGCGCGGCAGCAGGCCGTCTCGTTCGGCGCCGAGCTGCTGCGGATGCGCGAGGGGATCCGCGGGCGCTTCGCCGACGACCGGATCCACGCGCTGCTCGCCGACGGGACGACCGTCGTCGCCCGCACCAACATCTGCGCCACGGGCATCCAGTGGCGCCGGCTCGGCCTCGAGCGCGAGGACGAGCTGCTCGGCGTCGGCCTCTACTACGGTGCCGGCACGAGCGAGGCGCCGCTCTGCGAGGGCGAGGACGTCGTGGTCGTCGGAGGCGGCAACTCGGCCGGGCAGGCCGTGATGAACCTCTCGGCGCACGCGCGACACGTGACCATGCTGGTCCGCGGCCCGGATCTGGCCGACAGCCTCTCCTCCTACCTCGCGGAGCGCGTCGTCCGGCAGCCGAACGTGACGATCCTGCTCGACTCCCGCGTCACCCGCCTGCACGGCGCCGACGCCCTCGAGTCGATCGAGGTCGAGAACTCGGCGACCGGTGTGCACGGGGCGCTGGCCACCTCCCACCTCTTCGTCTGCATCGGGGGCGAGCCGGATACGACGTGGGCGGCGGAGACCGCGATCGTCCGCGACTCCGGCGGTTACCTCGTGACGGGACCGGATCTCGCCGGTGAGCACGCGGCTCGCGACTGGCCGCTCGAGCGGGCGCCGTTCTACCTCGAGACCAGCGTCCCCGGCTCCTTCGCCGCGGGGGACGTGCGCCGCAGCTCGGTCAAGCGCGTCGCCTCCGCCGTCGGCGAGGGCGCGATGGCCGTCACCTTCGCCCACCGCCACCTGCAGGAGACCTCGTGAGCCGCCGACTGCCGACGGTGCGCCACGGCGTCGGCTTCTGGATCGTCGCCGCGACCTTCCTGCTCGTGATGGCGTACTCGACGGTGCCGACACCCCTCTACCCGCTCTACCAGCAGCTCGACGGCTTCCCGCCGTTCGTGATCACGGTCGTCTTCGCCGCCTACGCGGTCGGAGTGATCGTGAGCCTGTACCTCGCCGGTCACGTCAGCGACTGGCTCGGCCGCCGCCGAGTGCTGCTGATCGCGGTGCTCGTCTCGGCGGTCTCGGCCGTGCTCTTCTCGCTGACGACGGAGGTGCCGGGGCTGATCGTCGCCCGCTTCGTCAACGGCGTCAGCATCGGGATGCTCACCGCCACGGCGACCGCCCACCTCGGCGAGCTGCGCGCCCGCGCCCGGCCCGACGAGAACACGATCGTCGCCGCGTCGATCTCGGGCGCGGTGAACCTCGGCGGACTCTCGCTGGGCCCGCTGCTCGGAGGGGTCTTCGCCGAGTTCCTGCCCGATCCGCTCCTCCTGCCGCACCAGGTGTTCCTGGTCGCGCTGCTCGTGGCGGGCCTGGCGCTGCTCCTCGTGCCCGAGACGGTCGACGTGCCGGAGACAGCGCCCCCCTACCGGCCGCAGCGGCTCTCGGTGCCGGCGGACGCGCGCCGGGCGTTCCTGCTCGCGGCGTTCGGAGCGTTCTCGGCCTTCTCCGTCCTCGGCCTCTTCACCTCGCTCGCACCGACGTTCCTGGTGCAGACCTTCCAGGTGCGCGACCACCTGCTGGCCGGAGCGACGTCCTTCGCCGTGTTCGCCTCCGCGGCCCTCGGCCAGCTGCTGCTCGTGAAGGTGGGGACGCGCCTGCAGCTCTCGATCGCGGTGGCGGGCTGCGCGGTCGGGCTCGCGGCGGTCGCGGCCGGAGCGATCGCTCCGCAGCTGGGAGTGTTCCTCGCCGGCGCCGTCGTCTCGGGCTTCGGGGTGGGGCTGCTCTTCAAGGGCTCGATCGGCACGGCGGTCGCCCTCGCGGATCCCGCCCGCCGGGGCGAGACCCTGGCGGTGGTGTTCCTGGTCGCGTACACGGGGCTCGCGGTGCCCGCGCTGGCGGCGGGAGCGGCGCTCGACCTCGTCGCCGCGACGACGGTGCTGACGGTGTTCGCGGCGCTCGTGCTGGCGGCGACCGCGACGGCCGGCGTGCTGCTGCGCGCCCGCAGCGCGGCGGCCGGGCGATGAGCGGCGGAGCGGGGCGGCGCTGCGGGGTGCGGGCCGGCGGCCGTCCGGGTGCCGGCCGCGTGCACCCGGGACGGCCGCCCGCCGCGTCAGAAGTCCTCGCGCCGCTCCTGCTCGGCCTCGGCGGCCGGCTCGAGCGCGGCGAGATCCCCGAGCGCGAGTCGCAGCTGGCGCAGCAGCCACTCCTCGGTCAGCGCACCCGCGTCGAGCGCGTCCAGCCGGCGGAGGCGCTCGGCTGCCGACCCGGTGAGGTCGGCGGGCGTCCCCGCGCTCATGCGCCGTACCCCGCTCCGCGGAGCAGGCGGCGCAGGTCGACGAGCTGCTGCTCGTCCACGTCCTTGTGGTGCGGCCGGTGGAGGGTCTCGGTCGTCGAGCCGACCGTCACCGAGAAGGCGCCGTCGTGCTTCTCGTGGACGGTGCCGACGGCCTCGAGCAGCGTCAGCACGTCCGCCCAGAGGACGTTGTGGCTCGGCGAGTCCTCGAGCAGCCGCTCGAGGGTGTCTCGCTGGTTCGAGTGGAGGTGGCGGGTGTCGGTCATGAACGGCCCTTCGGTGTCTGCGCACGCGCCCCGGTGGCGGTGCTCGGCGTCGCGTCCGACGGTAGGCGCGCGGGTGGAGCCGGTGCGCGAGTCGGATGACTCGAAGAGCGGACGCCGCGGGGCGGCCCCGCGAGAGGTGCGGCCCCCGCGAGAGGTGCGGCCGTGAATCCGGAGCCGGGCGACCGCCTCGACGAGGAGGACCCTCCCCGCACGCCCGCGCTGCCCGAGGCCGCCGTCTCCGCCGCGTCGCTCCCCGACCGTCCGGCCGCGTTCCTCAACGCCCTGCTGACCGAGCACTTCGTGCTGGAGTCGGCGCGCGGCATCACCGTGACGGAGTCGAGCAGCCGCGCCTCGCTCTACCTGACGATGCTCTCCAGCTCGCTCGTGGCCTTCGGCTTCCTCGCCCCGACCCGGTACGCGATGGGGTTCCTCGCGGTGATCATCCCGGTCGTCGTGCTGCTGGGGGTGTTCACCTACGAGCGGCTGGTGCAGACCTCGATGGAGGACATCGCCGCGCTGACGGCCATCCAGCGCATCCGCCGCTACTACGGGACCCTGCTGCCGGGCGCGGGCGCCTACTTCGCGGTGCCGCGCGGCCGCCACGCGCCGAACGAGCTGCTCGAGATCGGCCGGCGGCAGAGCTGGCGGGGCATCTTCTTCACGATGTCCTCGGCGATCGCGGTGGTCAACTCGATCGTGGCGGGCGCCGGAGTCGCGCTCGCGCTGACGCAGAGCGGCGCGGACGAGGTCCCCGCGATCGCGTGCGGGATGGCGGCCGCGGTCGTCCTCGCGGTGCTGCACGGGGTGTACCAGTTCCACCGCTACCGGCAGATGCGGCTGCGGATCGCCGAGGCGGAGGCGCTGGACGGGGTCGAGAGGGGGTGACGGGGCGGGGCCCGGCCGGCGGGCGGCGTCCTGAGCTGACGGGCGCACTTGAGGCGCCGCGTCGGCCGCCGGCTGGTCAGCTGGCTCCGACCTGCTCCCGCGACTGCTCCCGTGACTGATCAAGAGTTGTCGCACTCGACGCCCAGTGCGACAACTCCTGAACTCTCGTGGCGATCGCTCGTCGGCGGGCCGCCGCGAACATTCAGCAGTCGCCGTGGTCGGTCGCGAGCACGGCGACTCCTGGCTGCTCGCCGCCTGTGGACAAGCGTTGGGCGTCGGCGGCTCCGACGGCCGCGACTGCTCGAGAGTTGCCGCAGTCGACGCCCAGTGCGACAACTTCTGGACTCTCGTGGCGATCGCTCCTCGGCGGGCCGCCGCGACCATCCAGAAGTCGCCGTAGTCGGTCGCGAGCACGGCGACTTCTGGCTGCACGCCGCCTGCGGACGTGCGCAGGGAGCCGGCGGCCGGCGACTGTCCAGGAGTTGTCGCAGCCGACGTCGAGTGCGACAACTCCCGGCCTCTCGCGAAAGTCCTGCGCTGTCGCGAGGCTCGCGGCTCAGCCGCGCTCGGCGCGCTCGGCGCGCTCGGCGAGGAGGTACTGCCAGTCGCGCGGCACGCGGTCCTTCGGCCCCGGGGTGGTCTGGCTCGCCGGGTGGCTCTGCGGGTCGGCCAGGGCGGGGCCGTCGGCGTAGTCGTCGGTCCGGTAGTCCCAGAACCAGTCCTCGCCGGGCTCGAAGCTGCGGATGATCGCGTGGCCCGTCGAGCGGTAGTGGGCCGTCGCGTGGCGGTTCAGCGAGTCGTCGCAGCAGCCGATGTGCCCGCAGAGCGCGCAGCGGCGCAGGTGCAGCCACCACGAGCCGGACTGCTCGCACTCGACGCAGCCGGGGCCGCTCGGCGGGACGGAGGGGTCGATCATCTGCTGCGACGTCATGCGCTCAGCATGCGCCTCCCGCGGCGGCAGGCACCAGGTCGGATGACTCGATCCTGCGGCTCCGTCACGCGCTCCGGGCGTCCTCGAGGCTGAGGAGCGCGTCGCGGAGCCCTGCCCGCGAGGTCACCCCGAGCTTGGGGAAGATCCGGTACAGGTGCCCGCTGACGGTGCGGGGCGAGACGAAGAGCTGCTGGGCGATCTGCTTGTTCGACAGACCGGCAGCGGCCAGGGAGACCACGCGCCGCTCCTGCTCGCTGAGGTCGGCGGCGACCGGCGCCTCCCCCGCTCCGCCCGCCGCCCGCAGCTCGTGCTGGGCGCGGGCGAGCCAGAGCTCGGCTCCCACCGCGGCGAACCCCGCAGCGGCCTGGCGGAACCGGGTGCGCGCCTCCAGCGGGCGCATCCGGCGGCGCAGCCACTCGCCGTGGCAGAGCTGGACGCGCGCCCGCTCGAACGGCCACTCCTCGGAGGCCGGGTCGAGGGAGCGCTCGAAGAGGGCGCCAGCGCCGCCGGTCTGATCGAGGACCGCGGTCGCCGCGAGGGCGAGCATCCGCCCGCGGGCAGCGAGGGGCCGAGCGGCGAGGTCCGCCGCGGCCGCCGCCAGCTCGGCGCAGTGCTCGGGCAGGCGGAGGCGCGAGGCGGCTTCGGCTGCGTCGAGGAGCTCCAGCGGGTCGCCGCCGGCGCGGGAGGAGGAGCGGGCGTGCGCCTCCTCGAAACGGCCGCCGCCGAGGTCGAGCGAGCACAGGGCGTGATCGGCGGCGCGCGCGACCGACGCCGCTCCGTGCCGCAGCGCCCAGGCCGTCGCGCGCTCGGCGCACTCGAGGGTGCGTGCGCGGTCGCCCTGCAGGGCGTGGATCCGGGCTCGAGTCGCGTCGATCAGCGCGCGCACGGCGGGCAGGTCGTCGGCGCGGGCGGCGGCGCGGTCGAGGTCGGCCGAGGCGTCGTCGAGGCGACCGCCGTCGAGTGCGGTGGTGCCGCGGCGGAGGAGGGCGAGGGCGCCGGGCAGGCCGTCCGCCTCCTCCCCGCCGTCGAGGAGCCCGGCGAGGCGGTCGCGGCGCTCGTCCGAGACCTCGAGCAGCGACCAGGCGAGGTGCAGCGCGACCGTCTTCCACGGGTCGCCCGTGACCGCGGAGTCCTCGGCGAGCAGCAGGCGGCGCTCCCACTCCTCGTCCGGCACCGGCCGCACGCAGGCCTCCACGAGGCGCAGGACGGGATCGAGGGGGTGCTCCTCGCCGACGGCGAGCGCCTCCTGCCACCACGCGGGATCGCCGCGGAGCATGCAGGCGAGGTGGAGAACGATCACCAGCAGGTCGGCGGCGGCGTCGTGAGGGGCTGCGTGGTCGGCGGGGAGGCTGCTGACGTCGTCGCGGGAGGCGTCGGTCTCGGCGGGAGCGACACCGCCGACTGGAGAGGCACCACCGACAGGAGAGGCACCACCGACAGACGAGGCACCGCCGGCGAGCGAGGCACCACCGACTCCCGAGTCCCCACGCCCCACCCGAGCGCCGAGCCCCCGGAGGGCCGCGCGGCGGACCCCGCTCACGTCCCCCGTGCGGAGCAGCGCATCGGCCAGCCGCGCCGCCTCGACGCCGGCCCCGGGAACCCCGCCGTCCTCCCGCGAGCGCTCGACCACCCGCTCGAGGGCCGCCGCGTCGCCGGTGAAGGCCGCGACGGCGGCCGCGCGCGCCTCGAGCTCCTCCCGCAGAGCAGCACCGCGCGCACTCGAGCGCGCCTCGGCGAGGAGGAGCAGCGCCTCCTGCGGCCGACCCGCGCGGAGTCGCTCCTCCGCCGCGTCCCTCAGCAGCCGCGCCCGCTCCTCCGGCCCGGCGGCGTCGTCCGCCGCGAGCAGCAGGCGGAGGTGCGGGGCCGACTCCGGGCGCTCGGCGAGCCGCCTCCGTGCCGCCCGCAGCGCTCGGGGCGTCGCCGTCGAGAGCACCACCGCTCGGACCACCGGGTCGCGGAACGCACGGCCGCCCGCCGTCAGGATCCCCGCCTGCACCAGGGCGCTGTCCCCGTCTCCGAGGGCCGACCCGATGCTCTCCGGGAACTCGGCGCCCGCCACCGCGGCGACCAGGAGCGCCTCCCGGCACTCCTCCGACAGCGGAGCCAGCAGGTCGAGCACCCTGGTCTCGGCCTGCTCGAGCCGCGGGTAGACCGGGAAGGGCGAGGGAGCGTCCTCGTCGGCCCAGGCCCGCCCGAGGACGTCGAGGAGCAGCGGATTCCCCTCCGCGACCCGCAGCAGGCGCGCCTCGACGGCGAGCGACCGCCGGCCGCCGTGGGCGCGCAGGAAGCCGCAGGCCGCCTCCGCGTCGAGGGGCTCGGTGCGACGGTGCCGGAGGCCCTCCCAGCCGGCGAGGACGCGCCGGTCGCCGGTGGCGAGGAGGCAGGCGGCGCCGACCTCGTCGACCAGCCGGGTCACCAGGGCCTGGAGGGTCTCGCGGGCGGCGACGTCGAACCGCTCCCAGTCGTCGACGACGATCAGGAAGCCGGGGTCGCAGGGCGAGGCGGAGGAGTCGCGCACCCGCTGCAGACGGCCGATCAGCGTGGCGAACAGCGCGAGCGAGGACGCGCCGATCACGGCGTCGCCCCGGTCCGGCCGCACCTCCACGACCTCGCAGCCGGCGGCGCGAGCGGTGGCCGCGGCGGAGCGCAGCATGTGCGTCCGGCCCGAGCCGATCCCGCCCTCGACCACCAGGAGCCGCTCCCGCGCGGGCGACGCCGAGCTCAGCATCCGGACCACCACGTCCTCGGGTGCGCTCGGGTGCGCGGGCGGCGAGGAGAGTGCACTGATCGTCATCGCGACTCCTGAGGGACGGGTTCCGAGGACCCCATGCTGACCGCCGGGCGCGGCCGCGCTCTCCTCCCTCTGTCGGAACCCTCCGGAGCGCACCCTCTGTCGAACCGTCCCGAGCGCCCGTCTCCCGGTCGGCGCCGGGCAGGAGGCACAGGAGGGCAGTGGGCCCCGCGAGCGCCCGACGGTACTCTGTGTCCCACCGGACGACCGGTACGGCCCCACCCCCGCACGACCGCCGCTCGACCCGGCGGGTGATCCGATGGAGTCGCACGATGAGCTCTCGCAGCCCCCTCGCGGAGTTCCTCCGCGCTCGCCGGGCGGCGCTGCGGCCGGAGCAGGTCGGCGTGCCGACCGCGGGCACCCGGCGGCGGGTGCCGGGCCTGCGCCGCGAGGAGGTCGCCGACCGCGCCCAGATCAGCCGCGACTACTACCTCCGCGTCGAGCAGGGGCACGCGGTCGCCCCGTCCGACCAGGTGCTGAACGCCCTCGCCGAGGCGCTCGCCTTCGACGAGTTCGAGCGCGCCTACCTCTTCCGGCTGGCCCGGCTGCGCCCCGGCCCGCGCGATCCCGACTCCCCTCCGCAGGGCCAGGGCGTGGAGTCGCTACTCGCCCACTGGCCGAGGACCCCGGCGTACGCGTTCGACCGCAACCTCGACGTCCTCGGCGCGAACGACCTGATGAGCCGTCTCGCCCCCGACAAGGGCGTGCCCGGCGCCAACATGCTGCTCTCCACCTCCCGCGGCTACGCGCGCGCCGTGGCGAACGGCGACCCGCCGGACCAGCTGCAGGCGTGGGGCCAGGTCTTCCGTGAGCTGATCGCCGCACTGCGGTTCTACAGCGACCCCGACGATCCGCGGCTGCACGAGATCGTCGGCGAGTGCTCGGTCGAGAATCCGCTGTTCCGGTCGATCTGGGCCGAGTACCAGGTCCGCCCCTTCACCCACCGGTGGATCCGCGTCCACGTCGAGCCGTTCGGCTGGCTCGACCTCGAGATGCAGACCCTGGAGCTCGCCGGCGCTCCGGGCCGGTACGTCGTGACCTACCTCGCGGCAGCGGGGACTCCGGCGGCCGAAGCCGTCGACGTCCTCGCCTCGCTGCGGCCCGCTCCGGAGGCGGGCACCGCGCTGGCCGCCCCGGCCGGCGCCTGACGCGTGGCCGCGAGCCGGGCGAGAGCCTCGCGATCCGTCGCGTCACCCGCCTCGAACAGGAGCAGGAGGCGCGCGCCGTCCCGGACCAGCCGGTAGTCCATCGGAACAGAGCCGACCGCGGTGTCGAGGAACACGACCGACCCGCGTGCGTCGGCCTCCGCCCCGGCCGCCCACGAGTCCGCGAACCGCGGGCTCCTCGCCGAGAGCTCCCCGACGACCGTCAGGAACTCCCGGTCCCCCCGATGCCGCTCGAGCGAGTCGCGGAGCATCGCCGCGACCTGGTCGGCGGCGGACCCCCAGCAGGGCAGGTCCTCGACCTCGGACGAGTCCAGGAAGGTGAAGCGGGCGATGCTCGCTCCTGGGGCGAAGGCGGGCGAGAGCGCCCGCGCGAGCGGAGTCGCGGCCAGCACCCGCAGGTGCCGGTCCAGCAGCACCGCCGCCCTCCCCGCCCACGGCAGGAGCGCCGCCTCGTGATCCTCCGCCATGTCCCCGTCCCCTCCGCGCGTCCCTCCCTCAGCGCAGCGGAGTGATCCCCTGCGTCCCGGGCGGAAAGGTCGCCAGCACCTCCTCCGGGATGTTCAGGTGCTGCGCGACCAGCGACGGCGGCAGGTGGCTCAGCCACTGGGCGAGCGACACCTCCTCGTAGTGGGAGCTCTTGAAGGTCTCGATGTAGACCAGCGTGTCGTCGCCGGTGTTCTCCACGTAGTGGCCGAAGTTGCGGCGCACGACGCCCACGTCTCCGGCGTGGAAGTCGGTCGTGTTGGCGTGCGGGCCGGTGTTGAAGACGGTCATCCGAGCGGATCCGCGGAGGTAGTACTGCCACTCGTCGGCGTTGGGGTGCCAGTGCAGCTCGCGCATCGAGCCGGGCTCGACGGTCGTCAGCGCGGCCGAGACCGTGCGCGAGGCCGGGAAGTTCGTGCTGTCGGCGATCTGGATCCGGCCGCCGCTGTTCTGGTACGCGGGCTCCGAGCGGGAGAGCCGGAAGATCACCGCCTCGTCGCCGTCCTGCACCCCGGCCGCGGCCCGGTCGGCCGGGAGGTCGCCGGGCACGTCGCCCGGGAAGATCCAGAGGTCGTGCAGCGGGATGTCGCGGAAGACCTCCTGCGCGACGCCGAAGTTCTTCGCCAGCACGTCCGGCGGCGTGTGCGCGAACCAGTCGGTGAGCAGGAGCGTGTTGCTCTCGGACTGCTCGCCGTCGTCGAACGCGAGCACGAACTCCGCCCCGTCCGGGCCGAGGCCCTGCAGGGAGTGCGGCAGGCCGGGCGGGAAGTACCAGAGGTCCCCCTCCTGCACGTCGTCGACACTGGGCCGGCCGGTGCGGCTGAGCGTGGTGATGCGGCAGTTCCCCTTGGTCATCAGCGCCCACTCGGCGCTCTGGTGCCAGTGCAGCTCGCGGATCCCGCCGGCCTCGAGGTACATGTTCACGCCGGCGATCTCGTTCGAGATCGCGAAATCGGCCTGCGTGAGCTCGCGCGCCCAGCCTCCCCGCTGCACCCGCCGCGGCGAGATGTTGAAGGAGGACCAGAAGAACGGCTGCGTGCTGATGTCCGTCGCGGGCGCGGCGATCTGGTTCGGGAACAGTCCCTCCAGGACGCGGTTCTGCGGGCCGGTCATCGTGTTCGCCGAGGGATCGCCCTCGGTGTTCACGATCCCCTCCTGGGGGAGGTCCGGGTCTCCGAAACCGGGGGTCTCGTGGTGCGGAGCGGTGCTGTCGTCGGGTTCCACGGCGTTCTCCCTGCTGATCGTCCTGCGCGCCTGCGCTGCTCCGATCCCACCGCTCCGGCCCGGGCGGCACCACGGTCATCCGACTCGATCCGCGCCCCGACGACCGGCCCGGGTCAGCCGCCCAGGCCCTCGAGCACGTCCCGCGAGGGCACGAAGTAGACCCCGCCGGTCGTCGCGGTCGAGAAGTCGAGGAGGCGGTCGTGCCGGCCCGCGGGCACGCCGACGAACATCCGCGTCAGCATCGTCTCGATCACCGACAGGTCGGCGGCCAGGCCGAGGAAGTACGTGCCGAACTCGCCCCTGCCGGGCCGGCCGAAGGGCATGTTGTCGCGGAGGATGTCGTGCTCGGTCCCGCCGGCGTCGACCACGGTCGCGAGCCCCTTGTGCGAGAGCTGCGCCGGATCGTCCTCGCGCTCGACGTTGTCGGCCTTGCTCCGGCCGATGACCCGCTCCTGCTGCTCGGTGGTGAGCGCGTGCCACGCCGTCAGGTCGTGCAGGTACTTCTGCACGACCAGGTAGCTGCCGCCCGCGAACGCCGCGTCCTCCGCGCCGATCAGCGCGACGCGGGGCAGCGCCTCGCCGGTCGGATTCTCGGTGCCGTCGACGAAGCCCAGCAGGTCGCGGTTGTCGAAGTAGCGGAAGCCGACCACCTCGTCGCGGACGACGACGTCCTCGCCGAGCGCGTCGAGCAGGAGGCGCTCGAACTCGAAGCAGGCGTCGTCCCGCTCCGCCCGGATGTGGAACAGGAGGTCGGTCTGCGTCGAGACGGCCGTGTGCGCCGCGCCGACCACCTCCCGGAACGGGTGCAGCTGCGCGGGGCGCCCCTCCCCGCCGAAGCGGTCCCACGCGTCGCTCCCGATCCCGACCAGGCAGGAGAGGCGCAGGCCCAGGTCGCGGAAGCCGACCGCGCGGAGGATCCCGCCCACGTCGGCGACGACGTCCCGCACGCGGTCCGCGGCGTCCTGCCCGCCGACGATGTCGAGCGAGAGGAAGACGGCGGACCGGCTGAGCGGAGCGACGACCGCCTGCGGCTCGATCGGGACGCGGTCCTCGACGGTCACCGGAGCACCGCCCGCTGGGGCGTCGTCGTCCTGCGCGTCGGCAGGGCCGTCGTCGTGGGCGTCGTCGTGGGCATCGCGACCTCCGATCCGCGCGCCGCGGGAGGGCGCGTCCGCCGCGATCCTGTCAGCGTCCGCGGTGCCGGTCACGAGTCATCCGACCCCACTCGGCGAGCGCGGCCGGCGGCCCCGGCACCGCCCGGGCGACCAGGTCTGGACGATCGTCGGAACATCTCCCCGCGCTCTTCAGGGAGCGCTCCCACGCCCCTATCGTGGAGCCGCTCCCCACCCTCATCCGGGGAGGCACCACCTTGGACACGACCCGGGCCGGGCTCGGGATCGACACGAGCACGGAGGTTCGAAGATGCCGTTTGTGACCACGGACGACGACGTCGAGATCTACTACAAGGACTGGGGCAGCACCGACGCGCAGCCCATCGTCTTCCACCACGGCTGGCCGCTGTCGTCCGACGACTGGGACGCGCAGATGCTGTTCTTCCACGCGCACGGCTACCGCGTCATCGCGACCGACCGCCGCGGGCACGGACGCTCGACCCAGGTCGGCACCGGACACGACATGGACCACTACGCCAGCGACGTGAACGCGGTCGTCGAGCACCTCGACCTGCGGAACGCGATCCACATCGGCCACTCCACCGGAGGCGGCCAGGTCGCGCGCTACGTCGCGAAGTACGGCGAGCCCCAGGGCCGCGTGGCCAAGGCCGTCCTCGTCTCGTCGGTCCCGCCGCTGATGGTGCAGACCGAGGCGAACCCCGAGGGCACGCCGATCTCGGTGTTCGACGGCTTCCGCGACGCTCTCGCGGCGAACCGCGCCGAGTTCTACCAGGCCGTGGCCTCCGGGCCCTTCTACGGCTTCAACCGCGAGGGGGTCGAGCTCTCGCAGCCCGTGGTCGACAACTGGTGGCGCCAGGGCATGACCGGATCCGCGCTCGCGCACTACGAGGGCATCAAGGCCTTCTCGGAGACGGACCAGACCGAGGACCTGAAGGCGATCACCGTCCCCGTCCTCGTCACCCAGGGCGACGACGACCAGGTCGTCCCCTACAAGGACGCCGCGCTCAAGCAGCACGAGCTGCTGCAGAACTCGACGCTCAAGATCTACGAGGGCTACCCGCACGGCATGCTGACCGTCCACGCGGACGTCATCAACCCCGACCTGCTGGCCTTCATCCAGGAGTAGCGCGGCACGCTCGCAGGCGCGTCCCGGCCGTTCCGGGGCGCGCCTGCGCGTCTGCGCTCGAACGGGGGCCGGGTGCCCCTGCGAGCGGAGTCCGGCCTCAGGCGTCGGCGCCCGCGTCCCTCCCGAGCACCGCGGCGAGCTCGCCCCGCCCGCCGATCCCGAGCTTGCGGTACGCCGCGTACAGGTGCGCGCCGACCGTGCGCGGCGAGAGGAACAGGTTCTGCGCGATCGCGCGGTTCGACAGCCCCGTGCTCGCGAGAGCGCAGATGCGCAGCTCCTGCGGGGTCAGCGTCGCAGCGGCCGGCGACGGCGCGTCCGCGATCCTCCCTCCGGCGGCCCGGAGCGCGTCACGGGCCCGATCGGCCCAGGCGTGGATCGGCAGCTCCTCGAGCATCGCCAGTGCCTCGCGGAGGAGGGGCCGCGCCTCGGCCGCCCGACCGGCCCGGTGCAGCCCGTCGCCCACGAGCAGCAGCGCCCGCGCCCGCACGTACGGGAGCGGCGGCGGAGTCCGGCGGAGCAGCCCGGCCGCGGCGTCCGGCGCTCCGTCGGCGAGCGCCACGGCGATCTGCGCGTACCGGAGGGCCGCCTCGATCATCGGCTGGTGCCAGCGCTCGAAGAGCGATTCCAGCCTCGCGGCGTGCAGGCGCACGACTCCGACGTCCCCGATCGCGAGAGCCGCGTCGACGAGATCGGGCGTGGTCAGGATCGCGAAGCCGGGGTTCAGGGAGTCGTCGTCCGTGTCGAGGAGGGGCAGGAGCTCCGGCACGGCGTCGCCCGGTCGCGACTCGAGGACCGCCACCGCCGCTCGCGATCCGCGGAGCGTCGCCCGCATCACGCTCGAGCAGAGGACGGCCGCGCCGATCGCGCTGCCCGCGCTGATCGCCTCGGGATCGGGCGCGACGCCCTCCATCGCGTCGAACCAGGCCAGGCAGGCCCGGGACGCGGTCTCGAAGCCGACGTCCCCCAGGTCGCTCCCGAGGACGAGCGCCTCCTCGGCGAAGGAGCGGGCGCGCGAGAAGCGGCCGGCGAGCGACGTGGTCATCGAGGCGGCGAGGAGCGCCTGCGGGAGGATCCGGATGTCGCCGCGCGCGCGCAGCCCGGTGATCGCCTCCTCCAGGAGCTCCCGGGCGACCTCGACCTCGCCCGCCGTGTTCAGCGCGTAGCCGAGCCACCACGCCTCCTCCGGACCGCTCGCCCCGCCGGCCGCCGCGAGCGCCCGGCGGACGACCTCGTCGCCGCGGGCGATCGGCTCGGTGACCGCCGCGAGCAGGACGGCGCGCGGGTCGGAGTCGTCGAGGGCGAGCGCGCGCACCGCCTGGATCATCGGCTCCCCCGGCGACGCCTCGCGGTTGTGGTCCCAGGCGATGGCGGCGAGGTGCAGGAGCGCGGCGGTCGCGGCGTCGACGGCTCCGTGGCTCTGCAGCGCCGTCACTGCGGCGAGCGCAGGCGAGAGGTCGCCCCGCGAGAGGGCCGTGCGCCCGGTCGGCAGCGTCTCGCGCGTCCAGGCGGCGCGGGCGGTGAGCACCGGATCGACGGCCTCGCCCGCCGCGCGGTGCACGAGCAGCGCCGCCTCCGCGGTCCGGCCGGCGAGTCCGGAGTACTCGGCCGCGTCGATCAGGCGCGAGACGCGCAGCGGCCCCGCGGGGGTCAGCTCCGCCGCCCGCTCCATCGCCTGAGCCGCCAGGACGACGTCGCCCGTCGCGAGGCCTGACGCCGCGAGACCGGCGAGCTCCTCGCCGACCGGCCCGTCCGAGCCCGTCGCGAGCTCCGACCGCCACCAGAGCGTCCGGCTCGGGTCGTCGCGGTGCTCCTGGACGAGCGTGCGGAGCACGGCCGCGCGCTCGGAGGGGCGGCTCACGCTCGTCACCGCGGACTGCACGAGAGGGTGCCGGAAGCGGAGTCCGCTCCCCGGCGTCCAGCTGAGCAGCGACGCGGCGACGGCCCGGTCGATCCAGGAGGGGTCGGGGTGGCGGCCGAGCGCCAGGTTCGCCAGCCGGCTCGCCTCCTCCGCCGTCGCGACGTCGCCCAGCGCCACGGCCAGCACGGCGAGCCGAGAGGGCTGGTCGAGCTCCGCGAACCGCTCGGCGAAGGCCGACTCGAGGCGTCCGGTCACCGCGCGGTCCTCCGCCTCGTCGGCCGACGGGTCGCGCCCGGTCAGCTCCACCAGGGCGAGCGGATTCCCGCGGGCGAGGTCGAGCAGAGCGCGCCGGGCGGCGCCGCGAGGAGGATGCGGGAGCGTGTCGAGGAGAGCGGCCGAGTCGGCGGCCGACAGCGGCCCGAGGTGGAGGTGCTCGAGACCGGAGTCCTCCTCGGGCCGGTCCCTCGTGGTCATCACGACGACGACGCGGTCCTCGCCGATGCGCCGGGCGAGCATCCGCAGCGCCCACGCCGACTCCGGGTCGATCCGGTGCAGGTCCTCGACGACGACCAGCAGGGGCCGATCGGCGGCGGCGTCGC